>CANKNP010000465.1 GCA_947483545.1 Deltaproteobacteria bacterium | reverse complement strand
GCCCACCCACTCCGTTGATGACGTCGTCATCCGCTTTGCCGGCGATTCCGGCGACGGCATGCAGGTCACCGGCAGCCAGTTCACGAACACCACCGCGCTGGCCGGCAACGACCTCGCGACCTTCCCGGACTTCCCGGCTGAGATTCGAGCCCCGGCTGGCACCCTGGCCGGGGTCTCCGGGTTCCAGATCCGCTTCTCCTCCAGCGACATCTTCACGCCGGGGGACGCGCCCGAGGTGTTGTTCGCGATGAACCCCGCCGCGTTGAAGGCGAACATCGCCGACCTGCGCAAGGGCGGCATGCTGGTCGTGAACCAAGAGAAGTTTCAACCCCGTGAGTTCGAGAAGGCGGGCATCACCACGAACCCGCTGGAAGATGGCTCGCTGGATGAGTTCCGGGTCGTCAACGTGGACATGGCCCGCATGACCAAAGAGGCCATCGAAGGCCTCGGGCTTGGCACGAAAGAGGTGGACCGCACCAAGAACTTCTTCGCCCTCGGCATGGCGTACTGGCTCTACAACCGCGACCAGGGGCCGACCGAAGCCTGGATCCAGGTCAAGTTCAAGGAGCCTTTCCGCGAGGCGAACCTGCGCGCGATGCGGGCAGGCCACGCCTACGCCGAGACCGTCGAGCTGTTCGAGACCCGCTTTGAGGTCCCGAAGGCCCAGCTGCCGCCCGGCACCTACCGCAACATCCTCGGCAACCAGGCGCTCTCCATCGGGCTCGTCGTCGGGGCCCAGAAGGCAGGCGTGCCCTTGTTCCTGGGCAGCTACCCGATCACCCCCGCCTCCGACATCCTGCACCAGCTCGCTGGCTACAAGCAGTTCGGCGTCACCACCTTTCAGGCCGAGGACGAGATCGCCGCCATCGGCTCCGCTATCGGCGCCAGCTTCGGCGGCTCCCTCGGCGTCTGCACGACCTCCGGCCCTGGCATGGCGCTCAAGGCAGAGGCCATCGGCCTCGCCGTGATGACCGAGCTGCCCCTCGTCATCATCGATGTGCAGCGCGGCGGCCCCTCGACCGGCTTGCCCACCAAGACCGAGCAATCGGACCTCATGCAGGCGATGTACGGCCGCAACGGCGAAGCCCCGGTCGCCGTCATCGCGGCCAGCTCGCCCACCGAGTGCTTCGACGTCGCCGTCGAGGCGGTCCGGGCGGCGGTCACCCACATGTGCCCGGTGATCGTGCTGACGGATGGCTACCTCGCGAACGGCTCTGAGCCCTGGCGGGTGCCGGACATCTCGAAGATCCCCGACTTCAAGGTGCAGTTCCGGACCGATCCGGACGGGTTCAAGGCCTACCAGCGGGACCCTACCACGCTCTCTCGCCCCTGGGTCAAGCCTGGAACGCCCGGGCTGGAGCACCGCATCGGCGGCATCGAAAAGGCAGAGGGCACCGGCAACGTCTCCTACGATCCGCTCAACCACGAGCGGATGGTGCACCTCCGGGCCGAGAAGATCGCACGGATCGCAGTGCCCGACCTGGTCGTGACGGGGGACCCCGGCGAAATGCTGGTGATCGGCTGGGGCTCCACAGCGGGCGCGATCCGGAGCGGCTGCGAGATGGCCCAGTCCCGGGGCTACAAGGTGGCCTACACCCACATGCGCTGGATGAACCCGCTCCCAAAGAACCTGTTGGAGGTGCTCACCTCGTTCCAGACGGTGCTCGTACCCGAGATGAACATGGGCCAGCTTTGTCGAATCCTGCGCGCGGAGACGCTGGTCGATTGCGTCGCGGTCACCAAGGTTCAAGGCCAGGCGTTCAAGGTCAGCGAGATCTACACAGCGATTGTCAAACACTCGGCTAGGAGCAACTGATGTCGGAACCCACCCCCAACGCTGTCGCCAAGCCCCTTCTCACGAAGAAGGACTACATGAGCGACCAGATCATCCGCTGGTGTCCCGGGTGCGGCGACTACGCGATCCTGGCCCAGGCGCAGACCGTGTTTGCCGAGCTGCAGATCCCCAGGGAAAACCTGGTCATCGTCTCCGGCATCGGCTGCTCCTCCCGCTTTCCGTACTACGTCTCGAGCTACGGCTTCCACACGATCCACGGCCGCGCCCCGACCATCGCCACCGGGCTCAAAACCTCCCGCCCCGAGCTCTCGGTTTGGGTTGTGACCGGCGATGGCGACGCGCTCTCCATCGGCGGAAACCACACCGCACACATTTTGCGTCGCAACGTGGATGTGCAAATCCTGCTCATCAACAATCGCATTTACGGCCTGACCAAGGGCCAATACAGCCCCACCTCGATGGAGGGCAAGAAGACCAAGTCTTCCCCTTACGGATCGGTCGATCACCCGATGATGCCGCTCGCCTTTGCGCTGGGTTGTGACGCCAGCTTTGTGGCGCGCTCCGTCGATATTTTCACGGTCCAACAGCGTGAAGTCCTCCGCGCAGCCTACGAGCACCGCGGCTCCTCGTTCGTCGAGATCTACCAGAACTGCAATATTTTCAACGACGGCGCTTGGGACCAGCTCATCGAAAAACCCATCCGCGAAGAGCGTTGCCTGTTCCTGCAGCACGGCAAGCCCATGGTCTTCGCCGGCGGCAAAAAGGGCATCCGACTCCAGGGGATCCGCCCCACGATCATCGACTTGGGCGATGGTTTCACCGCGGACGATTGCCTTGTCCACGACGAGACCGATGAATTCCTCGGCGCCATCCTCGCGCGCATGGACTACCCCGAGTTCCCTGTCCCGATGGGCGTCTTGCACCGCAAGGAGCGCCCCACCTTCGACGGCCAGATGCAGGCCCAACTCGAGGCGGTGATCGCCGACAAGGGCGTTGGGGATCTACAGAGCCTGGTGACGGGGCGGGAGACTTGGAAGGTGGGGTAGGGTTGGCTGGGGGGGAACGACGGGCGGAATGACGGACGGGGGCAAGACTGGCGCACGGGGAGCGCCACCCTGGCGGCGAGGGTGGCGACCTCGGGCCGGAGAGCGGACAGAGGTCATGACCCTGGCGGCGAGGGTGGGCACCCCGGGCCGGAAGGCGGACGGAGGG
>CANKNP010000464.1 GCA_947483545.1 Deltaproteobacteria bacterium | reverse complement strand
CTCGCCGGGCACGTCGGCGCCCCCCGAGGCCTCGGCATACCGCGCGGTCTGCACCAGGAGCGGCAGGAGCTTTGGCTTCTTCAGGACGCCGAGCAGGGCCGGCGGGAGCACGAACTGTTTGCGTCTGGCCAACACATCTCGGAACATCGCCCGTGTGTCAAGCGATCCTGCGATGAAGCCCTTCAGCTCGGCGTCCTCGACGTAGACGAACCCGATGAACGTTGGGCAATCGACCAGCGCCCGGTAGACCGCGGCCAGAAAGCTGTGGCCAAGCTGCGCCCACAGGCTGTTGCCCATGGCGGCAGCGTGCAGCTCGGCCACGCGGTCGGCATCGCGGTACTGCATCGGCCGGATGCGGGCCATGACGTCGGCGTCAACAGGGAAGGGGCGTACGTCGGACACGCGGGCGCTTAGCGCGTTCTTGGCGCGAGGGGATAGGGACAGGCGTGATGCGTCTGCTCCCCGAAAAGGCCGTCTCGCTCCGACTCGGCGCGTTGGTCGCCGCACTTTTGGGCATGGTCTGGATCGCATCCCGGGAAGGGGGCTGCGCTTGGGCGGCACCGGTCTGGGACCAGCCCTTCCGGCTCCTCCCCGTGGGGAATGTGCGGCAGCCCACCGCGATGGTGGCGTTGAGCGACGAGCTGTTCGTGACCAGTCAGATCGGAGAGATCTTGGCGTTGAACACCGAGACGGGCGCCCTTCGCTCGGTCTTGAAGCTCACCGACATCTCGTCGGGCGGCGAGGCGGGCTTGCTTGGCTTGGCGGTGGGGCCGCGGTGGCCCACCGACCCGCGCGCGTTCATCAACTACACGGATTTACATGGGACAAAGGGGCTATCGACGGTCATCGCCTCGTTTGATCTCCCAACGAGCGGCCCGGCTTCGCTCACGACGTTGCGGCCGATCCTGCGGTTCGATCAGCCTTACTCGAACCACAACTCCGGCAGTCTGGCGTTCGGCCCGGACGGCATGCTCTACGCGGCCGTCGGCGATGGCGGATCCGGCGGGGATCCGCAAGGGCATGGGCAGAACACGGGGGACTGGCTCGGGAGCATCCTGCGGCTCGACGTCTCGGGGGCAGCGGGGACCTACGCGGTGCCCACCGACAATCCATTCGTGGGGCGGGCGGGGTTCTTGCCGGAGATATGGGCCTACGGCGTGCGGAATCCCTGGGGGATGCACTTCGACCGTGGCGGGGACCACGCGATGTACTTCGGCGACGTGGGGCAGAGCCGCTACGAGGAGGTGAACCGGGGGGTTTCGGGGGGAAACTACGGGTGGAACCGGATGGAGGGCACCCACGGCTTTCCCTCGGGCGAGCCAGGGCCCGGCGACACCGTCCCGCCGTTGGCCCAGTACGGGCGGAACCTCGGGGTGTCGGTCACGGGGGGGGTGGTCTGCCGGGATCCGCAACTGCCCGGGTTGGAAGGGATGTACCTGTTTGCGGACTTCGGGAGCGGCCGATTCTTTGGGTGGAAGGACGGCGTGATGTCCGACCTGGGGGTCGCGGACATGAACCCCTCGACGTTCACCGATGATGCTGCGGGGCGGGTGTACGTGGCGGATTACCAGGGGACGATCTTTCGGATGCGGGGAAGGTAGCGGTCAGCCCGCCCTCGGCTGCATGACCAGAAACCCACCCGGTTCCGGGTCCTTTCCGAACCGGATCATGTCACCCTCGTGCAACGACTTGATGTGGAAAGGTTCGTTCAGCATCTCGCCTTCACAGACCTCCGGCGTGCACGACCACAGGCGGACCCACACCAACTCTGGCCTGCCCCTCATCCTCTCCCGCGTACCCTTGTAGATCCAGACCTGTAGGTCATCCGGATAGTCGGGGTGAAACCTTCCGATCAGCTTCGGATCGGTTCGCCAGACGCCCCAGAGGCTGCCGCGCGGCGGCTGGGGCCCGTAGCCGCGCAACCAGTCCGGCTCGATCGGCAGGCCGGCCGCGTTCCGTTCGGCGTCGGTCAAGAGCGTCATGCCCCCGATGGTGTGGGTGCGCGTGATCACATGCGCCGTCAGGGTTCCCTCTTCGTCCATGCCGAACGGCATCTCGCCGGCGACGGAGGGCCCGGCCTGGTGATCGACGTAGCTGAAGAGGTGGGCGTTTCCCGCGCGGAGCCACACCCCCATAGGGAGTGGCAGGTCGGAGTCGGATCCTGTCAGCAGGCCCTCCAGCCGCTCGACCAGCTCGGGCGCCAGCCGGCCGTCCGGACCCATCCCCGGAAAGCCCTCGGTGGCGGCCTCCGGTTCCGCGCTTGCGGGGGGATCCGTGGCCCCCGCGCCTCCCGTCGCGAGCAGCAAGAGCAGGGCGAGCCACCCGGATGTCCGTTTCATCCACGCACCATACCCCGGTGTTCGAATCCATCGCCTGGCAACCCGGATAGAACATAACTGAGCCCCTCAGTTATGTTCTGTGGCGGGCTCTGGGCCATCGGGATGGGGTCGGGGTGGCGGTGAAACGCCCGTGGATCCTGAGGAGTCGGGGAACACGGGCGGTCCGCCTCGCCGCGGGCTAAACGCCGCCCTCCGGAGGCCCCCGATGAACCCCAAAGCCCAGTCCGTCAGCACCTCCGGCGAGCCCGACGGCTGGCTTCCAACCTGCGGCTATCGGGCGCAGGTCGCCCCCGATGGGGGTACCCGTCTGGTGATCTCCGTCGAGGCGGGCGACCTCCCCGCGGTCCATAAGGCTCTGCTCGACGTGCTCGGCGCGCGCCTTTCGGTTCGGTACCTGCAGCTCACAGACCGCGCGGTCGGGCAACTGGAGAAGCCCGTGAGCTGGGTGACCATGGATCGCGCGGCGGTCGAGGTGATCGGGGCCTTGGACACCGCTGCGGCGCTGATCTGGGGGGACGGTCGGCACCAGCTCTGGGTCAAGGGGGCACGCGACGATCAGGTCGTGCTCGACGAGCTTGGCGTTCTCTACACCTACCCCGACGATGTGGCCTTTCGGGAAGTGCTCGACGCTGCAGGTGTGCCGCTGACCGGGGCGTTGGGCCTGGACGGCCGCGACTATGTGAAGGTTGAGTTCCTCGCGTCTGCCGAT
>CANKNP010000463.1 GCA_947483545.1 Deltaproteobacteria bacterium | reverse complement strand
GGGGGGGGGGGGGGGGGGGGGGGGGGGGGGGGGGTGTACGGTGCTGCCTTGGTGATCGCGGAGCCGGGGCGGTGGCGGGGGGCAAGGTCACAGGCCCCCAAATGTCACGATTCCGGAGTCACGGGGGGTCAAATGTCACAACCGCCCGGGCTCTACGGCTCCGAGCGCCCCAACAGAACGGCCGGCATACCCGGCAGGTCGAAAACTCGGCGTTTGTCCGATCGGCGCTGGCGCCATCACCCACGGGCGAGCCAACACCCCCGGGTTTCCGGGGGTCTCTGTGACATTTGACCCCGCCTCACTCGCCATTCCGGACATTCGAGGGCACATGACCCTGCGGGGGCGGGCCCGCGGGGGTGAACGGCCGTCCCACGGCCCGCTCCTACCGACTCCGGGTGGGAGCGAGGCCGCCCTATACGGTCAGGCCGCCGTCGATGTCGATGCACCGGCCGGTGAAGTAGTCGCACTCCAGGATGAAGCGCACGCCGGTGTAGATCTCCTCGGGCTTGCCGACGCGCCGCAGCGGCACAGGCTTGACCATGGCTTCGAAGGCCTCGGGCTTCATGCCCGCGAGGATCGGCGTGTCCACGAAGCCGGGCGCGATCGCACCGGTGCGGATGCCGAAGGGGGCGAGCTCCATCGCCCAGAGCTTGGTGTCTGCCACGAGCCCGGCCTTCGCCGCGGAGTAGTTGCCCTGGCCGCGGTTGCCATACCGCGCGATCGACGAGATGTTCACGACCACGGCGGGCCCCGCCTTCTTCTCGATCACCTGGGCGGCGAACTCGCGGGTGAGCAGGAACGGCCCGGTCAGGTCCACGGCGATCACCTCGTTCCACTTGGACAACGGGAACTTCACGACCGCGCCCGTCTCCTTGTCCAGCTTGACGAGCAAGCCATCGCGGAAGATGCCCGCGTTGTTGATCAGGCCGTTCAAGCTGCCAAGCGCCGCGGAGGCCTCTCGCACGAGGGCGACCACCTGCGCTTCATCGGCCACGTTGGCCTTGAAGCCGACGATGGTGGTGCCGAACTCCTTGGCGGCGGCCTCGGTCTCGGCGATGCCGGCCTCGTTCACATCGCAGAAGGCCACATTGGCGCCGTCTTTTGCGAGCGAGAGGACAAATGCGCGGCCCATACCGGACGCGCCGCCGGTGACGAGGATGTTCATGCCTTTGACGTTCATGGAAGCTCCGTGGGGTTGAGGGGGTGGGGAGCTATCCGGAAACGGTCGGAGGGGGTAGGATTCGGAGAACGGAGGCCTGGATGCGCTGGTGGAGTCGGCTGTTTGCGCGGTCGGATGTCGGCTTTCCGGTGGTGCCGATGCGGGAGAGGGTCATGTTTCCCGGTCGCGGGATCCCCTTCATGGTGGCCCGTGGGCGTTCGCAGGCGGCGTTGAAGCTGGCAAGTAATGCAGGAGGGCTCCTGCTTGTGTGCCAGCGAGACCGGGAGGTGCTGGACCCCGCCGGCGCGGATCTCTACGAGGTGGGGTGCGTTGGGAGGGTGTTGCGGACCCTCGCGCTGTCACATGACAGGGTGAAGGTGCTGGTCGGGGACCTGCGCCGGGCCAGGGTGCTCGGGTCCACGATGGGTGGCGCTGCCTGCGAGCGGAGACCGAGTGGATCGTGGACCAGGCGGCGAGCGGCGAGGGGTTGGACGAACTTCTGGAGGAAGCAAAGGCGGAGTTTGAGGCCTATGCGGAGACGCCCGCGGAGGTGGCGGCGCGGGGGCGGGAGGCGGGTGCCGGGGAGCTGGCCGACCTGATCGGGTCCACCCTGTCCAGATGCTCCACCGCGAGGCTGGAGGCGTTGCTCGAGATCGCGGATCCGGTCGCGAGGCTGCGGGAGGCGCGGGTAATGTTAGCGCTTGAACAAGGAGAGATCGCGGGTCGGCCCGCAAGGCCGGTGAGGACTCCCGAGGAGCGGGCGGCGAGGCGGCGGGCCGCGGCCGAGGCGGTCCTCAAGATGGGCGTAGAGGACCTTCGAGGGGTGCTGGTCTGGCAGGTCGCCGAACGGGGCGTCGAAGATCCGGAGGCGGCGTTGAGGGGGCTGAGCGGGGAGGAGCTGGTGAGGTTGTTTGTGGGGTGAGGGGCGGCGAGTTAGCGGGGCGGGGCGATGCTGAGTTCCGTGCCTGCGAGGATGTTGGTATTGGGGCATGCGTCGCCAGCAAGATGGGTGTTCCTGGCAACGGCCTGCGCCTTGCTCACGTGGGGCGCGCTGCCGTACCTGCCCGTCCAGATCGACGACAGCTACATCGTGTTCGCCTATGCCCACAACATCGTGGAGCACGGGGAGATCGCGTGGAACACGGGGGTTCGCGTAGAGGGCTATTCGAGCGCCCTGCATCTCGGGTTGATGACGCTGGGGGCGTTCGCGGGTTTCGATCTTTCGATCGCGGCCCGGTGCCTTTCGTTTGGGTGCGCGCTGTCGATCCTCGTCTGGCTGAGCCGGCCCCGCGCGGGGGTGGGATCGGGCTGGCTCGTTTTGCTGATCGCCGCTTGGCAGCCGTTCCAATTCTGGTCGACAGCGGGGTTGGAGACCGCGTTGGCGTGCCTCATCGGGGTGGTGGCTTGGCCGCTCATCCTCGGGGACCGGGAGAGGTGGGCGCGTGGCATTGTCTTGCTGACGCTATTCTCTCTCGCGCGCCCGGAAGGCCTCGCTTGGTTGGCGTTGGGCCTCGCACGCCGAATCCGGATGGGAGGACCGGTCGGTCGCCCTGAGCGGACAGCCGGGTTCGCCCTGCTCGCGTTGGCAGGCTACCACAGTGCCCGGGTCGGCTACTTTGGATATTGGCTGCCCACGCCGTACCTGGTGAAAATCGTGGCGATCGAGAGTTTCGGAGCGGGGGTACGGCAAGTCGGCCGCGAGTGGCTCTCCGCCTCACCGATCTGGGTCGCTGCGGTGCTCGGGCGCAAACGGATTCCGCTATGGTGCTGGGTCCCCGTGATTCTTCAGTCGGGGCTGCTAGTGCGGGCGGGAGGGGACTGGATGGGCCACGCTCGATTCATCCTCCCGGGCCTGCTCGCTAGCGTCGCGGCGGCGTGGGAGTACGGCGTTCCTCG
>CANKNP010000462.1 GCA_947483545.1 Deltaproteobacteria bacterium | reverse complement strand
CCTGCTACACTGCCGCACCGCGTCTCGCCATTCTCTCACCGCCTGCCTCCCCGCCCCGAGATCCCGACCTGATGGAGTCCCAAAGCGCCGCCCGGAACCTGGAGATCGTGCTTGTGCATGAGCTCTCCTCCGGCACCTTCGCGCGGCTCTACCTCGCGGAGGCCCGGGCCCCCGGCGGGATCGAGCGGATCGTCGCGGTCAAGATCCTTCGGGAACAATGGTCGGAGTCCACGGAGATCCTCAACCGAACGCGGGACGAGGCCCGGCTCCTCGCGCGGCTTCGCCACAAGAACATCCTGCGGGTCGAAGACCTCGCGCAGATCGACGGCCAGCTCGCCATCATCATGGAGTTCGTGGACGGGCTGGATCTGAAGCAGTTGGTGGACACGCTCCAAAAGGAGCGGAGGCAACTCCCCGCCCGAGCGCTGCTGGAGATCTGCTCGGCCACCGCTTCCGCGCTCGACGCCGCGCACAACCGCGTGCCCTACGGCCTCGACGAGCCGCTGCACGTCGTGCATCGCGACATCAAGCCCTCCAACATCATGGTGAGCGTGGAGGGCGAGGTCAAGGTGCTTGACTTCGGGACTGCCCGCTCGACGCAGCAGCGAAGCGCACAGACCGGGGCTTTGCGCTTTGGAAGCCTCAAGTACATGTCGCCGGAGCGGCGGGAGGGCGACCGCGGCGAGATCGCGAGCGATGTCTACGCGCTCGGTCTGACGATGCTGGAGCTCCTGCGCGGCGAGTGGCTCCCGTTGTTGCCGTTGGACGTGGCAGAGCATGACGAGGCGCTTCAACGGCACGTCGCCCGCCTTGGCGACCTGGGCATGCCCAACGCAGAGTGGGATCAGGCCCTGCGCAACGCGATCCTACGGATGGTATCGGGGGAGCCGTCGCACCGGCCGCCGATCACGGAGGTCCAGAAGTTGCTCCGAGCGTTCGCCGACCAAGCGAGCGGTGCGACCCTTGAGACGTTTTCCATGGAGCATGTGGGTCGGCTCACCCGCGCGATGCATGGAGAGGTCGGTGCGGGGGCGCTGTCCGGCACACGGTTCGTGCTCAACGTGCTGCCGGAACCTTCGGCCGTCGGCCCCAAGCCGGTTCGACCGAAGCAGCCCGCGAAGGAGGAGCCCAAGCCGCCGGCGAACGCGAACGTCGGCGCCCCGGAGGATTGGGGCGACGAGGCGACGGTCCAACGCGCCAACCCGGCGCCGGAGCCCGTACGGCCGAGGGGTCAACCGGCGGTCGAAACTGCCGACGACCGCGACGACGACGATGAGCCAGCGCCCAAGTCCAACCTGATGATCTGGGTGGGGGTCGCGATCTTCGCGCTGTTCGTGTTGGGCGGGGTGGTCGTGGTCGCTGCGGTCGCGGGCTGGTTCGTCTTCTCATCGCCGGACGCGGCCGAGGTGCTCCCGGTGACCGAGTTGAGCGCGCCCGCGGGCACGTCCCCGGTGCAGATCGGCGCCCCCGATCTGGCCGTCCAGTGGATTCGGCTCGAGTCGGGGGCGACCCGGGCGGCTGAGGGCAAAGAGGCCCTCACAGGGAAGGTGGCTGCGGGCGACTACACGCTCTCCATCAAGCTTGTGGGCAAGCCCGCGCAGAAGGCCACCATCACAGTGCCCGATGCGGGTGCGAGCCTCTCCTGCGCGCCGGGCAAGGATGGCAACCTCTCCTGCACCGGTCTGGGTGCGCCCGTGGCGCTCAAGCCTTGACTCGTCGGCATCTCCCCTTGCGGAACCGCCGGTTCCCCCAGTACCCTGACCTCGCAGGAGTCTCCCTTGCCCACCTCGCCCCGTTCTTCGCTTCTCCTCGTGTTGCTCGGCCTCGCCGCCGGCTGTCAGGACAGCAAGCTCAACGCCGTCCGCAAGTCCGAGACCTTCGAGCAGGCACCCTCGAACCAAGTCGATATCCTCTGGGTCATCGACAATTCCGTGTCGATGGTTCAGGAGCAGACCGCCGTCGCAAACGGCGCGGCGCAGTTCATCAGCCACCTCGACGAGACCGGGATGGACTTTCAGCTCGGCGTCATCACCAGCGACATGGACAGCACGAACACCAACGCCGCGACGATCATGGGCGGGTTCGTGACCAACGCCACGCCCGACTACGAGGCCGCGTTTGCCGAGCGCGTGCAGGTGGGCACCGGTGGCTCCGACCAGGAGAAAGGCATCGAAGCGGCGGTCGCAGCCCTCTCCCCACCGATCATCGACACCAAGAACGTCGGGTTCCTGCGCGACGATGCGAGCCTGGCGATCGTGATCTTGAGCGATGAGAACGACTGCTCGGATGGCGGCGCCCTCGGGGCCGAGTCCACCGGCGAGCAGTGCTACACCGAGTACGACAAGCTCACGCCGATCCCCGATCTCGTTCGAGACCTCAAGGACATCAAGGATGGCTCCATCGGGAGCTTTTCGTTCTCCGGCATCATCGGGCCCGACGCGGTGGACGGGTGCGAAGACGCCGTGCCGGGCAAGCGTTATGCCACGACGATCCAGATGATCGGCGGGGTGCGGGCCAACATCTGCGACGCTGACTTCTCCGCGATCATGGACTCGCTCGGGTTGATCGCGGCGGGCATCCTCGACACCTTCCCGCTCTCCTACCTGGCGAAGGAGGACACCATCGAGGTGGCGGTGAACGACATCGATGACAACGCGATCGAGGTCATCGAAGACGCGACGAACGGCTGGACCTACGAAGAGGCCGAAGACAGCTCCTACGCCAACATCGTGTTCCACGGCACCGCCGTGCCCCCGCGGGGCGCCACCATCGGGGTGGACTACGAGTACGCCGGCCAGCTCGCGGACCCCGACACCGGCGGTTGATTCGTCGTGTCACTGCCAGATAAGGCTGAGGTGCTTCGCGTCTTGGTGGTCGCCTTGCGCGAGCGTTGCGGGTCCGTCGAGCGCGTCGCCGCGATGGCCAGGGATGAGGCATCGTCGGAGGAGACGCGGTCGGAGGGCAAGTACGACACCCGCGCGACGGAGGCGTCTTTTCTGGCGCGGGGGCAGGCGGAGCGGGTGGACGACTTGCGGCGGGCGCGCTCGTGGGCCGAGAGCGCTG
>CANKNP010000461.1 GCA_947483545.1 Deltaproteobacteria bacterium | reverse complement strand
CCATGTCCTTGAACGTCATGGCGACGACAGGGTGCTGCTGGAAGTGCTCCATCGAAGCCGCGTCATCCAGGATCTCCAGCCCCTCGAAGAGCGGGCGGATGTCCGGCCCTGCTTCGAAGAACGCCTGGAGCATGGTCATGTTCAGGGTCTTGCCGAAGCGACGTGGGCGCGGGTAGAGCATCACGGCGTGGGGTGCCGTGAGCACCTCTCGCACAAAGGCGGTCTTATCAACGTAGAGCGAGCCAAATCTACGCATCTGGTAGAAGCTGGACTCACCGATACGGAGGGGTGCGGGCATGTTGTCGCGCCGTTAACGCGCCCCCCTCATGCACAGCGCGGGCACGGCCCGCAACCCAACCCGGAGCGCCGAAGGCCCGCGCTGCTCCTTGCTGGGCGGGGGAGGACTGCCGGGGGCTGCTGAGCTCGCCGCCCCTACGCCGGAACCACCCTCGCGATCCTCTCCACCAGATCCGGGATGTCCTCCGCCTCGATCCCGCAGAAGGCCACGCGTAGCGCGTTCACCGACGCGACCCGGACGACGCCGACGGACTGCTCGGCGATCAGCCGCTTGCGGGTGTCTTCGGCGTCCATCCCTGCCGGCAACGGCAAGAGGCAGAAGCACCCGGAGTTGAACGGGTAGTAGGGCAATCCGCTCGCGTCGAGGCTCGTCTTGAGCGCCCAGTAGCGGCGCCGGAGGACGTCCAGGACGGCCGTCTGTTCGTTCTGGAGCGTCGGGGATTCGAGCGCGGACAGCACAGCGGACTGCGACGGCGCGGGGACGCTGGAGATCGTTGACCGGATCAGCGCGGCGGCCTTCTCCGCCAGGGCCTCCCCGGCGTCTCCCCCGACAGCGAAGGTCAGGAACCCGACCCGGCCGCCGAAGAACACCAGCTCCTTCGTGGCGCCATCCGCCTTGCAGATCACGTGTCTCGCGGGATCCGCCGCCCGGGCGAGCGCGCCGAAGATGGACTTGCCGTACAGCCCCTCGCCGAAGAACAACGTCTCGTACGCATCGTCGCAGATCACCGCGAGGGGATGCGGGTGGTCGGCGACGGCTTGGACGATGCCGTCCACCTCGTCCGCGAGCGGCGAGTAGCCGGTGGGATTCGCGGGAAAGTTGAGCAGGAGGCTGGCGGGGCCCTCAAGCTGGGCCAGGGCGGCGCGCAGCCCGGCGACGTTGAAGCGCGGCGGGGACCCTCGGGAGGGCGGTCCGTCGAAGGCCTCGAACGTGCGGATCGGCGCGCCTGTGCGCATCCCAATAATGGTCTCGTAGTTGTCCCAATAGGGCAGGGGGATCACGATGGGCTGCGATGGGGACGTGAACAGCTCGCCGCAGAGCGAGATGGCGTGGGTGATGCCAGCGGTGACCACCGGGAGCGAGATGGCGATGTCCGCCCCAGCCTGACGCTGCACATGATCTGCCCAGCGTGTGCGAAGCCTAGGGAGGCCGTGCTGCGGCGCGTAGAGCAAGCTCTCGCGGGGATCCATGCCGATAAAGTGCCGCGCGAGGCTCGGCAGCGCCAACGGGCGACCGGCCCCGTCCGTGATCTGGCCGATCGTCGCTCGACGCTCGCAGAACTTGGCTTCCGCTGCCTGCTGGGGGATGCCGAATGGGAGCGCAGTGCGGTGACCGAGCGGGCTCAAGAGGGCCAGCGCGGCGGGGTGTCCGGCGAGGTTTCGGTTCAGGGCTTCGGGGGTCACGTCGCTCTCGGGGTGTCCTCGGTGTATCAAGAAGGGGGGTGACCCCCGCCCGGTCCGTGGCTCTGTCCGAATTTTCGTACACCTGCGCAAGGTCCGGACGGTTCTTGGACTTCCGGTACAGCCCTCGGGACACACGCCCGGGATTCGAAGTCCGTCGTCAAGGCATGGTCAAAATCGACACGGGCAGGGAACTCCCGGATGAATCGTGACGTCTGATGACGCGCTGAAGGGGGAATTGCTTACACCAACCGGGGGAGTTCATGTCCTGGCATAGCGATTGCATGGGCTCCTGGTGTCCCGCCTCGGTCTGGTCGCCCACTCGAAATCCCCTGGAGGAGCCCATGTCGTTCGCATCCCCTGTTCGTCGGTCCGCCCCTATCGGAACTGGCAATGTACTCCTCAACAAGTACCTGAAGATGATGGGCGAGATCCCGCTCCTCTCCCGCGAGGATGAGGTCGAGGTCGCTCGTCGCATCGACGCGGGTGGGCCTGACTCTGAGATCGCGAAGGTCGCGCTCGTCAACGCCAACCTTCGGCTCGTGGTCAGCATCGCCAAGCAGTACACGTATCGGGGGATCCCGCTGTCGGACCTGATCCAAGAGGGCAACATCGGCCTGATGAAGGCGACCGAGAAGTTCGACCACACGCGGGGCTTCAAGTTCTCCACGTACGCCTCCTGGTGGATCCGGCAGAGCATCATCCGCGCGGTCGAGAGCCAGTGCCGCACGATCCGCATCCCCATCTACAAGCTCGAGGTGGTCAACAAGGTCCACCAGACCCAGAAGGAGCTCTTCCAGGCCTTCGGGCGTGAGCCGACGATGGACGAGGTGGCGGACCGGCTGGAGATGGACGTTGACAAGCTCGAAGCCCTCATGAAGCTGACCCGCGAGCCGGTCTCGTTGGACGCGCCTGTGAGCGACGACAGCGAGACGACCATCGGCGAGTTCGTGGGCGACCCCGACGCCGTCAAGCCCTCCGACGCGCTCGAGGAGGCTGCCCTTCGCGACGAGGTGGAGGACGTGCTCGCGTCTCTGACCCCCCGCGAGGAGAAGGTCATCCGGATGCGCTACGGCATCGGCGAGCCTGCCCAGTACTCGCTCGAAGAGATCGGCGCGCAGTTCTGCCTGACGCGCGAGCGCATCCGCCAGATCGAGATCAAGGCGATCCGGAAGCTCCGGCATCACCGCCGTCGGGCGAGCTTGCAGAGCTTCATCGGCTAAAGTTGGCGGCCTCGGGTCCATCCCGGGGCCGTCCAGCCGGGCCGTGGAACGGCCGTGGGCATCGGGGCGGTCCCCCCCGTGTCTCGATAGCCACGCCGACAGAGAGGAACAACGAACCCCCAGCGGGTCTTCCTACCCTTCTCCCGCTCT
>CANKNP010000460.1 GCA_947483545.1 Deltaproteobacteria bacterium | reverse complement strand
TCGGGTGCGGTTGGGCGTCGGCTGCGGGGGGCAAGCCCCCCGTTTCGAGGGTGACCGTTCGCGGCGGTGGGGTGGCGAGGAACTTCGGGGCGTGAGCACTAGTGTCCCGGCCGGGAACTTGCCCGATCGGCGCTGTGCACCGCCCGTCCAAGCAGCCGATTCACCGCAGTGCCGGCCATCATCATGCCGAACATCGCGGGGATCCAGGAGACCGTCCCTTGAACGACGTTTCGATGGCTACACGTGTGATGGTCGTTCTCGCCCCAGGGGCAGATGCAGTGGAACTCGTCCTGTACAACCTGATCAAGCTCGTTCGGCGGCTCGTCCGTCCAGACGCACTCGATGCCGGTGAGCACACCGCGATCGCGCAGCTCTCTGCGAACCACCCGGGCGAGGGGATCGCGCGCGGTATCCGCGAGGTCGGTCACCCGGATCCGCGTGGGATCGGTGCGCCCCCCGGCGCCCATCGCGGCGATGACGGGCTGCCCGCGCTGGTGGCAGGCCTCGAGCAGCGCGACCTTGGCCGTGACGTTGTCGATGCCGTCGAGCACGAAGTCGTACCCGGGCGACAAGAGCGCCTCCGCATTCGTAGCGTCGAAGAACACGGCCTGTGCGGAGATGTCCAGCTTCGGGTTGATGCTTCGGCAGCGCTCGGCCATCAGCCCGGCCTTGGAGGCGCCGACGGTCTTCCGAAGGGCGTGTACCTGCCGGTTCACGTTCGTCAGGCACACCTGGTCGAAGTCCACAAGCGTGAGGTGGCCGACCCCTGCGCGGGCCAGCGCCTCCGCGGCGTAGCCACCGACCCCGCCGAGCCCGACGACCATCATCCGCGCAGCTTGGAGTCGGGTCCATCCGGCCTTGCCGACCAGCAGCTCGGTGCGTTGAAAGGCGTGCATTACTGCGGGTTCCCGCTCCAGGTGCCGTAGATCCGCACGGAGTCGCTGCCCGTGGTGTGGGTTGTGTCGAAGGTGGCGTTCTGAGGCGAGCCTGCGCCGCCGGTGCCCTCGAACGGGGTGCGGGCTTCATCGCCGTCGTACTCCATGATGAGGGTGCCGCTCACGGTGCTGCCCGAGACCACGCCCTCGAGCGTGAACGGGAAGTCATAGCCGCCGTCGGTCGTGCGGCAGTTGCCCGCACCGGTCAGCCCGCCGCCGCCGCCGGCGACGACATACTGGATCGTGCCGGGGCAGGGGCTCCCGAAGGTGCCGAACTCGCCGCGGTAGTCGATGTTCGCTTCGATGGTGCCGGTGTAGGTGGTATCGGTGTCGGCATCGGTGTCGGCGTCGGTATCCGCGTCGGTGTCCGTGTCCGTGTCCGCGTCGGCCTCGGGCGGCGAGACGGTGAAGGTGATGTCCCGCGTGTCGGTCATGCCCGCGGCGAGCACCTCGACGTGTACGGTGTGCTCTCCGGCAGCCATGGCGTCGAAGTTGCCGGTGGCCCCTTCCCGCTCCTGTGCCCCACCATCCAGCGACCAGGTGGCGTGCGAGATGTCGGTCGGCTCGCCGTCCAAGCGGGCGACGACCTCGTAGGGGACAGGCTCGTTGGCGTAGTAGGTGAACGCGGGGGCAGGCGCGTTGACGAGCACGGTCAGCTCCCCCGTTGGCGCTACAGAGTCATCCGGGGTCTCCTCCTTGCCATTGCAGGAGGTGAGCGGAAGGACGAGGGTGAGCAGGAGGAGGAGGCGGTTCATCGGCGGGTTCTATCACGGGGCGTCACACCACGTACGCATCCAACACCAGCAACGCTGGCGCCCGTCCCCCGTTGGCCCCTGCACCGCGGAACACCCGGATGACGTCCGACGGGGTCAACGCTGCGGGCTCGCCGGGGCGGGCGATGGGCGCGCCGTTCAGCGGGCCCGTCTCGGTGATGACGGCGGCCAAGGTGGGCTCAGTGACGAGGACTTCGCCAGCCGCCGCGCTCCCGACCACGAGGCGGACCCCGCCCAGCGACGGGGAGGCGCCGGGCAGAGACAACAACGCGCGACCGGGGAGGAGATCCCCGCGCGCCCCGGCCCGACCGCAGGCCCAGGCGACCAGATGGCCGGCTCGGAGCGCTTCGGCGGCGGCGGCCACGATCTCCCCCTGCGAGCGCCGATCCCGCGGCTGTTGGGCGTTCGAGAGCGCCTTGTACGCAGCGTCTGAGGTGAACCCAGGTCCGAGATCCAGGCTTGGAAGCCGGCGAGGCGGGGTGCCGGCCTCCCAGAGCGCCGCGCCGAGGGCGGCACCCGCGTTGTCCACGAGGGGTGCGGCGGTGGCGATGGAGAGCAGATCTGGAAACGGGGCGTGAAACGCCGTACCGGCCAGGAGGAGCGGCTGCCCCGCTTTGCGGAGCTTGCGTGCGGCTTCGGGGATGGACCCGCCCGGTTCAGGGAGGGGATCCACCTGGCCGTGTCGCGCCTCAAAACTACTCTGGCGGGTTCCATCGCGGGTCTCCCCGGCGACGAGGATCCGCACAGCGTCTGCATCCTGGGTGCGGTAGGCGAGGCTGGCGTGGGCCAGATCTGCCTCCAGCGTCGCGACAGATGCGTGGAACCCAGCCCCCCGGGCCCAAGCTTCAATCCGGTCCGCGGCGCGATCGTGGAGCAGCCGGTACACCCCGCTGGTTCGAAGCGTGGCAGCGACCCGGCCGGTCACCTTCACGCGGCCCGCCCACCTTCTCGGCAAGGCTGAGACGTTGGTGATCACGATCCGGTCGAGGTCCTTGGCCTTCTTGCCGGCTACGTCGAGGCAAGCGTCCAGCGCGGCCGAAGGGAACGCCGCGCTGTGGAACATGCGATCGCAGCTCTGCTGGTGCACCACCGCGTGCACGATGGTCTGGCCGCCCACGACCTCGACGAGCGCGGCGGCGGCGTTCTCGCCCTCGGCCAGCCCGGCGATCAGGAGACTCATGGCAACCCCAGGTGATCACGCGCATCGCCGACCAGATACAGCGAGCCGGCGACGATGACCAGATCGCCCCCGGTCCGCGCGGCGTTCAGCGCCTCCGCGAGGGTGCCGGCTGGCGTGACCGGGACGCTCAAGCCGACGAGCTCCTTCGCGACTTCCCAGGGGGATCGCGCCTTGGCGTGGCTCCCTGCGGTGGTCAGCACGCGGTCCACC
>CANKNP010000459.1 GCA_947483545.1 Deltaproteobacteria bacterium | reverse complement strand
GGTGGGGGAGCCAGTTTTGAAGGCGCCACGAAGTGAGCGCCTTCAAAGCTGGCTCCCAGGTTTGCGTCTCGGGCGGGCACGGCGCGGTAGCGCCGGACCCGGCCGAATCGACGCGAACACCAGCCCGCGGATGCGGGCGTTCTTGGCCAACACTGGCCGATGCGCCCGGCGCGCGCCCTCGCGCGGCGGGAGAATCGGCGTGGTGGCGGCCTCTCGCCCACCCCGTCGCCGCCGGCCCCGCGGTGAACCGGCCGGGCGATCCGGAGGGGCAGCGGCGGTTACCATGCCGAAATGATCTCGGCTCAGGCCGCCACCCCGCCTTCGTCCTGCTCGCTGCGGCGGCGCCGGATGCTGCCTGTCGGGGGGGGGCTTGCCCCCCACAAAGCAGGGCGGGTTCGGGAGCCAGCACACACGACAAACTTCACCGCAGGATCTATAGATGGAACGTTACTACCTTACCCGCTCCACGACCAATGAGGGGTACGCGCTGGAGGTTCAGGAGGTAGATCGCCACGATCCGCTGCTGATCCCCGTCCTCAACGAGCTGGACCTGCTCACGTACTCAGAGGGCACGTTCAGCCGGTACACGCTCGGCGCGCTGCTTCGATACGGGCGCATCTTCACGATCACCGCCGATGGGCTTGTGATCGGCGCCTGCCATTGTCTCCGCAGCTTCGACGACCCGACCGAGGTGGTGATCTTCAACATGGCGCTGCGGCCGGGCTGGCGTGGTCACGGCCTCGGCACGCGGTTCTTACAGGGCGTGGTGGACCGCCTGCACGCGCGAGGGACCCGCTGGATCTCCCTGCTCGTCGGCGCGCAGAACCATCGAGCGATCGCGGTCTACCGCACCAAGTTCGGGTTCCAGCACGTCGCGACCTACCCGAATGAGTACAACACCGGCCAGGAGTACTTCTTGATGCGGCTGGAGCTGCCCCCCGAGGGGGACGGCCCGGTGTCTTGATGGGGGGCCAGCCCGGGGGCTGGACAAACAACACGGTTCTAAGTCCCAGGAAGGACTTGACTTGGAACCGGGCTGGCCCATGCCGGCACCGTTCCAGGTGGAAGGCGGCGGGCCCGGCGTCTTCGACGGACCGTCGCATTCCGCCGGTAGGAACGGTGCAAAGAGACCGCCGAGCCGCGAGCGAGGTTCGCCGAGCCCGCGGATCGGCGGCGCCGCGGTGAACCCGTGGTTCCCGCTGCATCCCGAGTGTGCGGGCCGGGACATGGAGATCGCGGGGATCCTTCAGATCATCGGGTCCGCGCGCATCGTTGGTGTGACGGGCGCACCTGGGATCGGCAAGAGCCACCTTGCGGGGACCGTGGCCTGCCAACTGGGGGAGTCCGGGGTGGTGCTCTCGCTCGCTGGCTGCCTCGACCGCGCCGATGTCGTCCGTTCGGTGGGCGACGCCCTGGGCGTGTTCCCGTGCGGAGATGAAGCCGCCGTGCGGGTGGCCGCTGGCACCCGCTGGCTCCTCGTTGACGACGTGAACCCCCTGACCGCCGAGGCCCTGCTCGCCCTCGATCTGCAAGGTCCTGTCGTGCTCGTCGGCGAGGTTGGGGACGGTGTGGCGTCGTTTGAGTTGGGGCCCTTGCCGCTGGATGTGGTCGAGGGCTTTGCGCCCGGGATGGCGACGGGGAATCCTCTCCACGCCCTGCTCGGGCTCGCAGCGGGCTGTCGCGTCGAGGCGCTGCCGGAGCGCCTCGACGTCGCCCGATCGCTGGCCGGGCTGCCCATGGGTCTTGGCATTCGGGTCGAGCTGCCCGTTCCGGCGATCGCCCTGCGTCCGGACGCTCGCGACCGGCGGGTGCTTCGGGCGGGCGTGGCGGCGCTGGTGCCGGGCACGGCAGCGCAAGGCGCGAGGTGGGTGGACGGGGTGCTGTCGGCCCGACCCGCTCGCCGAGAGGCGCTGCGATCCGCGGCGTTCGGCGCTGCCGTGCAGGGTATCCCCGACCCGCGTGACGTCCTCCTCTTGCGATTGCTCGCTCAGCAGGCAAACGAGATGGGGCCGTCCGTGGGCGTGTGGTCGGCGGCCGCCGGGGCCCGCCTCGCCCTGCGGATGGGCCAAGTGGGGGAGGCTCGCGGTCTGCTCCGGATCCCCGAGCCCAGGGGTGCAGTCGATGCTGGGCTCCTGCGCTGGGTCGATGGGGACGCGCTGCTCGCCCTCGGCGATGTCGGCGCGGCGCGCGCCTGCTGGCGCCAGGCGGAGGTGAGCTTTCGGCTGGCCCGCGACGTGGCGGTGCCGGGCTGGGTGGAGCTGGCCCTGGCGAGCGCCGAGCAGCTCGCGCTGCGGGGTCACGAGCAGCCTGCGGGGCAGCTCGTCGCCGAGGCCCGTGCGCTGGCAAGGGAGGTCGGCGCGCTCGACGGGGTCGCGGCCTCCTGGCGAGCAAGCGCCGCGCTCGCGGCTTCGATGGGGGAGCCGCTCTCAGCCTCCCAGTTCCTCGCCGAGGCGGGCAGCCTGGAGCCCGACGCGCCCACCTTCGGCGTCGCCGTGTGCCTGCTCGCGCGGGAGGGACGAACCGCGGAGGCGCTGCGCTCGATCCTGGAGCAGACCGCCGAGGATCCGCTCCAGCGCGCGAACCTGATGAGGCGGCGGGCGGATCTGCACTTGCGCGAGGGGACCAACGTGCGCGCCGGTCGGGCCGCCCGGGAGGCGGCTGCCCTTTACGCCAGCGTCGGCGAGCACGTCAGCAGCGCACAGTGCCTGCGTGTCGCCGCGGATGCCCTGGCGCTCTCGGGCCACCTCGGGGAGGCCGCGCACCTCTACGCCGCGGTGCTGTCTCTGCAGGTGCGGGTGCAGGACCTCGCCGGGCTGGAACGCACGCTCCTGCGCGCCGCGCTGGTGGACGAAGCCCGCGGGGCCCCGGCGTCTGCGATCATTCGTCGGGAACAGCGGGCAGCACTGGTTCGGCTGCGGGGGTAGTATCTTGGATCTACTCGCGATTTTCGGCGAGGCGGGGGTTTCAGGCCAACCCCCTCCGCCCTTCGGGCACCTCCCCACGGTGGGGGGAGGGAGGACAGACAGACGGGTCGGCGCACCCGAGGCGCGGGAGACGTTGCCCCCCGATTCTCCCCCTACCCGTCCAACCAGAACGTCTGCACCGTCCCCACCCCCTT
>CANKNP010000458.1 GCA_947483545.1 Deltaproteobacteria bacterium | reverse complement strand
CCGGGTGGATGATCTCCTGCAGTTGGGGGGCCGGTGGGGCTTGCTCATGGAGTACATCCCCGGGCTCGACGTGGAGACGCTGTTCACCCGCGCCAAGGAGAACGGCGTGGAGCTGCCGCCGCGGGCCATGCTGCAGATCTGTGCGGCGATAGCAGCGGCGTTGGACGGTGCTTTCGGTGCCGTCGGGGACGACGGTCGGCCGCTGCTGGTCGTGCATCGGGACATCAAGCCATCGAACGTGCGCCTGTCAGAAACGGGCGAGGTAAAGGTGCTGGACTTCGGCGTTGCACGCGCAGAGTTTGCGGGCCGGGAGGCCAAGACCGAGCGGGTGCGCTACGGCTCCCTCGGGTACATGGCGCCTGAGCGGATCCTGGGCGAGCCGGAGGTTGCGGCGGGGGACGTTTACTCGCTAGGTGCAATGCTCTACGAGTTGCTGACGTTGGAGTCGTTCGGCCGAGCCGAATTGGCGCCCGACAAGCAGGCGGCTCAGGTGGAGGCGGCCGTCGCGCGGGTTCGCGAGCGGGTCGGCGACGAGATCGCGGAGCTCGTGAAGCGGTCGCTCGACTACGATGTGGAGAACCGGCCAACCGCGCGCGAAGTGGAGGGCATTCTCCGGAGGGCGGCGGCCAAGCTGCCCGGGGATGACGTGCAGGACTTCGCGGTCGCGAATTTCGGGGGCCTCGCCCGGCCTGCCACGCTGGAGGCGGACCCGGCGGAAGGGATGATGCTGGAGGAGGGCACCACGGCCCTGCCGATGCTGCGCACCTCCAAGGTGATGCCTGCGCGCCAGAGCGCGTCACCGACCTTCGCCGTAGCCGATATGAGCGCGTTGGACGTGGACTTTCCGCCGCCCCCCGCCCCCGCTCAGAGGTCGATGGCGGGGCCGATCGCCGGGCTCGTCGCGCTGGTTTTGGTGCTGGGGGGCGGGTTTTTCGTGTGGCAGGGTTCGCAGGCGCCGGCGCCGGTGGCCGGGGTGCCGCTTGACGTGCCCGCCGCTCCTGTCGCCCCTGTCGCCCCCATCGCGGTCGTGCCCGCCCCGCCCGATGCTGTCGGAGCGCCGATCGTCGCGACGAGCCAGGAGAACCCGGTCGCGGCCGTGATCCCAGGGCCGGTGACGGCCAGTCCGGCAACTCCGAAGCCGGCGAAGGATCCAGCGGCTCCGGTCGCGACTGTGGCGCCGGTCGCCGCCCCTGTCGCGGCGCCTTCCGCCTCCGCTGTCCGCCTTCGCGCAGCCAAGTTCGTGCTCACCGGCGGCGAAGGCATCGCCGTGACCTGCGGCGATGTGAGCGCGACGGGCGGCACGAACGCCCTTGTACGCGAGTTTCCGGCCGGCCCCTGCTCGGTGACCGTGGGTGCCCAAAAAGCCACGATCACGCTGGACTCTCCCCGCCAGGTAGACTGCACTCTCTCTGGAGAATCGCTCTCATGTCGTTGATTCTGCTCGCGTCCTTGCTCTCCGCGGACGCCTGGGCTGCCAAGGTCTACTGGGTCGGCGAGCCCGACGACGCCGACCGCGCCGCGATCTCTCGCACCGTCGAGGGGGCGACCACCGCACCGTTCTCCGAGATCGCGCCCAGCATCCAAGCCGGGGATCCGATGTCGTTGTTGAGCGACGAAGTGACCGCCTGCGTCGCGCTGTTCGACGTGTTCGACGGCGAGCTGCAGGTCATGGCGCGCCTGCAAAAGGCCACCTCGGACGTGAAGGTGCTGCGCACCGACGCGGACCGCCGACTCCTGCATCGCGCGTGGATGTTGCAGGGCTACGCGGTGCAGCGGTATTTCCTCGACAAGGTCGGCACCGACCGCGCTGCCGAGCCCTACCGCACGGGCACCGGGGCGGACGCCTGGGTCACCGCATGGGTGAACGCCGCGAGCCTGTTGGACGCCCCCGCCCCGACGACCTCCGATCTGCCGGATGGCCCCGCGCGCATCGCGTTCGACGGGACCCAGGCAGCAGTAAAGGCCAGGCCATTGAGCACCGTGGTCGTGGGCGCCGTGGCCTCCGGCGCCTCGGTGTACGTGGACGCCAAGAAGGTGGACAGCGCCTCGGGCACGCGGATCCTCGTGAGCCCCGGCCGGCACTATGTGCATGTGCAAGTCGGCGAGTCGGTGATCTGGGCGCTCGCCGAAGAGGTGCAGCCGGGCGCGACCGTGACGGTGCAAGCGCCGTTCGGCCCCGCGGAGCGAGATGCGCTGATTGGTCAGCTCGCGAGCGGGAAAGACGGCTGGGTGGTCTCTCCGGCCGTGGTCTCGGTCGCTGGGGGGGAGCCGTTGTACCTCGCGGTCCCCGGGGAAAAGGCGCCGCGGTTGGTGCGGCTGGACGGCGGAACCGCCACGAACGTGGCGATCGTGGCGGAGAAGCGGGAGGGGGGAGGGGGCTTGGTCCGCGTCTCCGCGGGTGCGGGCTGGCTCTCGACTGGGGACTTTTTCCTGCAGAACGTGGGGGCGGGGGCTCCCTACGAGAAGTCTACGGTCAACGCCTTCGCGCCGGCGGTCGCGGTCGGGGGGGCGTGGCGGTTCGGCTGGTTGGAGGTCGGCGCCGGCTTGGACGCCCAGATCCCCATCGGCGAGTTCCATACGTTGCCCTCGGGGAGCTCATCAACCCGGGGCTTTGTGTACCCCCACATCGCGGTGGGCGTCCCGTACGCGCAACTCACGCTCGGTCCGCAGCTCCCGTGGTACTTCGGCATCGGCGCACAGGCGACGATCCCGCTGGTTGGACCCCTGGAGTTGTACGGTCGCGGGGTGTACGGGATCGGGCTGCCGATCTCCCGCGGGGCGGAGCTGCCGAACTTTGAGCCGACGCCCGCGGTGTCGGCCTGGGGGGGGCTGGCGTTGCGGTTTGGGGGGTGAGGGCCGGGTGACAACTCGTTGCAGCGTTTAGTCTTGACTGAACGACCTGAACGAACTAAACGACCTGCAACATGCCTGACCCCGTCCCGTTCACCCCCGTCGAGCTTGAGTTCGTCGAGGCGTTTGGACTCCACTTCGACGCGATTGGGCTCCCGCGTATCGGCGGCCGAATCTTCGGCCTGCTGATCATCTCACCTCGGCCGCTGCTGCTCGACGAGATCGCCGGGATCCTGGGCATCAGTCGGGCCAGCGTGAGCATCAACACCCGGTTGTTCAT
>CANKNP010000457.1 GCA_947483545.1 Deltaproteobacteria bacterium | reverse complement strand
CGCCGCCGGCAAGCGAGCGGAAGAGAAGGCCCCCACGGCAGGCCCCACGGTGGTGCCGGCCGACGGGATGTACCTGCGAGCGAGCTTCGACCTCGACCCGAGCGGTTACGTGGGCCGCTTCCTCCCACCGGGCACCCTCGACATCGATGAGTCGTCGGCGATGCAGACGACCTGCGGAAAGTTCGTCCGGACGAAGGAAGTGGACGCGGGCGGCGTCCTCTACGACGAGGTGTTCCGGGCGAGCACGAGCGTAGCGGCCAAGGTCGGCGTCCCCCTGCTCGCCGGCGTCAGCGCGGGTTCCGAGCAGTCCAAGGTGGTGCGCGTCAAATACACCTTGGCGAAGAAGCTGGTCTACGAGATCACCGATCCCCCGGCGTTCGAAGCGTGCTGCAAAGCGGCACCGGACCAGTGCACCGATCGGTTCGTGGGCGAGTTCCTGATGGGCGCAGGCGAGGTGTTCTATGGCCTTGGCCGCGAATCCGGAGGCAAAGGGGCCGGCGCGGTGAACGCCGTGGTTGGGTCGGTCGAGGTCAAGGACGGCGTGTCGTGGTCGCGGAGCATTCAGTTCCCGAACCCGGTGTACTTTGCGTTCAAACTCGCGAACAACGCTTGGGCCGGTGCGCAGGCGCAGGGCTGCGGACCGTGGACCGATTCCCCGCCAAAGAGCACCTTGGGGACGTATTTCATCGGCGTGGCTGACCCGCTCGCCACCGAGGCAAGCGCCCAGACCCAGGCGCTGGCCGACGCCCGGGTGCAGGCCGTGCGCTGGGCGGGGACCCAGATCTCGGAGGGCAAGCTCACGATCACAGGTTCCAACCCGGGGATCGCCGGGAAAATCGGGGAACAGGCGGTGGTGACGGCCGTGAGTCAGGGCGTGGCGGCATGGGTGAAGGACGAATCGTGGTGCACCACCCCCATGGAGACGCCCGACGGCACGCTCTATGTGGCGAAGGTGCTGGCCTTCCTGCCCAAAGCGGACGAGGCGGCGGTGGCCGGGGCGCTGGTGAACGCCGCAGCCGGACAGTGAAGCGCGCCTTGTTCCTCACGCTCGCGTTGGTCGCGGCGGATCTGCCGAGCGATCCCTGCGCCACGGTCGCCCCGTATGGCTACGCGCTCGAGGTCGGGAACGCCCGCGGCCGCAATGAAGCCGAGGCGATCGAAGCGGCCCGTCTGGCGGCCAAGGACGCCCTCGCAGCGGAGGCATGTCGCGGCGTATCCGAGCTGCGTTGTACCGCGATTCGGAAGAACATCCGCCCTTGGCTCGACGGTCGATTCGACCGAAAGGCCCAGTCGGCGTGCGCCGCGGTCGCGGTCAAGCGAGAGTGGCTCGACAGCTTCGAGAACGACCTGGCGCGCCTCGATGCCCAGGTGATGGGCCTCGCACCCGGCGTGATCCGCCAGGCCGGCGGGGCACCGCTCGCGATCGAGCCGCCGAGGTGGGCCTCGGGCTGCACGGCCGGCGACCTCGGGGCTTCGTTGGTGGCGGTCCTTCGGCGCGGCCTCGCAGGGGATGCATCGGTCCGCCTGCTCCCCGCCGGCGGAACCGACGCCGGGGCCGCCCGGCTCCGACTGACCCTGGCCCCGGGCCGCGAGTTGGTGCGCGTCGACGTCTCCCTGCAACCCATCGGACAGGCGACCGAAATCCCGGTCGGAGGCTTTGACTTTGCCTCAGACCTGTTCGCACTCCGTTCCGACGAGGTCGGCGCGTGCCGCACGGATTCAGCGCTCGGGTTCTCCGGCAGTCGCCCCGGGGCGGGCGGGCTGCTGGCAGAGGTGGCCGTTCCGACCCGCGACGGCCGGTTGTGCGAGGGCGCGGGTTTTCATCCCCGGGTCCGGACCAACCAGGTCGCGCGCCTGGAGGTGTGGTCGGTGGCACAGGACGGCACAGCGTACCTGATCTATCCAGCGCCCAGGGCAGGCGATCACGCGTCCGGGGACCGCGACCTCGGGGCGACGACGGCGGTGCGCGTCGCCGGATACGCCGGCGACGAATCCCTCGTCGCGGTGGCCTTCCCGGACGGCGTTGCCCCCTCCCCTCGCACCGCGCTGTGCAAGCTCGTGGGACCGTTTTCTCCCGATGCGGTGGGTCCGGGGAGCACCGCGCTCGCCCGCCAGACCTACGAGGTGATCCCGGCTGGCACCGAGGGCTGCCCAGCGTGGGCAGGCGCGGAACGCGCGGTCCTCGAAACCGCCCTCGCGCAGGCTCCCGCCTGCCGCTGATCGACTGCGGGCTGGCCACCGAGTTGGAGCGCCGCGGCGTCTCCCTCGACCCGTTGGCGTGGTCGGCCGGGGCGCTCCGCACCCATCCGGCCCTGATTCGCGCCGTACACGCCGACTCCCTTCGGGCAGGTGCCGACGTGATGTCTGGAACGCCCAAACCCGCACCTGGTCGGGGGGCCGCCCCGTGGATTGGCCGACCTTCGCGCGCGCGGCGCGGGCTTGCGGCTGCACCTGGTTGGGGGGGTGCTGTCGAACGACCCCCGCCGACGTCAGTGCGCTCCTTTCTTCGGTCGAAGCGAAGCGCCCTCCCCCACGTGCTGGTTCCAACTCGCCGGGCTGAAGCCATTGTCGACCGCGACCATCGAGATGCAATCCTCCACCGGGCACACGATCTTGCAGAGGTTGCATCCGACGCACTCGGCCTCATCGACCACCGGAACGCGGGTGCCGGGGTCGGGAGACGGGTGAAGGCACTGGTGCGCGCCGTCTTCGCACGCGGTCACACAGAGCTGGCAGCCGATGCACTTGTCGGCATCGATCTTGGCAACCGTCTCATAGTTGAGGTCGAGCTCCCCCCACTCCGAGTACGCCGGCACCGCCCGCCCGATGACGTCGTCGAGCTTGCTGTAGCCCTTCTCAGCCATCCAACCGTTCAAACCCTCGATCATGTCGTCCACGATCCGGTAGCCCTTCAGCATGACCTCGGTGCACACCTGTACCGAACTCGCGCCAAGGACCAGGAACTCAGCGGCATCCCGCCAATTGGCGATCCCGCCGATTCCGCTGATCGGGATCTTGAACTCGGGCGTTCGGGCGAGCGCCGCGGTCATGTGAAGCGCGATCGGCCGCACGGCGACCCCGCAGTAGCCACCGTTCGTGGAGAGCCCGTTCACGCGAGGTTCCGGCACCATCCGATCCAGGTCGACGCCGATGATG
>CANKNP010000456.1 GCA_947483545.1 Deltaproteobacteria bacterium | reverse complement strand
TCCGCCACGGCACCCCACCCGCCCCCCGCGTCGTCGATCTCCAGAAACACCCCGGAGATCCCCTCATCCTCAGCAGCCGCTCGGATCGCGCCCGCGATCTCAGTGACCGTCGGGGCGACGTCCTTGGGATCGAAGCTGAATCCGGGATCCGCGGTCTCCCGCAGCGCGCCGCGAAGCCGGATATCGACCCAGCTCCCTTCGTCGACAGAGGCGCTCCCCTCCGACAATTGCCATGCAACCACGCCAATCGAACCGGTACAGATCAGCGCACCCAAAACGGTGAAGGCGAGCAGGACACGCGTGGTCCGGCTTGCGCGATCGGGGCGGCGGGGCGGCGGGGTAGACATGGACGTTCCAAGGCGAATGGGTGAACCGTATCCACGCGCGGCTCGACGTCCAGCCGACCGGGGTGATTGGTGGCGGAGGTTGTGCAGGCATCGCGGATCGCAGCTGTGGCCGTACTTGGAGCGAGCACCGCCGCGATGCTGTTGTTGATGGCCCCGGTTGGCCTCTTCGCAGCCGGTGCCGGCGCCTTCGTCCTCCTTCGGGGTGAACCGCCGGCCGAACCGGAGTCGAACACAGGGCGGTCCGAGCGATCCGAGCGGCCAGTGACCGGGAAGGGCCGTGCTGTGTCTACCCCGGTCGCGTCCGCCCCGACCGAGTCAAAATCGGCGTCTTCTCTCGCGTCTCCGATGGTCGGCGTGCTGCGCCGCCTAAAGGAACTGGACGCGGACCCCAAGCTCTCGAGCGAAGGCAGTGAATTGATTGGAAGCCTCCGAGAGCTGAGCCGACCCACTGACGCCGGAGACTGGCCGGGTGTGCGCGCCCGGGTCGTCACCTGGATTGACGCCGTACGAGCGAGTCCCCAAGGCGCGGATCCCCAGCTTGGGGAGCAGCTGGGGAGGGTGGATACCGCGCTGGAAGCGGCGCTCTAGAGCGCTGTCAGGCCGCGGGGCGCTGACGTTCAGGACCAATCGACGCGATGACCTCGGCCACCGAACCGCGCGACGAGCTCTTGTTGCTGATCGCTCGGGTCACCCGGGGCGCCGCAAAGAACCGAAATCCGTTCCGGATGGGGTAGAGCTCGTCGCGCACGATGGGAAGATCGTGGTTCGACAGGACGACGCGGGCCCCGAGCAGTGCGGCATCCTCCGCCGCTTTGGCGAGCTCGAATTGCTGGCGTTGCGCGAATGGCACCGAGGCATACGCCGTAAAGTTCGAGGTGTCGGAAAGCGGAACGTAAGGCGGATCGCAGTAGACTTGGTCGCCGGTGCGAGCGCGAGACAGGGTATCTCGGAACCCACAGGTCACGAACTCCACGCCCTGAAAGAGTTGTGAGACCCTGCGGAAGTGCTCTGGTTCCGGAACGGACAGTCGCGCATACTTCCCGCAGGGCACATTGAAGCCGCCTTGGCGGTTTTCCCTGTACAAGCCGTTAAAACCAGCGCGATTCAGCCACACGAACCGTGCGGCGTGGGCGGGCCCGGTCCACGGCCCGGCGTTGAACGCTGCGCGCACCTCGTAGTAGCGCTCCCGCCAGTCGAGCATCGGCAACGTCGATAGCTCGCCGATGACGTCCTCGACGCAGTCCCGCACCGCTTGGTGCAACGCCACGAGCTTCCCGTTCACGTCCGCGAGCACCGCATCCCGGATCCGGCCGTGCCACCGGCGATACAAGTACACGGCGGCGGAACCAACGAACGGTTCGAAGTACGTTCCGTTGCAGCCCTCGACGAACGCAAAGTCGATCTGGCGCGCGAGACGCGCTTTGCCGCCGGCCCATTTGAGAAGTGGTCGCACGGTTTTGTAGGTCCTCGGGCCAGCGGGTGTGTGAAAGGGATCGCAGGAGGCGACCGCATTCCGCGTCCGGGAGTAGCACAATGATCCGCATCAAAGTTCGATCGATCACGTCCAACGCGTCACGTCGCTCCCGAAAGGCGATCTTTCACCTTGACAATCCCCGTGTCGCAAAAGTCCAGGAGTTCCGGAAGGCCCGACCTCGGAGGCGGCGCGCTGGCCGGCGGCCGCATCGCCGCGCTATGTGCACCGCGGAGGAGCCATGCGGCGTTGGATGGTGTTTCCTGGCGTGGCAATTGCCGGCATCATCCTGGCGATTCTCCTGCTCCCGAACCCAAAGACCGGCGCACCGCCTGCTCCCCCGGCATCGTCAACCGGGGCCGTCGGCCCACCCGAGCGCCAGCCCGCGAGCATCGGCCGACCCGGCAGGCTTCCGCCCCCCGGCGTCCTGAAGAAGGGTCCCTCCCTGGTCGGGTCCGAGAACATCGCGCGGATGGCTGTGCCCGAAGCGCTCTTCGCCGGTCGCCTCACCTCCCCTCTGGCGGTCGTCAGGAGGCAGCTCCAACTCACCGGCGACCCCAACGCAGAGGCGATCGGGGTGCAGGCCGACGCGCTGATTGGGCAACTTCGCGAACAACGGCGTGACCCGCACGCGCATGACTTCTCGGAACTGATCGTCGCCTCCCGCGCTTGGCTCGACACCGTGCGCACCAGCCCCTGGGGTAGCGATCCCGAGATCGTCCCGCAATTCGCTCGTTTCGAACAGATTGCCCTTGATTTTCAGACCGCCAAGGACAACCCAGGTGCGCCTCACGGCCCGCCGGGCGGGTCCCCGACCACCGTTCCGCATCCAGGAGAGTGACATGGCGCTCGCACGCAACACCTACGTGGTGGGCGGGTTCACCACCCCGTTCATCGGCAAGAAGCACCCCGACTTCATCTGGCCCAAGCATCCGGACTTCGGCAAGCGCGAGAACCCGTCGCTGGAGCAGTCGATCACGCGGGCGGTTCTCGGCGCGCTCGACGCCACTGGTACGCCAGCACGCTCGGTGCAAAAGGCGTGGATCGGCAACTTTGTGGGCGAGCTCTTTTCCAACCAGGGCCACCTCGGCGCCGCCGTGGTCGGCGCTCATCCCGACCTTCTGTACAAGCCGGTGATGCGCGTCGAAGGTGCCTGCGCATCGGGCGGGCTCGCGTTCGCGTCCGCCGTGGAGTCGATTCAGGCCGGCACGGACATCGCGCTCGTCGTCGGAGCCGAGGTACAGACTACCCAGTCCGCGCGAGTCGGCGGTGATTACCTGGCGAGAGCAGCTCACTATGCCAGAGAGCGGAGCATCGACGACTTCACGTTCCCGGCCCTCTTCGCTCGCCGCG
>CANKNP010000455.1 GCA_947483545.1 Deltaproteobacteria bacterium | reverse complement strand
CGAATTCTTGGCCGCGGTGGCCCGGGGCACGATTGTGGCGGCGGGAGCTTTGGCGGGGATGTGCGTGCAGGGGCCGGCGGGGGGGTGAGCGGGCGGGGGAGACCTCCCGCACCCCCCTCCGCCCTTCGGGCACCTCCCCCCCAGTGGGGGGAGGGAAGAGGGGCCCGCGCCGCTTCCCGGTGGGGCGGGGGGACCCGTGGGGATCCAAACGAGCCTCCCCGCAGGCTGGGGGCGGGAGAGATCCGACCCTCCTCCGTCACACATTGTCGGGTATCGTTACGGCGTGATGGATTCACCGTCCTCGCGCGTACCCGTGTGGAAGTCGCCGTCGCCCCTTTGAACACCTTGCCATGACCCGGCCCGCCGCATACACGCCCCGCCGCGACCTCCAGGAGTCTCTCGTGCGTCGTTTCCTGGCCTCTCTCATCGTCCCCGCGCTGATCCTCGCTACTGTCGGGGCGGCCGCCCCGCGCGCGGAAGCCGCGCCCGAAGACAGCGTGGAAGCCGTCGTTGCCGGCGTCAAGGCCACCTACTCCAACGTGCAGAGCATCCGCGCGGACTTCACGCAGACCGTGAAGAACGTGGCGATGGGCGCCGAGATGCACCAGCGCGGCAAGATCTCCCTGGAGCGGCCGCGAAAGATGCGCGTCGAGGTCGGCGTGCCGATGGAGAGCGTGGTGGTCAGCGACGGCAAGACGTTGTGGGTGTACAGCGTTGCCTCCAAGTCGGTGACCGAGACGCCGGAGCTGGGGAGCGGGGGCGACATCGCGGCCCTCCTCGACGATCTGTCCAAGATAGACGAGCTTTTCTCGGTGAAGCTGGTCGAGGACAAGCCGCCCAAGGCCACGCAGACGGTGACCCTCGCCCCGTTCAAGGCCGGCGTGTTCAAGAGCCTGCAGCTCTCGTTGGCCCGGCAGAAGTTCACCCTCACCGAGCTCGTCATGATCGACCAGTTCGACACGGTGACGTCGATGAGCTTTACGAACATGCGCTTGAACCAAGACGTGCCCGACAGCGACTTCACGTTCACGGCGCCCGCCGGCGTTCAGGTCATCAAGAGCGGCGCCAAGTAGATGCAACGCGTTCACCTCGTGAGCCTCGGTTGCCCCAAGAACCGGGTGGACAGCGAGGTCATGGTCGGAAAGCTCCAATCCGGGCCGTTCGAGCTGGTCGATGACCCTGCTCAGGCCGACGTGATCGTCGTCAACACCTGCTCGTTCATTCAGCCGGCGACCGAGGAGAGCATCGAGACGGTCGTGGAGATGGGCAAGCTGAAGGCGTCTGGCAGCGCGAGCAAGCTGATCGTCACAGGTTGTATGGTCCAGCGGTACGGAAAGTCGCTGGAGGAGGAGCTCCCGGAGGTCGACCACTTCCTGGGCACCGGGGAGTACCACCGCATCGACGAGGTATTACGTAGCCCAAACGCGGAACGTTCGTACATCGACACGCCGCTTTACATGCACGACGAGCTCTCGGCCCGGCCGAACTCGTGGTCCAAGCACTCGGCCTACCTGAAGATCAGCGAGGGATGCGATCACAAGTGCGCTTTCTGCATCATCCCGCAATTGCGTGGGAAGATGCGGTCGAGATCCATCGTTTCGTTGGTGGCCGAAGCGCAGAGGCTCGCGAACGAGGGGGTGGTGGAGATCAACCTGATCTCCCAGGACTCGACCAGCTACGGGCGCGACCTGGCGGACGGCACGGACCTGGGCAAGCTGATCCGGGCGCTGGCGAAGGTCGATGGGATCCGCTGGATCCGGCTGCACTACGCCTACCCGATCGGGCTCCCGGAGTCGTTGCTGCGGGCAATCGCGGAGGAAGAGAAGGTGGTGAAGTACCTGGACATGCCACTTCAGCACGCGAGCGGTCCGATGCTCAGGGCGATGCGGCGGGGGGTGACGCGGGAAGGCCAGGAGCGCATCCTCGAGCGGGTACGGAAGTTCGTCCCCGACATCGCGGTGCGAACCACCTTCATCGTGGGGTTTCCGGGGGAGACCGACGCGGACTTCGCCGAGCTGATGAGCTTTGTCGAGCGGGAGCGCTTCGCACGGGTGGGGGTGTTCACGTACTTCCAGGAGGATGGGACGCCCGCTGCGCTCCTTCCCGGACAGGTGGAGGAGAAGGTGAAGTTGCAACGCCAGAAGGAGCTGATGGCGCTGCAGAAGCGGATCTCCAAGGAGCGGCACAAGGAGATGGTGAAGCGCACGTTCGATGTGCTCATCGACGGGCCGAGCAAGGAGAGCGAGTTTCTGCTTTCCGGGCGGTTGGCCTCGCAGGCGCCGGATGTGGACGGGCAGGTGTACCTGCAGTCCCCGCCGGAGGATGCCCGCGCCGGCCAGATCCGGCCGGTCAAGATCCGGCGGGCGAGCGCCTACGATCTCGTGGGCGAGATCGTCGTCTGAGGCCCGAGGCTGTAGACCGGAGGGAGAGAACGCTCGGCGGCGAGGGCCGCACCGCGGGTAGTTCCTAGCTCCGAAGGCGGCGGTAGACGCCGACCACGAGTCCCAGGATCTCGATGGCACGGGTACTATCCACAAAGATCGCCTCCATTTCGACGTTGGCGGGCTGAAGGCGAATGCGACCGCGTTCCCGGTAGAACCGCTTCACGGTCGCCTCCCCGTCCACCATCGCGACGACGGTGTCGCCATCGCGGGCCGTGGCCTGCTTGCGGACGAAGACGTAGTCGCCATCGAAGATACCGTCCTCCATCATGGAGTTTCCGGCGACGACCAGGGCGAACACCTCGGCGTCGTGCGGCATCATTCGGGCGTCCATATGGATGGTGCCCGACCAGTTCTCCTCCGCGCTGATCGGCGAACCCCCGGCCACGCGCCCGAGGACAGGCACGGCGAGTGTGCTCTGCTCGCGAAAGCCGCCCCTTGCCGTGGGCGCGAGCCGGACGCTCCGGGAGCTGCGGGCATCGCCCACGCGCTCCAGGTAGCCCTTCCGGAGCAAGGCCTTGAGGTGATCGCTCACCCCGTTGGTGGATTTGATCTGCAACGCCTCGCCGATCTCCCGGAGCGTAGGGGGGACACCCCTTTGATCCTGATAGGTGGCGACGAAGTCGAGGAGTTGACGCTGGCGGGGGGAGAGAGGTTCCATCTGCACAGGCTAACTGAACGCCCGTTTGGGCGTCAAGGGTTCAGAGAGAAGAAAATGTGAGCAGTAAAACCGCCACGCGCT
>CANKNP010000454.1 GCA_947483545.1 Deltaproteobacteria bacterium | reverse complement strand
CCCCGCCGGCAGAGCGCAGCAATAATCCGCTTTGGGTGCTCGGCGCGTTGGCCTTCAAAGCACCCCGGGCCACAGCCGCGCCGCGGGGCAGCTCGCCTGTGGCGAACTCCAGCCAGCAGACGGTGAGCGCGGTCGGATCAGAGAGGGGCGGGGGGGCCGAGACCGCGGCGAGTTCGGGGGGCGCGATGCGGTGGGCGCAGCCGAGGGCGGGCGCACCCGAGGCGCAAAGGAGGAGCAGCGCGAGGAGGTGCCGACCGGTCATGGGCGGAGTGTATGCCGGGCGTCAATGGGATTCGTTCGGCTCCGCCAGCGGCCGCTGATCCTCCGGCAACGCCTCCACAAACCGCCGGTGAACCTCCGCGATGTCGGCGTCCAACGTCTCCACGGTCCAGCCGGTGGTCGGGATGGGGTCCAGGATCTTCACGCCGACGGTCGTGGGCTCCAGGATGAGCGAGCCCTTCTTCCAGCTTCGATGCGCCCCGCTCACGACCACAGGCACGATGGGCAGCCCCGTCGCCATCGCGAGGTGGGCAAAACCCTTCTTGAAGGGCCGCAGTCGGCCATCCTTCGAGCGCGTGCCCTCCGGCCACATCCACACCGACAGGTTGTAGCGCGCGATGGCCTTTGCGAGCCCGGCGAGCGCCTGCACGGCCCCCTCTCGGTTGCTACGGTCGATCAACAAATGGCCGGAGATCGCATATAGTTGGCCGAAGAACGGGTACCAGACCACCTCTTTTTTGGCGACCCCGACGACCCCGAGGGGTCCAAGCCAGATGCCGATGAAGATGTCCAAGGCGCTGGTGTGGTTCGACACGTAGATCGCCGGATAGAACCGCTCCGCCCGCGCTTTCCACTCCGTGGGGTTCTCCAATTCGGCCGAGGCGAGCCAGAGGATGACGCGGCCGGAGACGTGTCCGAACACGTTGCACGCTCGGATGCGCAGGCCCCGCCAGGGCGCCACCACTGCACATACGACCATGAAGATCGCCACGGCGAACGCCATGTAGATCAGGCCGACGGCAAAGCGCAGGAGGCTGGTGAACAGGCGCACGGACGCTCCGAAACGCTTGACCTATGCGGGCGTTGTCACCGGGTAGTCACGGGCCGGAGCCATACCAGGGCTTCGATGTTTCTGGCCTTCGCGCCAGGGACCGGGCTCTCCATCACGCCAGCCACCTCAAACCCCGCCGAGACCGCCTCCGCCAGGACCCGCTCGATGGCCGCCGACCGTGCCGCCGGGTCCCGAAGTCTGCCCCCCGCCTCGATCTTGCCGCGTTCGACCTCAAACTGTGGCTTGATCAAGAGGATGGCGTCGCCCGCCTCGACGAGCAGACGCTTCACGGCGGGCAGGATTCGCGCGAGCGAGATGAAGGACACGTCCCCGACGACGAGGGAGACCGGCTCGGCCAGACCTTTCAGATCGCGGGCGTTCGTCCGCTCCATGACGACCACGCGGGGATCCGAGCGCAGCCGCCAATCGAGTTGGTTGTACCCGACGTCAACGGCGTAGACCCGCGCGGCGCCGGCTTGGAGCAGGCAGTCGGTGAACCCGCCGGTGCTGGCACCCAGGTCGGCGGCGACCCGATCGGTCACGGGCACGCCGAACTGGTCGAGGGCGGCCTGCAGCTTGTCGCCTCCGCGGCTCACAAATCGCGCGCGAGCACTCCGGAGCCGCACTTGTTGGTCCGGCGTCACCGAGTCCGACGCCTTGACCGCGGGCGTCTCGTCCACGAGCACGTTCCCGGCGATCACCTCGGCTTGGGCGCCCCGAAGGTCCACGGCCAGGCCTCGGGCCACCAGCGCCGCGTCAAGCCTCATGGCGGGAGATCCCCGACCCCGGCCCGAACCCGCGCCGTGAACACCTCGCCGGGGTCGGGCTTGGCGTTCCGATAGCTGGGGTCGCGCTCCTCGTAGACGGGCAGGGCCTCGATGCGGTCGGACTCCTGGTGTCCAACGACCCAGCGGATCGCGTGTCGGCCGGCGATGTCGCGGACGAGCGCGACGTTGGCCTCGACCTGGGCGTCCGTCAGCGGCCACTCCGCGCCGCCGCCGACGTTCTCGATGCCGATGGCGATGTGGTTGAGCCCGATGCAGTGGCGCACAACCCGGTCCTCGGGGAACAGCCGCTCGATGGTGCCGTCCCGGTCCACCAGGTAGTGCGCGCCGACGTTCAAGGCCCCCGCACCCTGAAGCTCAGCCCGTCCGGCCAGCCTCGCGGGGGCGAACGTATTCCAGGCGCTCTTCGCCGTCGGGCCTGCGGTCCAGTGCAGCACGACGACCTGCGGGGCCATGCGGGTGTCCCTCTCCGGGTCGCCTGACAACGCCGTGGTACGGTGCGCCGCGAGGTACTCGACCGTGAGGGATTCGCGCACAGGCGTCCAGGGGATCGCGTGGTCGAGGATCGCGAGCGGCGCGGGCTCGACGGCGGGCACAGGCGCGACGACAGGCGCCGCAGGCGCGGGCATCGGGACCTCTGCCTGGGGTTGGCTGCACGCGATCATCAGCGTCATCGCGATGGCGGGATGCCAGCCGGCGCGAGAGGACGCGGGAGCGCTCTGGTTCGGCGGGGACGTACATCTTGGAACGTCGCCGCGGGGTGGGCTGGCGGACATCTCGCCGCTCCTCGGGGATGCTGTGGGCGTCGTCAATGTGGAGGGTCCAGTGGGGGCGGGCCCGGGGTTCGCGACCGTGACGCCGACGGGAGTTGTGCTCGGAAACCCGGTCGGGACGGGGACATTTCTGCGGCAGAACGGGATCGTGGCGGCGAGCATCATGAACAATCATCAATATGACGGTGGAGGGGGCACCGCCGAGCGGCTCAGGGCCGGTGGGGTGGAGGCCTTTGGGCACGTTCGATTGGACGTACGCGGCCAGTTCGTCACCTTGTTCGCCCACGACCTGGGCGAGCCGGATGTCCCCGGCGCGGTGATGCGAGAGCTCGCGGGCGCCGATGGCCTGCGGGTCGAGAGCTTTCACGTGACCGGCCCGCCGTCGTACCTGCCGACGAAGGCGCTCATCGCCGCCGTGGACGCGGCGGTGCTCGGGGGTGCCGACATTGTCGTGGCGCACGGCACGCACGTGGTCGGGCCGGTCGAGCGGAGGGGGCAGACGGTCATCGCCTGGGGGCTCGGAAACCTGCTTTTCGATTGTGAATGCACGCAGGTCACCGAGGCGATGATCCTGAAGGTCTCGCTGGGGGCGGGCCACCCTGCGGAGGT
>CANKNP010000453.1 GCA_947483545.1 Deltaproteobacteria bacterium | reverse complement strand
TGATCTCCGCCGGGCTGATCGACTCCCACAACCACATGCAGTACAACTCGCTCCCGCCTTGGGAGGTGGGTGCGGAGTTTGACGACCGCTACGATTGGCAGGACGACGACCGCTACGACGATTTCAAAGAGGCGTTCAACGCCATCAAAGACGATTACACCTGCGAGATCATGAAGTGGGCCGAGCTGCGCGAGATGATCCACGGCACGACCGCCGCGGTCGGGAGCTCCGGCGGCGATTGCATCCATGTGCTCATCCGCAACCTGGACGAGGACAGCGAGAGCAGCGGTATCACCGGCTACGACCTGACGTATTCCTCTTCGGACGTGACCGAGTCGCTCGATGAGAGCGATGGCGAGAGCTACACCTCCTCGCTGGCCAGCGGCGCGGACGATGCCGTGCTGCAGCACGTCGCGGAGGGGCGGGGCGGATCCGTCAGCGACGAGATCGATTGGATGACTAAGATCGGCATGACGGGCCCTGGGCAGGCGTACGTGCACGCAGCGGACGCCACGACGACACAGCTCGCGCAGATGGCGACGGACGGCACGGGCATCATCTGGTCGCCGCGGTCCAACCTCGCGCTGTACGGGACCACGACCCCGATCACGATCGCGGACAAGCTCGGGGTCCCATGGGCGATCGGCACGGATTGGACGCCCTCGGGCAGCATGGCGCCGACGCGCGAGTTGGCGTGCGCGGCCGAGTGGCTCGCGGCGAAGGGCGATCCGGTAGGCGACGTGCGGCTGCACGAGAAGGTCACGGTCGATGCCGCACGTATGGTTGGCTTGGACGGTGTCCTGGGGGTGCTCTCGGCGGGGTATCGCGCAGACATCGCGGTGTTCGATTGGTCGAGCACGCCGTACCGGGGCATCATCAACGCGGGGCCAGGCGCCACGCGGCTGGTCGTCATCGAAGGGGAGGCCACCTACGGGCTCGACGCGTGGAAGGCCACGCTCGCCGAGAACCCCGAGTGGTGCGAGACCCTCGCCGTTTGTGACGGCGATCGGTTCGTGTGTGTGCAAGCGGCGGACAGCGGCGACGATGCGCAGACCCTCGCAGAGGTGGAGAGCACGCTCGAGAGCGCGCTTCTGGCCGAGGCTGGCAACATGGCCGCCGGGTACGAGTACGCGGCTGCGCTCTACCCCCTGTTTGAGTGTGAGGATTCGCGCCCAAGCTGTGATCTCTCGGTGCCTGGGGCTGGGGACGACGATGGCGACGGCATCGACGACGCGACAGACGTGTGCCCCGGCATCTACGATCCCGAACAATGGGACACGGACGGCGACGGCGAAGGCGACGACTGTGATGTCTGTCCGCTGGTGGCGGACGCCACGGAGTGTGAGACCGCCGCGGGGGACACGGACGGCGATGGCGTGCCAAATGAATCCGATAATTGCATCTACGTTGGAAATGCGGATCAGGCCGATGCCGACGCCGATGGCGTTGGGGACGTGTGTGACGCCTGCCCGGACGAACCCAACCCCGACGGTGCCGGTTGCACGCTCACGATCGCCGATGTGCGTGATCCCAGCTCGGCGAACCATCCGGCCGAGGGCACGGTGGTGACGATTGAGGGGGTGGTGACCGTGCTCGCGGGCACCGGGTTCTTCCTGCAGGAGCCGACGGGGGGGTATTACTCGGGGATTTTCATCTACGATTTTGGCGCGAACGTCGTGGAGACGGGCGATCTCGTGACCGTCACGGGGACCTACGACGAATACTATGAGTTCACCGAGCTGACCGACCCGATCGTCACCATCACCGGCTCCGGGACGGCACCCACGGCGCTATTGCAGCCCACCTGCGATCTCGCGACCGGGAGCGCTACCGCCGAGCTGTTCGAGTCCATGCTGGTGCGGGTGGAGGGCGCGACCATCACCAACGCGAACCCGGACGACCCCGATGATTACGACGAAGTCGAGCTGGAAGACTGCCTCCGGATGGACGACTACGTGTACCTGGATCTCGACCAGGGCGAGCTTGGGACCACCTATGCCACCATCTCGGGGGTGTTGATCTACACCTACGACAACTTCAAGATCGCCCCGCGCGACGCGTCCGACCTGGAGCTCTACGAATGATCCTCCTGCTGCTCCTGGCCTGCTCCGGTGAGCCCGAGCCCACGCCTACAACCCCGCCGGTCGTTGCGACGGCGCCAGTGGTCGCCCCCGTCGTGGAGGAGGTGACCGTCCGCGTGCCCTCCACAACGGATTCGCGGTTCGCCGCCCGCCACATCCTGGTGAGCTGGCAAGGGGCTGTCGGCGCGCTGCCGAACGTTGCGCGGAGCCGGGAGGAAGCCCGGGCGAGGATCGAGGAGGTCATCGGCAAGTTGGACGCGGGCGGGGACTTTGGCGAGCTGGCGAAGGCCTACAGTGACGATGCGACCGGGCCGCGCGGCGGATCGCTCGGGGGTTTTGAGGCCGGGACGATGGTCGCGCCCTTCGAGGCGGCGGTCAAGGCGTTGAGCGTCGGGCAACGCAGCGGGGTCGTGGAGACCCCGTTTGGGTTTCACCTCATCCTGCGCGAGCCGCTCCGCGAGATTCACGTCGCGCATCTGCTGGTCAGCTGGGCGGGGACGTCCAACGCGCCCGCCACGATCACCCGCACGCGGGCCGAGGCCGAGGCCCGGGCACAGGAGGCGTTGGCCAAGGCGACCGCATCGCCGAAGGCCTGGGCGGACGCCGTGCGGGCCTACTCGGACGCGCCGCTCCAAGATGACGGCGGGGACATGGGGTGGATGGCGCCGGGCCAGATGGCAGATGTGCTGGATAAAGCCTCTTTTGACCTGGATCCAGGTGCGGTGAGCGCCGTGGTGGAGACGCCGCATGGGTTTCACATCTTGCGCCGGGTGGAGTGAACGAGATGGGTACGGGCGCCGAAGCTCGCCTCTTCCCCTTCTCCCTCCGGGAGAAGGTGCCGCCGTACTCGGCGGCGGATGAGGGCTCCCTGGCGATCTTGAAGAGCCCTCATCCGCCCGCGAAGACGCGGCCACCTTCTCCCGCTGGGCGGGAGAAGGGTAGAGGGATCCGGGCGGGCTTGAATCCGGCGATGGGTCACCCGCCGACGCGGAAACGGGGGGCTTGCCCCCCGCAGCCGATGCCCAACCGCACCCGAGCCGGGTCCCGGCGTCGGCAGGTACTCCCGCCGAGGACGGGTATGCGCTCGTACCCGAGCGTACCCCGGCTCGCGGGGGGCGTGGGGGGCTTGCCCCCCACAAAGCAGGGC
>CANKNP010000452.1 GCA_947483545.1 Deltaproteobacteria bacterium | reverse complement strand
GTGCCGCTCGACCCCTGGGTTTCCGTCGATGACATCGCCCGTCACCTTGGGGTGTCCAAGGACACCATCTACAGGTGGGCGGAGGCCCAGCGGCTTCCTGCCCACAAGGTCGGCCGGTTCTGGAAGTTCAAGCTCCAGGAGGTTGACGAATGGGTTCGGGGGGGCGGCGCGGCCGAGTCGGGAGAGAAGTCCAATGGGTGAGCGTTGACCAAGCTGGAAGACATCAAGGCCGGCGTGAGCCTCGAAGGCGTCGAGGCTGACTGCGTCGTAACGGTGGCGGCAATCGTAGCGATCGACGCGGGCGCCCTGCAGATCTTCTACAAGCGTCCCGACGGCTCCCTCCGTGAGCGGCTGCTCGGCCGCGCCGACGAGGGCACCGTCCAGATCGCGACGACGGAACGCCCGTGGTCCTTCGACGGCGACGGCGCGGCCTTCCAGCTCGCGGTCGAGGCGAAGCGCATCGACCTCGCCTTCCTTTTCGACCCGATGATGGCCGTCCACACCTCGAACGTGGAGCCGTTGCCCCACCAGATCACCGCCGTCTACGAGTCGATGCTGCCCCGGCAGCCGCTCCGGTTCTTGCTCGCGGACGACCCGGGCGCCGGCAAGACCATCATGGCCGGGCTCTACATCCGCGAGCTGATCATGCGGGCCGATGCCCGCCGCATCCTCATCGTCGCGCCGGGAAGCCTCGTGGAGCAGTGGCGCGACGAGCTGTTCGAGAAGTTCGGGCTGGAGTTTCGGGTATTTTCCCGAGAGCTGGGAGCCGCCTCGCCGAGCGGCAACCCCTTCGAGGACAACGACCACCTGATCGTCCGCCTCGACCAGCTCTCGCGGAGCGAGGAGCACCAGGAGAAGGTCTGCCTCGCTGGGTGGGATCTCGTCGTGTTCGACGAAGCCCACAAGCTCTCCGCACACTTCTACGGGCAGAAGCTTGAGCGCACGAAGCGGTTCGCGCTCGCCGAGCGGCTCGGCGCTCGGACGCGCCATCTGCTCCTGATGACGGCAACGCCGCACAACGGGAAGGAAGAGGACTTCCAGCTGTTCCTCTCGCTGCTCGACTCCGACCGGTTCTACGGGAAGTTTCGCGACGGGGTTCACAAGGTGGACTCCTCGGACGTGATGCGGCGCATGGTGAAGGAGGAGATCGTCAAGTTCGACGGGACGCCGCTCTTTCCGGAGCGACGGGCCTACACGGTCAACTACATCCTCTCGCCGGCAGAGAGCGCGCTCTACGAACTGGTGACCAACTACGTCAAGACCGAAATGGGCAAGGCCGACGCGCTGGACGGCCGCCGGAAGGGGTCGGTCGGCTTCGCGCTCACCTCGCTTCAGCGGCGGCTCGCGTCGAGCCCGGAGGCGATCTTCCAGTCGTTGAAGAACCGCCGGGAGCGCATGGAGAAGCGCCTGCGCGAAGCCCGGCTCGGGGCCAACGGCCGCCAGGTCCTCGCGGAGACTGTCTACGACGGCGTGCCCGACGACGACGACGATCTCAACGCCGAGGAGCAGGAGGATCTGGAGGAGAAGCTCGTCGATGAGGCGTCGGCCTCGCAGACCATCGGCGAGCTGGAAGCGGAGATCTTGATTCTGCAATCGCTACAGCAGCGCGCGCAGGCGGTGGTGAACTCGGGGCAGGATCGGAAATGGGAGGAGCTGTCCCGCATCCTCCAGGACAACCCGAACCTCCGGGATGCGAGCGGGCGACTCCGGAAGATCATCATCTTCTCCGAGCACCGCGCCACGCTGAACTACCTGCACGCCAAGATCGGCGGGGTGCTCGGCGACTCCGGGGCCATCGTGACCATCCACGGCGGCACCCATCGCGACGAGCGGATCAAGATCCAGGCCCTGTTCCGGTCCGATCCCGACGTGCGCGTGCTCATCGCCACCGACGCAGCTGGCGAAGGCGTGAACCTCCAGAACGCGAACCTCATGGTCAACTACGACCTTCCGTGGAACCCGAACCGCCTGGAGCAGCGCTTCGGGCGCATCCACCGCATCGGGCAACAGGAGGTCTGTCACCTGTGGAACCTCGTGGCGAAGGAGACGCGCGAGGGCGACGTGTACTTCCGCCTGCTGGAGAAGCTCAAGGTCGAGAACGAGGCGTTGAAGGGGCGGGTGTTCGACATTCTCGGCGAAGTGTTCGACGGCGCCAGTCTGCGCGATCTGCTCATCGAGGCGATCAAGTACGGCGACCTCCCCGAGACTCGCGCCAAGCTGCACACCAAGGTGGACAAGGCGCTCGACCACACGCGCATCCGGGACATCCTCGAGCGCAACGCGCTCGCGCAAGAGAGCATGACGCCGGAGCGGCTGTTCGCGGTGAAGGAGGAGATGGAGAAGGCCGAGGCGCGGCGCTTGCAGCCGTTCTTCATCCGGTCGTTCTTCCTGCGCGCGTTCGAGATGCTCGAAGGCACCATACACACCCGCGAAGCCGGCCGGTTCGAGGTCACCCACGTTCCCGCGTCCATCCGAGAGCGCGACAGGATGATCACGGGCCGCAACCGCCGGGAGTTTGCGCCGGTCTTGCGGCGGTACGAGCGGGTGTGCTTCACGAAAGAGGCGGTTCGCCCGATGGACCGGCCAGGGCTCGCCGTGGCCAGTATGCTCCACCCCGGCCACCCGCTGATGATGGCTGTGACGGACCTGATCCTGGAACAGAGCAGCAACCTGCTCCGGCAGGGGAGCATCCTGGTGGACCCCGCCGACGAAGGCGACCAGCCGAGCCTCCTGTTCCTACTGACCCACGAGATCAAGTCGGGCGACGCGCAGGTGTTGAGCAAGCGGCTCCAGTTTGTCCGGGTGACGCCGACCGGCCAGGCCAGCTTCGCGGGCTGGGCCCCGCACCTCGACCTCGAACCCCTCGCGGCGGAAGCGCGTCCGTTGCTGGCGACCTTGTTGAAGGAGCCGTGGATCAGCGCGGATCAGGAGCAGAAGGCGCTCTCGCTCGCCGCGGCCACACTGGTGCCGGAGCACTTCGCCGAGGTGGCGGGGCGGCGCATCGCGCACGTTGACAAGACGCTGGCGGCCGTCCACGAGCGGCTGTCCAAGGAGATCGCGTTTTGGTCCGATCGCTGGATCAAGCTGCAAGAAGACCTCGCGGCGGGGAAAGACGTGCGCCTCCCGGTGGAGAACGCGCGGCGCACCGTGCTCGACCTCGAAGGCCGACTGGAGAACCGCAGGCGTGAGCTTCAGTCCATGCGTCACATCGCTTCTGCCACCCCCGTGGCCCTT
>CANKNP010000451.1 GCA_947483545.1 Deltaproteobacteria bacterium | reverse complement strand
TTCAGCGGATCCGCCGCACGAAGATCGCGTGGAAGGATCAAGGTCACACCGACCTCGTTCCCGATGAGCATCTTCAGCACCTCACGGCTTGCGCCGACGCTTGCCCGTCGAACGCCATCCTGTTCGGCAACCTCAACGATCCGACCTCTGGCGTGAGCCGGGCCCGCACTTCGGGACGCTCGTACTTCCCGATCTTCGAGCTGAACACGATGCCCGCGATCAACTACATGGCGCGCGCCACACATCACCGGAAGCCTGCCGCCCATCACGGCGGGCAACACGGCGGTGGCGAAGCCGCACCCGGAGCGCCCGGTTCCAACGCGCACCCCCCGGCCACGCCGGAAGGACACTAGGAGCACCAACGTGGCCACCTCTACCCCCGCCGGTGTCGGAATCGATCCGAATGATCCCGCAGCTCCGAACCGCCCGTCCAGCTACGGTGCGGCGAACCGCGACATTATCCGGGTGCTCCTGAAGCCCTCAGGGTTGTACCTGCTCGCCCTCGCCGCCGCCGTCCTGTCGTTCAGCGGGTTCGTTTACGCCGTGTTCCAGATGTTCACCTGGGGCCTCGGGCTCACTGGGTTGATGCACCCGAACATGTGGGGCGTGATGATCATCACGTTCGTGTTCTGGATCGGCATCGGTCACGCCGGCACCCTCATCTCGGCCATTCTGTTCCTGGTACGGAGTCGTTGGCGAACGGGCGTGTACCGCGCCTCAGAAGCCATGACCGTCTTCGCGGTCATGACCGCGCTGCTCTTTCCGGTCATCCACCTCGGGCGCGCTTGGCAGGTCTACTGGTTCTTCCCGTACCCGAACCAGCGGGAATTGTGGGTCAACTTCAAGTCGCCCCTGATGTGGGACGTGTTCGCGATCTCGACCTACTTCACGGTCTCGGCGGTCTTCTTCTTCGTCGGCTTGATCCCCGACATCGCGATCTTCCGCGACCACAGCACCGGCCTCGTGAAGAAGGTCTACACGGTGCTGTCGCTCGGCTGGCGCGGCACGAGCCGCCAGTGGCATCACTACATGGCGTCCTATGGCTTCTTCGCCGCGTTCTGCGCACCCTTGGTGCTGTCGGTCCACTCGGTGGTGTCCTGGGACTTCGCCATGGCTCCGACAGCCGGGTGGCACAGCACCATCTTCCCGCCCTACTTCGTCGCCGGCGCGATCTACTCGGGCTGCGGGATGGTCATCACCCTCCTCCTGCCGATGACCAAGATCTTCAAGTGGGATCCCTACGTCAACCTCTGGCACTTCGAAAACCTGGCCAAGATGTGCCTCCTGACCAGCGGGATCCTGACCTACGCGTACTTCATGGAGTACTTCATCGCTTGGTACAGCCAGAACCCCTATGAGCAGGCCTTGTTCGCTTGGCGGGCGGTCGGGGAGTACAAAGGCGCGTTCTGGCTGATGGTGTTCTGCAACTGCATCGCCCCGCTGGTCTGGTACTACCGCCCGGCCCGAACCAACTTGGTCGTGCTCTTCGTCGTCAGCATCCTGATCAACATCGGGATGTGGCTCGAGCGGTTCAACATCGTCGTGAGTTCCCTCGCCCACAACTTCGACCCCGCAACGTGGTCCTACTACTGGCCCACCGAGGTCGAGTGGCTCATCCTCCAGGGCTCGTTCGGGTGGTTCATGATCTGGTTCCTGATCTTCTGTAAGACGCTTCCCGCGGTCGCCATCACCGAGATCAAAGAGATGGTCCCGCCTCCCCTCAAGGGCAAGCTGGAGTGAGCATGTCCACCCCTTCAGCCGTGACGCACGGCCTTCGCATCAAAGGCATCTACGGCCACCTCGACACGCTTCTGACCGGGATTGACCGGCTCAAGCGCGGTGGTTTCCGGGGGTTCCAAGTGATGGCGCCCCTGCCCCGACACGAGATCGAGGAGGCGATCTGGGAGGGCCGGCCCTCTCCGGTGCGCTGGTGGGTCCTGATCGGAGCCATGACCGGCCTCACCGTAGGGTTCCTGCTGCCGTCGTTGACGGCAGCGCAGTGGCCGATGATCAACCCGGGCGGCAAGCCGGTGGTCTCCCTCCCCGCCTACGCCATCATCATGTTCGAGTGCACGATCCTGTTCGGCTCCCTGGCGAACTTCGCAGGACTGATCATTCACTGTGGCCTGCCCGCCTTCTTCCTCGACGACGCGATCCAAGACCCCCGCGTCACCGACGCGAGCTTCGGAATCGTCTTCACGCACGCGAACCAGGCCGACCAAAAGAAGATCACCGACATCCTCCAGGCGAGCGGAGCCGTCGAGGTCACCACCGGGGCGGACACGATCTACGAGGTGCCCAATGCGAGCTGACTGGCGGTTCCCGGCGGTCGTCGCCGGCTTGTGCATCTCCAGCGCGGCGCTCGGGCTGCCGTGGGATACCGACATGGCGGACGGGCAGGCGGTGAAGGCCTACTCGGTGCCCATGCGCCCCCTCCCGGAGGGCGTGGTTTCGCAGGAAAATCTCATCTCTCCAGTGCATTTCTCGCCCAACTTCCAGCGCGGGACTGCTGAGGGGGAGGCCCTGACCAACCCCCTGGCCGAGTCCGCAACCGTGCTCGCGACCGGCGAAAAAATGTACGGAATCTACTGCACGCCCTGCCATGGCGACGGCTTGAACCTCGGGCCGGTGGCCCAACCGGGCCGCTTCCCAGGGGTCGCGGTGCTCTCCGGCGCGCAGGGCCGGGTTCACCTCCGCACCGACGGGTGGATCTATCTGACCGCCCGCAACGGCGGCGGCATCATGCCCGCCTACGGATGGGCGATGAACGACACGGAGCTCTGGTCGATCGTCAGCTATCTCCGCACCATGCCCAACTCTCGCTACACGCCACCCGCGCCCGCCGTGGCGCCGGCGGAGGCTCCATGAAAGCCCAGATCGACGTGAACCCAGCCATCGATGCCGCAGTGGGCCGCAGCGTGCCTCCCGCGGTGATGGGTGCGGGTCTGGTCGCGATGGCGATCGGACTCGGCGCCGCCGGATACGGCTTCGCGATGGCGGGCGCCGCGTGGACGTGGGGCGCCATCCTGGTGGGCCTCGTCTACACGATGGCAATTGCACAAGGTGGCGTGATCTTTTCGACGATCCAGACCGGCACCTGGGGTCAGTGGGGCCGTCCGTTCAAGCGCGTCGCGGAAACGCAGTTCTTCGTCCTGCCCATCGCCTTCGTCGGGTTGGTGGTGTTCCTGCTCGCCGGCCTCGGGATCTATGTGTGGAACCCGGACACGATCATCCCCGGCGGGCCCATCAACCTTGCCCCCCACTCGCCCGAAG
>CANKNP010000450.1 GCA_947483545.1 Deltaproteobacteria bacterium | reverse complement strand
GGGTGGGGGCGGGGGGGGGGGGCACCGCGAGCGGGCTCGGGCGCGATGGACATCCGCGGCGCCATCAAAGGCTTCGGCGGGCCGGCAGGGGTCGCGGCGGGGGCGGGGGCGGGGCGGGGGGGCGGCTGAGGCGGACCGCCGACGAGGTCGGGGCGGGTGGGGATGGGGCGAAGGGGCTGAGCGACCCGTTGGGTGTCGTTGGCGGGCGCGCGGGGACGCCCAGACCAGCCGGCCTCTTTCTCCCCCATCTTCCTACGTAGCTCCGCGGTGTCGTCTTTGCGGGTCTGGCCGACGCGCGAGGATGCGCTCTCGCCCTCGGCAGAGCCGAGGTTGGGCTTGCCGCCCATGGGGATCCGCGGGCTGAAATTCTGCGGGCTGGCCGGTCCAGCGGACTTGGGAGGTGCGGCGTGCGGCGCCACTGGGCGACGGTCCACCATGCCGACGTTCGGAAGATCCAGGGGTGTATCGGGCGAGTTCGGATCCCAGGGGTCCGGCATCCCGCACCGCTCGTACATCCGCTTGCCCTTGGCCATCTGGGGGCGCTCGAACCCTCGGGCCCCCACCGTCTTCACCATCCCCTCGCCACAGACCAGCCGCTTCTTCAGCTCCCCGCGGCGGAGCAGATCGCTCGCGCGGAGCTCTTCGCTCACGCCCGCGCCTGCTTCGGATCGACCCGCACCACCACCGACGGGCCCGAGAGCACCGCCTTCGCCACCCTCCGAACCTCGTCGGGCGTCACCGCGGCATATCGCTCCCGCGCGGCGCTCACCGGGTCATCCCCGAGGCCGGGGATGTCGTACAACGTGTAGAAAGCCTGCGTGGACGCCCGGCTCCCAACGTGCTGACGATCCCCGTCGATCCCGCCCAGCACCTGTTGACGTCCCCGCTCGATCTCTTCGTCCGACTGCCCATCCCGGGCCGCGTAGACACACGCCAGCATCGCCTGCTCGGCCTCCTGGGCCTTCTTCGGGTCGGTCGCCAACGACGCCATGAACACCCCCGGGACCAGCCCATCCTGCACCGTGCACCCCACGCCATACGCGAGCCCACGCCGCTCCCGGACCTCGTTGAACAGGGCACCGCCCTGGCTCCCGAGCGCCGCGGACATCAGGTCCAGCGCGGGCGCATCCGCGTGCCGGATCCCGATCCCCGGCCAGGCGGCGGCGATGTGCGTCTGCTCCCAGCCGGCCCGGCGACGGATGTGCTTGGGGGGGCCCCCGCCCGGCCCCCACGGCTGAGTCGGCTCCGGCTCGATCGCACGGCCCGCGGGCAGACGATCCAACTGGTGGCGCAAGACCCGCTCGGCCATCTCCGGGTCAAAGTCGCCCGCGACGACGCAGACGAGGTTTCGCCCGCACGCCCAGCGCGCGTGGTCCCGGCGGAGCTGGCCCGCCCCGACCTCTCGGACCGTCGCCGGGGTGCCAAGCGCGCCAACTGCCCAGGGATGACAAGGATAACAGTGCGCCCAGAGCGCCTCTGCGAGGCAGTCCCCTGGCTCGTCGCCCGACTGCGCGATCTCCTCCAGGACCTCCGCGCGGATCGACTCCAGTTCGGCTGAGGCAAAGGCCGGTCGCATGAGCACGTCGCAGGCGATGAGCAGCGCCTCGCGGGCGTGTTCGGCGAGGAAGTCGGCGCGCAGCCCCTGTGAACTACGCCCGGAGAACGCCCCGAGCCCGCCGGCGAGCGCCTCCACGCGACCCGCGAGATCCGTCGCTGAGCAGCTCTCCGTGCCGCGGGTGATCATCCGCGACCACAGCCCTGGCCGCCCCGCTGTCCAAGGCCGCGCCAGCAGGTGCCCACCAACCCCGACGATCCGCACCGCCACCAGCTCAGACGCATCCGGCTGGAGCAGCACCCGCAGGCCATTGTCCAACGTGAACGTTCGACTGCCGACGACGGGCCGGGCGACCGGCGTGACCGCCCTCGGCCTGGGCCGACGCCCCTTCGGCTCCAACACAACGACACAGGCGCGCTCCAAGTCCAGGAGCTGCGCTTCGGCCACAACCGCCGCGACATCGAGCCCGGCCACGGCAGCGTCGAACCGCCGGGCGGCGTCCACATCCCCGAACCGGCGATCGTGGAACACGATCTGGTTCGCCCGCCCGTCCACGCCCTCCCGCGCGTACACCCGATCCGCCAGGATCTGCGCCTTTGCCCTGGCAAGCTCCGCACGTCCGATGCCTGCCCGCACGGTCTGTAGCACCCCTGCGAGGCCCTCCATCGCGCCCGCGAGCAGCCCGTCCGGTACATCGAGCGAGATCGCGAGCACCCCGCCGTCGGCCTCCGGCTGCACCGACGCGGATGCGCCGAGGCACACGGCTTGTTCACGTCGAAGGCGGGTATCCAACGGTGCCGAGGCCCCGCCGCCCAGGATCATCGCCAGCGCGTCGAGCGCCGGCATCCGATCGCTCTGGTGTCCGGGGATCCGCCACCCGACCTCGACCCACGTGGCCGAGAACGGCTTGCGCAGCGTCGTACGTTTGCCGGGGGCATCCAGCACGATCCCGGGGCGCGCGCGACGCGTCGGCTTCGGCAAGCCCCCCGAGAGCGCCGCCCGGGCCGCGGCCAGCACCGCTGCGACATCCACCGGGCCCACAACGGCCAGACAGGCGTTGGACGGCGCGTACATCGTCTCGTAGAACGCCCGGAGATCGGCGCGGGCCATGCTCTTGACCGTGCGCTCGTACCCGATGATCGGCCGGCCGTAGGGGTGTGCGCCGAACGCCAGCTCAAAAAGCGCCTCGCCCGCGAGCATCTCCGGATCGTCGTCGCGGGCGCGGATCTCCTCGACGACAACGAGCCGCTCGCGCTCCAGCTCGGAGGGCTCCATCCTCGCGGTGCGGGCCATCTCGGCCAGCACTTCAACAAACCCGGGGGCGGAGGCGGCGGGCCCGCTGGCGTGAAAGACCGTCTCGTCAAAGCTCGTCCAGGCGTTCAGATCCCCGCCGGCGCCTTCGACCGCGCGGGCAACATCCCCGACCCCGTGAGAGGCCGTGCCCTTGAACACGAGGTGCTCCACAAAGTGCGCGGCGCCTTCCATGTCGGGGGTCTCATCCCGGCTCCCGACGTCCAGCCACAGGTACACCGCGGCAACGTCGGCAGCGCCCGTGGGATCGATGTAAACGGGCATTCCATTGTCAAGGTGGTGGCGAACGAGCGAACCAGCGGGCAGGGGCGAGAGCATAGGCGGGGGTAGCTATCGCGGCGGGGGTGGGTCACGATCCGCGGATGCTGTTGCGACGTGGCTGGCTCACCGAGTACGTGACCTACCGCACCTC
>CANKNP010000449.1 GCA_947483545.1 Deltaproteobacteria bacterium | reverse complement strand
CGCGGTGTGAACGTCCTCCAGCTCCGCGGGGATGGTGAATCGGCCGGCGTCCATGTCCGCGGCGATGCTGGCAAGTCCTTCGGTCAGGGTTCGTGCCTCGGCGGCGTCGAGCATCCCGGCGGTCTCCTGGGCGCGGACCCAGGCGAGGGACCCTTGGACATCCTCGGCGGCCCAATGCAGGTCGGTGATCGGATCCTCGCCGACGGTGAACGCGGTGATCCGGGCATCGTCGGTCGCGTCGCCCTTGTCCCAGAGCCGGCTCATGCCAGCACCTCATCGCACACGGAAAGGTAGAGCGCTGCGGCGTCTTCGACCATGCCGGTGTCCACCCACTCGTCCGCGGTGTGGGAGACCTCGGAGAGGCCGGGCCCCCACTTGATGGCGGCCACATGGCCAAGGTGGGCCCAGTCGGACAGCGTGGGGGAGTGAAAACACCGGGTGGAACGCCCCTGGTCCCCAAGGGACCGAACCGCGGCGGCCAACACCCGGGTGCCCTCCGGCGTGGCGACCGGCCGGAACCGATCGGAACGAACGGTGATGCCGGCCCGGACGGAAGCGCGGACGAGGGCGGTCAGCTCGTCGTGGGTGTAGGAGGGGGTGGTGCGCAGGTCCACGGTGTAGCGCGCCTCGCCGGGGATGACGTTGTGGCGATCGCCGGCCGAGCAGACGGTGACGGCCAGCGTGGTTCGGCCTGCCAAGGGATGCTCACGGTCGAGGCTGAGCGCCTCCAACGCCAGGATATCCCGAGCAGCGGTGTAGAGCGCGTTGTCCGCGAGGTGGGGGCGCGCGGCGTGGCCGGCCCGGCCCTTCGCCAGCGCGTCGAGGATCAACAGGCCGTTCTGCGCGGTCGCGATCTCGAGGCCGGTCGGCTCGCCGATGATGGCAAAGTCAGGGACCGGAAGGTGCGGCAGGAACGCTTCGAGCCCGCCGCGCCCGACCTCTTCCTCACACACCGGAGCAAAAACCAGCTTGCCCGCCTTTGGTTCGGCGGTATGAAACGCGACCGCCATGGCCGCGACGCTAGCCTTCGCGTCGTTAGCGCCCAGCCCGTAGAGTCGATCACCTTCGCGGGTCGGGGACCACGGATCGCGGGTCCAAGCCGGAGTCGCGGGCACGGTGTCCACATGGGAGCACAAGAGCAATGTCGGCCCGGGACGCCCAGAGTCCTTGATGCTGCACAGGTTGCGGTCCACCCGGGTGACGGGCATCCCACGCTCAACGAGCCAAGCGGCGAGCACGTCGACGCAGGGGCCCTCCTGGCGGGAGGGGGATCGGGCGGCGACGAGGGCGGAGAGCAACGGGAGCGGGGACACCCCCGGCGTCTAACTGCCGCGCCTACTTCCGCGCCTCGGGTGCGCCCGCCGTCTTCGCGCCTTCCTTCCGCTTCTTGTCCCGCTCTGCGCGCTCCAGCGCCAGGGTCACCATCGCCAACTGAATCGAACCCGGATCGTGCGCCCCAACCCCGGACATTCCCTTCATCGCGCCCTCCGCATGATCGATGTCATTGACACGAACCACATCGGACCCGGGGAGAACCGCGTCCGAGGGAGCCACCATGCCGTCGCTCGGCTTTCCGGCCTGGGCCCGAATGTGCGCCACCAACGGCATCATTCCGCTAGAGTGTTCATTGTCGCTCGACCCGGCCATGGAGACCGTCGAGACATCCTGGGGGTACGGATGTGCGGTATTGAATGCCTCCCGCCGCTCATACGTCAGATCGCGGAGCGCCTCCGGATCCCCGCGAAAGACGTTTTTGATCACGCCGGACGCCGCCTTGTCACCCAGGCTGTTGTCCTTGAAGTCCTGGGCGATCTGCGAGCCTTTGATCGGCGCGTTCATGCTCACCACGGCGTGTACCGCAGCTTTGAGCTCGGGGTAGAGCGACATGGCCGCGCCGATGTCCACGCCGCCCTTGCTGTGGCCGGTCAACACCGCCTTCTTGCCCGCCTTCTTCGTGGCCGCGAGCACGTAGTCTCGGATCGCCTTGGCATTCTCCGTCACGCCCGCGTCGGTGTCGATGGGGACCTGTTGCGCCTCGACGCCGCTTTTTTGCAAGCGCTCGTTGTTCCCGGCCATGTACCCCGGGTAGTGCTCCGTAAAGATCCCGCCCACCTGCAGGTAGATGAACTCTCCCGCGTTCTTCGGGAGCACGTTCTCACCCTTCTCCGCACGACCAAGCAGATCCCCAAACCTGTTCGACACATCCTCGCCATTTCCGGTGAGGGGGGCGCATGAGCCCGGCTCGGTCTCCCCGACGCCCCACTTGTCGAGCTGGGAGGCGAGCCAACTGTTCCCCGCCTTCTCCCGGAACCAACCGCCGACCCTCGCGCTGGCCCCCGGCACAACGCTCCTGCATCTCCTGGTTTCCCCTGGCCGGGGTTGTCTGGGAGGAGGTCGGCGCCGACTGGGTAGGCCCTGAGCTGCTGGAAGCAAAGGGCGAGGGCGGGAGATTCGCTTTGAAGGACATCCGCGGAGGATACCACGTCGGTGGAACAAAGATGGCGTCCCGTCGCGATCTTTGGGAGCCCACTGCATCCTCACGTGCGACTGGGTATGAGGACCGGCCGGAGTATCGACCATGTCGTGTCCATCCTGCCTTCGCCCGTGGTTTCCCAACGCCCGTGTCGCCGTCCTCCTCGCGCTTGCGGGCTGCGCTGCGGACGGGGGCAAGAACGACCTGACCCCCGGAACCGACCTCGACAGCGATGGGTTCTTGAGCCCGGAGGACTGCAACGACACCGACGCCAGCATCTTTCCAGGTGCGTCCGAGCGATGCAACACGGTGGACGACGACTGCGACGGCACGGTGGATGAAGCCGACGCGGTGGACGCCGCGACCTTCTACGCCGACCTCGACAGCGACACCTTCGGCGACCCGAACTCTCCCCTCGCCACCTGCGATATGCCCGAAGGCTATGTCGCTGACGACACCGACTGCGACGATACCGAGGCCGCGTTCAACCCCGCCGCCACCGAGATCTGCGACCCGTTGGACGTGGATGAAGACTGCGACGGGCTCGTCGATGACGCCGACGAGTCGGTGGACGCGGCCACCCTCGCCCCCTGGTTCGCCGACCTTGACGTGGACACCTTCGGCGACCCGAACGCTCCCCTCGCCACCTGCGATGTGCCCAGCGACTACGTCTCCGACGACACCGACTGCGACGACACCGAGGCGGCGATCAACCCCGCCGCCACCGAGATCTGCGACCCGTTCGACGTGGACGAAGACTGCGACGACCTCGCCGACGACGCAGACGACTCGGTGGACGGCACCACCCCTTGGTTCGCCGATCTCGACGGCGACACCTTCGGCG
>CANKNP010000448.1 GCA_947483545.1 Deltaproteobacteria bacterium | reverse complement strand
CGCGCTGAACCACGCCAGCATCATCGATGGAATTCGGCTCGCCAAGGCCCAGCGGCACCGGTACGCGCACCTGGACCTGGACGATTTGCGCCGTCAGTTGGATCTCTGCAAAGACGCCCGCATCAAGATGATCGCGACCGACGGGGTCTTCTCGATGGACGGCGACATCGCCCCGCTCGCCCAGATCTGTGACATCGCCGACGAGCACGGCGCGATGGTGATGGTGGACGACAGTCATGCCACGGGATTTGTGGGCGCCACGGGACGTGGATCGATTGAACATTGCGGCGTCATGGGTCGGGTCGATGTGTTGACCGGCACGCTCGGCAAGGCGCTTGGCGGGGCATGTGGCGGCTACACCAGCGGGCGCGCGGAGATCGTCGAGCTCCTCCGCCAACGCAGCCGGCCCTATTTGTTCTCCAACACCTTGCCTCCACCGATTGTCGGGGCGGCACGCGCGGCGTTCGCGATGCTGTCGGGCAGCACGGAGCGGCGGGATCACCTGGAGCGTTTGACCCATCGTTTCCGGCGCGAAATGACCGCCGCCGGATTTCAGATTCGCCCAGGGGTGCATCCGATCGTGCCGATTCACCTGGGTGATGCGCGGCTCGCCACGGAAATGGCGGATCGATTGTTGACGCGGGGGATTTACGTCATTGGGTTCAGCTTTCCGGTGGTGCCGAAGGGCCAGGCGCGGATTCGGGTGCAGATCTCAGCGGCCCATACAGATGCCCAGGTGGATCAGGCGATCGCTGCGTTTACAGAGGTGGGGAGGGAGCTGGGCGTGGTCTGAGGGCGGCGTGGGGCCATGCTCCGGCCGCCGGCCCGGGCCGTGGGGGCGCCGCTGACAATTGGGCGGGTCAGGGGGGGCCGTCACGCCGGACACCCTCTCCCCGCCTCCACCGTCGCGTACACACTCTCGACAGGATCCGCCTCGGTCGATGTACAACACTGCTTGAACGCTGGAAAGTCGGTTTCAACGTCCGGCGTTCGCCACTCCCGGCCCAGCGCCGGCCCCGTCCAGACCCAGACGTTCCCCTCCCGTCGCGCGACCAGATCCGACTGGCCCTCTCCTTCGCTATGCAGCCAGAGCGTGAAGCCATCCGCGCCGGCCTGGTAATTCGCCACGACATACCCCCGCTGTTCCTGGCCGAGGTTCAGCAGCAGCTCGCCCGGGATCAGCGTCAAGGTCAGCGGCTCCGCCCCACACATCGTCGTGAGGCGGACCTCCCGGCCGTCGTTCATGTGGAGCATCGGGAACGACTTGTGCAGCTCGGGCGGAACGGGGTTCGACGGCGGGCACTTCGCAAAGGAATCGATAACTTGGAGGGAGATCATCTCCCCGACGCCTTCGGCGCAACAGTGCTGCAGCGACGCAAAATCCGCGCGGTTGATGGGGGAGCTCCAATTCACGAGCCCCGTGAACACCCAAATCTTTCCCTGCTTCGTCGCGGTGAGCGTCTCGATTGTTCCGGACGCGCTGCGCAGGGTGAGCGCGTGTACGTGCCCCGCGGAGGTGGCCGCGACAATGTCGTAGTTCACGTCCTCCTGGCCCCAGTTGACGTTGACGAGGGCGGCCTCAATGCGGACAGTCGGGGTGTCCGCGTTGCAAAACCCGGTGAACAGGACCTGCTTGCCCTCGTGATCAGCGAGCTCAGGCCAGGAGCCTTGCAGCTCGCCGGGTACGATCACGGCGGCCGGCGGTGCCTCCACGACGGGATCCACGCCCCCCGGCAGGCCGCAGCACGCCGCGATCAGCCCGACCACGCCAACGCAGAGCCGGAGCATCTACTTGGGGATGGTCAGGTTCATCCCCAACTTCAGCGCGATTCCGCCCTTCAGCACGCCCTTGTTGGCGTCGCGGATCTTCGCGAACTGCATCTTGTCGCCATAATATTTGCCGGCGAGGGAGTAGAGCGAGTCCCCGGAGACGACCACGTGGCTCACGGGCAACTTGACGGCGACGGCACCGGCACCGGCGACCGCGCCGGCAGGGGCCTTCGGGGGCACGGCGACGGCTTGGGCGGGCGAGGGGGCGACAGCCATGGGCGCGACAGCCTTCGGGGCGGCCGGCTTCGGTGCGACAGGTGCGACCGGGGCCGCCATGATCGCAGCCGCCTCGTCCGCAGGGGTCGGGACCTCGGGCGGGCGGGGCGGGGCAACCTGGACCGTGTCCTCGGCGACCTCCGGCGTTGCAGGCCCGGAGATCAGGGTGACGACGCTGAACACGATGACCGCCATGGCCGTGACGGACGCGGCGATGACGGCAGCGGTGCGCCAGAGGCTCTCGCGGTCCTTGGTCTCCGTGACCTCGGCCTCCAGGCGAATCGTCTCCGAACGCAAGTTGCGCGCCTCCTGGCGCAGGGCTTTGATCTCGCCCTGCTCGCGGGCGTTCACCCGCGCGCGGTGCTCCTCGTCTTTCTGCCGGTCGGAGCGAATCAAACCTTCGAGCTGCTCGCGCATCCCGGCGGGGGCGATGGCACCGGCCTCGATAGCGGCTTCCATGCGGGCCAGGGCTTCCCCAGGGCGACCCTGCGCGGCGTACACCTTGCTCAGGAGCAAGTGACCATCGGCATCGTCGGGGTCGAGGCAGATGAGCATCTGCAAGCGCTGAGAGGCCGGGCCGAGCAATCCTTCACGGGCGAGGGACAGCGCCTCGTTGTACAGCGACGCGGGGGCGTCGATGCCCTGGGTGCGGAGCGTATCGGCGATGACCGAGGGCGCGTCGCTGCCGAGCGGGGTGGTGGGGCGGCCGGGCTCGTCGAATTCGAGGTGGGGTGCTGCGCTCATGGGGGACCTGCGGGGCTGGATCCGTCGGAGAGGCGGATGGTGGGATCACTTCTATACCATGTATTGACGTGGCAAGGGGAGATCGGACCATGAGCTTGAGAAATTTGATGACGGATCGGGAGGGCCTCCCGTTCGATGCGTTCCATCGATCGGGAGGGCCTCCCGTTCGATGCGTTCCATCGATCGGGAGGGCCTCCCAATGCTCCTCCCGGGCATCACGCCCCCCCCCAAGCCCCCAAAAACCGCCGCCCGATCTCCTGATATCCGTTGGCCATGAAGTGGATGAGATCCGCGGCCGCCATCGGCGGATCGAGCAGGCGCCATCGCAACATGCTCCCGGGCCCCCCGGTGACCGCCTGGAGATCCCAGCTCGCACACCCGAACTCCGGCGCAACCTCGGCCTGGACCAGGGCGACCCAGGCCGTGGGCCCCCAGATCGCGAACGTTGTGCCAGACAGCTTCTTCCCCCGGTCGCTCGGGCCGACCAGCACACAGGCCGTCGCGGGCATCACCGCTCGAAACCTCCGCAGGCTCTCGCGCAAGCTGGCGCGGTACTCCTCGGGGTTCAGGCTCGG
>CANKNP010000447.1 GCA_947483545.1 Deltaproteobacteria bacterium | reverse complement strand
GGCCGCTCCCAACTCCACGGGCGATCGCCGTCCTGGCCGACCGGACGCGTCTTCACGCAGCCCAGCCGCGCCAGCCCCTTCCCCGTGCGCTGCCTCTTTTTGCGGTCCCATCGCTCGGCGACGATGCCGAGCCCGTCGCGCATGGCGTCCTCAACCGTGAACGGCCCCTCCTGCACCGCGACCCACGGGCGGAGGGCGACCTCCCACGCCTCGGGCACCTCGAACTGGCGTTGCGCCTGCACGAGCAGGGCTTCCTCCGCCTTGTTCAGCCACCAGGGCTCACCGGCCCGGTACCGGACGAGGGCCTCGGCGAAGAGCTGCTCACGGTCGCGGGCGATGGCGGCGAGGTCGGGCTCGCCCACGAGCACCGGCCAGTAGCGACGAGCCCCAGTGGGGTCACCGAGTACCTCCTCCTCGTTGCCTGTCGCCAAGAGGACCGTCTCCCGAGGATGATCCTCGGCGAGTCGGGCGAAGGGGGTCCGGTACCGGTCGATCCGGCAGGTGATAAATGCCTTCGCCGCGGAGTCGCTCGCCCGCTTCAGCGAGTCGCACTCGGCCAGCTCGTAGAACCACTTCCCGTGCAGCGCCATGATGGCGTCCTTGTTGCCGATGTCGAAGCCGGCCTCGCCCAACCACGCCCGCTTCGGCGGAAGGGCAGCGCAAAGGTTCGATTTCCCGACCCCCTGCTTGCCGATGAGCATCAGCATGGTGTCGAGCTGGCAGCCGGGCTCGAAGACGCGCGCGCATGCGCCGATGAGCAGGGCCGAGCTGAACTTCCGGTGCAGCGGCGTGTCCTCGGCCTTCAGGTACCGGGCGAGGAAGAGGTCGAGGCGCGGCGCGCCGTCCCAGGCGAGGCCGTTGAGCCAGTCGCACGGACCATGGAAGGCGTTGTCCTCCGCGACGAAGGTGATCGCGCGGTGCAGGTTCTCCGTCGATGGCCGCAGGCCGTAGACCTCGTCCAGCCACATGATGATTCGCGTCAGGTCGACGTCGCGAAGGGGCTTCCCATCGAACACCACCATCTTCTCGAACTTTGCCCAGCGGATTCGGCCCTTCCACCGCGCGTCGGCGGAGAGCACGTGGACGGCGTTGAGGATGGAGGCGACGGGCTTGCCTTTTTCGGTCTTGTGGAGGGCGTCGCGGATGAACGGCTCGGCCTCTCGGTCGGCGTCCGTGCCGCGCAGTTCGGGCTTGATCGGGTTGGTCGTCATGGTCAGGCCGCGTGCGGCAGCGGAGGCGCGACGCGCTCCCACAGCTCGGCTTCAGGGATGTCGGCGAACAGGTCGCACGCCAGGATGCGCCGGCGGATCGACGGCGACAAGGCGCGCCTCCGGTTCACGAGCTGCGACCAGTAGGCACGGGAAATGCCGAGCTTCTCGGCGATGTCGGACTGCGCGAGGTGGTGCCGATCGGCGAGGTCGCGGACGCGGGAGGGGTGGAGGAGGAAGCGGCGGGACATGAGGGGCTCCGGGGCGGAACGACAGTGGGTGGATCAGAAGCAGCGCAGTCACTGTAGTGCAGCGGGCGGCAATCGGCAAGGCATTCGATGTTCGACAAGTGTTGCAGTCGGTGTCGCGTCGTGGTATCAGGTGGGCATGGCCAAGAACCGCTCCCCCCGTCCTCTGCCCTCCCCACCTCCCGCGACTCCGTCGGGGCTCGACGACGAGACCTTGCTCGCCGCGCTCGCCGCACCGACGCCGCCACCGCCCTACGGGGAGCCGGGCAACCTGCGCCCGCCCTGGACGTTTGCGGGCGAGACCTACACCCCGACCGGGCCCTACACCTACAAGGTCACGCGCGACGAGCCGAGCGAGCCCAGCGACCCGGGGCCTCAGGACCAGGACGATAGCCCGCAAGCCGTCGTGTGGAGGAGGAACCCCGAGTTCCCCAACTACATCCGGCGGGCGCGAGAGCGCGCGGGCCTCTCGATCCGCCAAGCCGCACCAGCGTTGGGCGTGTCGGTCGCCTACCTGTCGCGCCTGGAGAACGGCGGGCCGGCGCGGTCACCGGACATCGAGCGGATGTACCGGATGGCCGACGTGTACGGCGTCGACCGGCGGACGATGCTGGTGAACGCGGGCGTCCACGTCGAGGTCCCGGCCGAGCTCGCCCGGTACGACAAACTCGACAGCCAATTCGCGGCGGCCATGCTCGACCCCACCATCAAGCCGGCGCTGCTGACCGGGGAGGCGCTCCACTACATGTCGGATCGCCTGAAAATGCAGATCATCGAGTGGGCGGACAAGCTCACGCGCCAGCCCGACCCTCACAAGTACCTTTGGGCGCTGCTCGAAAAGGGGGCGATGTGAGCCAGTTCGTCGTACCGCATCGCCGCGCCGACGAGGTGGACGCCGTGTGCGCCGACGTCCGGGCAGGGCGAGGCGCCTTCGTCCTGGTCAGCGACACGGCGCCACTCCTCCTCCTACTCACTGGTCCGAAGGGGATGCCGTGGTGGCCGCACTTCGGCGTGTCGCCGGTGCCCGCGCTCGATCTGCGGACCCTCGACGGCCGCACGCTCGCCGAGGCCGCGGCCAACCGCGCCTTCCCAGCCGGGCTCGACGAGATCGCCGCCCAGGCCCTGCCCTTCGTCGGCCCCGCCGCGCCGACGCTCCGTGCGCTGCTCGACGCGGTGCGCTCGACCACCGAGACCATGCGGTTCCGCGTGCCCACCGTGCCCGAGTTCGTTGTCGAGGAGGGCGAGCCGTCACTCGCCGCCTGGGCGTCCTGCCTCCCCCTCGGCGTGCTCCAGCGGTGCCTGGACCGTTCCCGTCGGTCCCGCGCTGCTTGAAGGGCTTGTAACCTTTCGGCGCTTATGTCAACTTGAATGCTAACTCTGGAGCCTCCCGTGCCCATCCTCGGTTCCGCCTACCTCCGCTGCTCTGACCCGCGCCAGGACAAGTCCATCGAGCAGCAGCGCGAGGAAATCCTGAAGCGCGCCACGGCCGACGGCGTCGTCATCCCACCCGAGAATTGGTTCGTAGACGAGGGCATCAGCGGGCGCTCCACCAAGAACCGCAAGTCCTACCTGCGCTTGATCGCCCGTGCCGAGGCCCAGCGCGACGCGCGGTACGCCAAGAAGAAGAACGCCCCGGCGCCCATTGACCGCCTCTACGTCTGGGCCGTGAGCCGCGTGGCCAGAAACATGTTCGATTGCCTGCGCGCCCTCGCCACGCTCGACGACGCCGAGATCCGCGTCGTGTCCCTCACCGAGCCCGACGCCGGGGACAAGTCGATCACCAAATTGATCCGTCCGATCCTCGCGTGGCTCAACGAACGCTACTCGGAGGAACTCTCGAAGAACGTCATCCGGGGCATGCGGAGCCAAGCCGAAAAGGGCTACTGGCAATACGGGCACGCGCCCTTCGGGTACGCCGTGGTCGACGGGCGCCTCGTCGTGACCGACGAGACCCGCGCTGCCTTCGAGGCCGT
>CANKNP010000446.1 GCA_947483545.1 Deltaproteobacteria bacterium | reverse complement strand
TGTTGTTGGATCGACTTGTCTTGTCGGGGGTCGCTGCACCGCAGATACGCGGCTCCGATCAGGGTCATGGGGGGCTCCAGAGTGCCGGTTCTACTTGACATAGTTTTCGGTGGCTACGCAACCGATTTGAAGACCGCCGCCTGGATGTCTGCGAGTGACAACGCGGACATCCAAGCCGCAGCGGTCGGACGCCCGGAACTCGTGATCAGGTCGCCGACGTTGGGCGAGCGGAAGCGCATCCCGGCCGTCTCCTCCTGCACGGCGGCGAGCATCGCGAGGAGCAACGGCAGTTCGTCGCCGATGAGCGGAGCGGCGCGGCGGGCGATGGCGTCGAGGCCCGAGGGGAAGTCCTTGTTCGCGGCGGCCTGGGCGATCGGGCGGGCCGTCGCTGTCGGGGACCAGAGGCGGAGGGTGGGGACCGAGGCGCACAGGAACCCGTCGTTCGATCCGCCGATCATCCCGTTCGGCCCAAGCAGATCGAGCCGCGTGGTGCCGTTCGGGTGATCGAAGCAGCAGAACATCGAGCGACCGGCGCGCACCGCGTCGCGGATGGGTCCGACCACGCGCGCGATGAGTCGGTCTTGCCGGGCGGCGAACTGGGATGCGAGCTTCACGATGCACCTCCAGCATTCGGCCGAGGCTCGCCCATCGCCTGATGAAGCGCCTTGCGGAGCTGAGGGGGAAGGACGGTCGTGGGCCTGCCCTCGCCCTTGGAGATGGTGCTCTGCTCGACGCGGAGCTTGACCGCGAGGGCGCGCTGGCTCACGGCCAGCCAGTTCCGGAACGCGGTCAGGTCGGCGCCGGTGAGCGACGGGAGGTCGTCGGTCGGGGCGGGCTGAAGGGGCGGGAGAGCCGCCGGCGTCGGCTTCGACGCGGTGGCCGCCGGGTTCGCTTGCGTGAACGCCGGCTGCGCCTGGGGCGCGTCGGCTTTGCGCGTGGGCGGCGTCGCGGCCGAGCGCGGCTTCGGAAGGACACCCGCCGCGGTGGCCAACGGCTCCTGGAACAGCCTGCCGAGCGGGGTCAACTCGGCGACGGGTGCCCTGGGAGGGGCGGCGCTCGGGCGCTGCGCGGGGCGGTTCGCGGCGGCGCTGGCGGCAGCGGTCGAGGGGGCCGCCGATGCTCCCGTCGCGGCCTGCTTGGCCGCCGCCTCTGCCTCGGAGGCCGCGCGCTCGGAGTCCTCAGCTTCCTTCGCTGCCCGTCGCTTCGCGTCGTCAACGCGGCTGCGTTCGGCCACTGCGGCTGTCCTCTTCGCCTCGGCCTCGATCCGGGCGGTCGCCGCGAGCGCGGCGTCGCGCCGGGCCGTGGCCTTGGCCGCCCGCTCCTCGAGTTGGCGCAGCTCCTCCTGATCGGCCCGGTCTCGCTCGGCCTGGTCCGCTTCGTCGGCCGCCTTCTCCTCCGCCCGGCGACGCGCCGCCTCGCGTCGCCCAACCTCGGCGGGATCCGCGTGTGGCGCCCCGGCGGACTGCACCACCGGGGCCATGGGAGCGGTTCGCTGCGCGGTGGCTACCCGCTCAGGTCGCGAAGCGCGGGTTCCTTCGTCCGCCTCCGCGCGCGCCTTTGGCGGGGGGCGCAACCTCGCGCGCTTCAACTCGACGACCTGGTCCGTGGCGAACTCGATCAGGTCTTGGAGCTGACGCTCCAACGCAGCGTCCTCGTCGGCTGCGGCGTCGCGTGCGTGCTGATGGTACTCGCCGACCCAATCGAGAATCTCGTGAGGGTCGTCGCTGGCCTCGATGAGCCGGCGCTCGGCGGTGAAGTCGATGGGGGCGGCGCACATCAGTCGCTCCGCCCGCGCCGGGCGCGGAGAGTGGTCACCTGGTCGTCGATGGCCTCGATGATGTCGAGGGTCCGAAGCCGCATGGTCGGGCTCAGGTGCCCCGCGAGCGCGCCGGACTGATCTGCCCGGATGGACCGCAGCTCGGACAGGTCGGTCGATGCGCGAACGCGCGTGCGAAGCTTGCGGAAGTCCTTGTCGAGGCGGGCGAGCATGGCGTCGTCCTCTTCCGGCACGTCGTCGTCCGCGCCGTCGTTTTCGTCATCCGAGTCGTCCTCGGACTCCTCGTCGTCGTCCTCCTCGTCGAAGGCGTCGTTCGCCCCGGTCTCCTCCTCGTCGTCGGTGCCGAAGATGTTGTCGATGAATGCGTACTTGCCCATGGGATACTCCTAGTTGGTTGGTTGAACGTGGCTATTCGTCATCGTCGCCGGAGAAGTCGGCGATCTTGGCGGGGATGTACTCGCGGAACTCGCGGTCGAAGACGCGGCCGACCACGCGGTCGATCTTGGCGAAGTCGAGGATCACGTCGCCCTCGCGGACGGGCCGGTTGAGCACGCGGATGCCGTCGGCCTGGAGGGCGACGGCGGTCAGGTGGAGGAGCGCGAGCACGGCGGTGGCGTCGCTGTCCACCCGCGCCTTGGCGACGCGCTGGCCGAGGCGGAGGAGGACGTGGAACGACGGCGTGGCCCGGCCGGTCTCGAAGTGGGTGAGGGTCGGACGGGAGACGCGCAGCATGGCGGCCATCTGGGCCTGCGTGAGTCCGAGGTCGGCCCGGATCATGGCGATGCAGCGCCCGAAGAGCGTTGCGGAGTCCACGATGGGGCGAGGAGAGGACGTGGGCGTGGGCATGAGGCTCCGGGGTATCGAACGTTATCTATACTAACATCCGTTCCGAAGTCAAGTCCCATGATGCCATCGGCTCGCACCGCGCCGGGGCGCGCCGATGTCGACCCCGATGCCAGCCGCCGATGACAAGGCCCGATGACGATGCCAGTCCCCCGATGCCAAGCGCCCCGGATGCCGATGATGACATGGAATCACGCCCACAATTCCGTTATCGGCATCGCCGATCCGCCCGTCCGGGGCAACGCGATCGCCCGTCATCACCGCCTCGGGCGACCCGGCGACCCCGATCCGGCATCATCCCGAGCCTGACCCGCCCGCCGGATCCGCCTGCGCCATCCCCGGACCGCCCCACCTGCTCTGCCCACCTGGCGCTCTGCACCGAGCCACACGGGCCTGGGCGCTCGCCGGCCGCCGCGGGCACTGAGGAACGGCGGGCGTCGCGGTGCTGGCATTCGCGGCGGCGCACGATGACGCGGCGATGACAGCGGCTGACACCGGCGGGGCGCTTCGATTACTTCCTGTCCATGCGCACCCAGTCCCGAATCCCCGCGGCCACCACGCGCACCGACGAGCAGGCCGAGAGCCCGACGTCGTCGGGCCCCCGCACCGCCGCTGCCGCTCGCGGAAACGCCTGGATGCAGGAGAGCCTGCTCGCCGACTCTCGCGAGATCCCAGCGCCCGCGGCGGATGCCGAGGCGGCCGCCCCCGACTGGATCAACGAGCTGCTCCAAGCGGCGCCGGCTCCTACGGGCGGAGGCGGCGCGTGGGAGGGCGTGATCGCGCAGGTCCGCGAGCAGACGGGCGGCGGTGAGGAGCAACGGCCCGCG
>CANKNP010000445.1 GCA_947483545.1 Deltaproteobacteria bacterium | reverse complement strand
TGACCGGCGGGCTCCGCCAATGCTGCGAGCACAGCTCGCAGGGTTCCCGCCTGATCGAGCTCCGAGACATCGATCCCGACAACCCAGCCAGCCAGCGGCGACCGGAGCGCCTGAACAAACGCCCGCTTCAGCCGCTCCCGCCGCTCTGTATCGAACGTAGCGACATCCCCAGGGGAGGCCCCGCGTTGCAGGAGTCGCGAGCGCCGGACCTCCTCGCGAAGGGTGAGGAAGATCGTGACGTCTGCGGCGCGGACCGACCGTTCGACGGACCGGAGGTCGGCGCCATCGCCCCGCAGCGCAGCGTAGGCCACCGTCGAGGCCCAGTACCGATCGACTACCACGTCCTGGCCCCGCGCGAGGGCTGGCGCGACGGCGTTGGCCTCCGAGACCACCGAGGCCGCGTAGAACAGCTGGTGAGCGATCGGCCCATCCAACGCCAACTCAATGTCCTCTCGGAGCAGCCGAAGCGCCTTCCCCGGCGTGGTTGTCCACTCGGCCCCCAGAGCGGCTGCGAGCGACTTGGATAGCGTCGTTTTTCCGGCTCCGTCGAGCCCCTCCACCACGATCAGGCGTCCGCACATTGTTCCTCCGACAAGCACGTGACGTCCACCACCTCCACCGCGCGAACGTGACCCCCGTGGCGGAACTGTCGAACCTCGCCCGGCTCCGCACCGACCAGGACGATGCCCAGCGGAGAATTGTAGCTCACCCGCCCCGTTTCTGGGTCACCGTCTTCCCAGCCGGCCAGCCAGCCTACCCGAAGCTCCGCGTCGTTGAGGAACCGGTAGGAGAAGCGGGCCCCCAGGATCAGTCGCTCAGGCTCGCGACGGGGGACCGGAACGATCGTGGCCTGCGAAGCCACGGTCTCCAGGTCGCGAACTTGCCGCGCGAGTTGGTGCATCTGCCGCTGGTTTTCCTCGAAGGCGAAGTTGTCATGCCATCCGGACGTGTCGCCGCTCTCGAGAGCGGCGGGGTTGTCGTCGCACACGGCCTTGTAGGCCGCTCGCGCCGCGGCGATGCGGGCGCGCAAACGGGCGATCCCTCCGGGGGTGTAGACGTAGCGCTGGCTCATTGAGCCTCCTGATGGTGTTTGAGTTGGGTGACGATTTCGTAGGTGAGGTCGGCGACCGAGCGACCATCGGTCGAGACGGGAGGCAGGACGGTGAAACCCAGGCGCCGCGCCCAGGTGGGCGCTTCGCGGCCCACGCGGATGAAGAAGTCCAAGGGCCCTGGCTCGTGCTGCCGCTCCGCCAGGGTGGTGAGCGTCGCCTCCAGGGGCACCACGACCACTCGCGATCCCACGCAAGCGCCCTGAACCCTGCGCAGTAGGCGAGGAAGCAGGGACGGACTGCGCGCTTCCGCGTAGGCCAGGTTCCCGGGGTGCCAGGATTCCACGACGCGGTCGCTTGATTCGCCCCAGGCGGCGTCGCGAGCCACCTCAAGCTCGAAGAGGTCGGCGTCGAACTCCTCCTGCGGCGCCGCTGCCGTTTCCTCCGGGGTGCGCCGCACGCGAGCCAGCTCCTCGCCCAACTCCGCGTGGAACGGCAGGCTGAGCGCCGCCGCGAGGCTGCGTCCCACGGCCGACTTTCCGACCCCGTGAGGTCCGACGAGCACGATCGTCATGCGCAGCTCCGGGCGAGAATGGCGGACCAGGCACGATCCACGCCTCCGGCGCCGCCCAAATTCAGCGCGGCGCGGAGGTCAACACCGAGCTCCGGACGGTCCATGCATGGCCGGAGCAGGCCGTCGTGCGTGAGCCGGAGAGCGTGCACACCTTCGCCGCAGCGGCTCCGCTTTGGGCATGAGCCGCAGGCCGCCCACGGGGCCACGTCGCCGAGTCGGCTGGTCTTGATCTCCACGGCGAGCCCGTCGTGCCAGCGAAGGATGACGGTCGGGAGGCTGTGTGGGTCCGGGTCGGGCGCGGCCTCCGCCCACGGGCCCCGGAGCCGGGCGACTGCGGCCATCAGCGGCTTCGGACCGAGGTTCAGCGAGAGCTCGTCAAGCAGCCCCACCACTACAGGCTTGCCTGCCGCGAACGAGAGCAACAGGGCGAGGTCGTCGTCGTCCTGTTGGCCGCGCCACACGTAGTTCAGCTTGAGGAACCGGCCGCGGGCCAGGAGGTAGTCCAGCGTCTTGGCCCGGAAAGCGTGCCCCCCCTGGCGGAGTGTGCGCGCCGCGAACGCATCGGGGGTCCAACCGTGGATTGAGAGGTTGGCCCGGTTCAACCCTGCGGCAAACGCGGCGTCGAGCGCGCCGACACCGACCGCGCCGGCGGTGATCAGCGAGATGTCGACCGAGCCGTCGGCGGCGCGGATGGCCGCGATCACCTCGGGCAGGTCTTTGCGCACCAGCGGCTCACCGCCGAGGAGCTTCGCTTTGCGGACCCCGTTGCGGAGGCCTGCGAGCATGATCTCGATGAGCTCGGCGGTCTTGAGGTCCCCGCTCATGCCTCCGAGGGCGGGGTCGCCCTCTGCGTGGCAGTAGGTGCACGCCAGGTTGCAACGCGTCGTCACGACGGCGCGGAGGTAAGGGACGGTCCGGCTCGGGGAGCCCGGGGCGCGAAACGTAGCGGGGGAAGCGGTCATGCTGGGATGACGCGCCGAGGGCGGGGGAGCGGACAGTCATTCTCACCTCGCGGGCCGGGTGGGGCTGCGGGCGTTCGGATGTCGCCGCGCCCGGGGGGCAGCACGACGCGCTGTCCGCAGTGTGTGGCGCTGTGCGTCCGTCCCGCATGCTCACGCTCACCTCATGGAACCTGCTCGCTGACTGTCACGTCCGCCCGTCCTGGTACCCGCTGGTGGACCCACGAGACCTCGACTCTGAGGTGCGGTGGCCGCGGGTACTCGCTGAGCTCGCCGCTTCCACCGCGGACGTGCTCTGCCTTCAGGAGGTGCCGCCGGTCCGGCTCGCGGCGATCCGGGCCGCACTCGCGCCTCGGCTCATCGTGCACTCTCCGCATTGTGGGGAAGGAGTGGCGATCGCGACCCGCCTTCCGTTCCTCGGCGCCGAGGAGGTTCGAGTCGGGCGAAAGAGCTCGCTGATCCTCACGTTGGCGGGCGGCGTCTGCGTCGCGTGCGTGCATCTCACGTGGACGGGGCTGCCGCAGAACGAGGCGGCCCGCGCCGGGCGTGAGCAGCTCCGAGCGGTTCTCAAGTCCCAACCTGACATCCTCGCTGGAGATTTCAACGCGTTCCCGGAATGGCCTGAGCGCCAGCTCGCGGCAGAACGGGGGTACCTCGACGTCGGACCGCAGGCGCCCACGTGCAACATCAACAGGTGGTTGCAGCCGTTGGACACGGTCTTGGTGCGAGGAGCGTGGCGAGGGCGTGCGGTGCCAACGCCGGCCATCCGGGTTGACACGGCGATGCCGTCGAGACGGTTCCCGTCGGACCACCTGCCGGTGACCGTGGAGTTGGAGAGGGTGGGGTAGAGGCTCGCCCGGCGATTGGCGCTGGTGCCGCGATC
>CANKNP010000444.1 GCA_947483545.1 Deltaproteobacteria bacterium | reverse complement strand
TCCTACCGGCGGAAAGCAGCGGGCCCGTCGAAGACGCCGGGCCCGCCGCCTTCCACCTGGAACGGTGCGGTTAGGGGCCAGCCCGGCTCCAAGTCAAGCACTTCCAGGGGCTTAGGACGGTGTTGTTTGTTCAGCGCCCGGGCTGGCCCGGGTCCGGCGCTACCGCGCCGTTCCCCGCCCGGGACGCAAACACGGGAACCAGCTTTGAAGGCGCACACTTCGTGGCGCCCTCAAACTGGCTCCTCACCTCCGGCTGTTCAACTTCCTGAGCAGCGAGAGGATCTCAAGGTACAACCAGACGAGCGTGACCATCAGCCCGAATGCGCCGTACCACTCCATGTACTTGGGGGCCCGGTGCTCGGCGCCCTTCTCGATGAAGTCAAAGTCCAACACAAGGTTCAACGCCGCGAGTACGACGACGAAGAGGCTGAAGCCGATGCCGATGGGCCCGGTCTCGTGGATGAACGGCATGTTCAACCCGAACAGGCGCAAGCCCAGGCTGACCAGGTAGATCATGGCGATTCCACCGGTGGCGGCGACGACGCCGAGCTTGAAATTCTCGGTCGCGGCGATGAGGCCGGTGCGGTAGGCGACGAGCAAGGAGAAGAGGATCCCGAAGGTGAGGCCCACCGCTTGCAGGACGACGCCCGGGTATGCGGCGTTCGTCGCCGCGGAGATCAACCCCAAGGCAAGGCCCTCTGCGATGGCGTAGAGCGGGGCCGTGACGGGCGCCCAGGTCTTTTTGAACGTTGTCGCGATCGCGAGGATGAGGCCTGCGAACAGCCCGCCGAAGCCCAGCAGCGTGCCCAGCGCGGTGCCGCCGAGCACCCAGGTGATGGCCGCCGCGATGGTGAGCAGGATGAGCAACACGCCGGTCTTGGCGACGGTGCCGTTGACGGTCATGACCTCGGAGCCGCGGGTATCGGGGAGGTCGAGGAAGGTTCGGGCCGAGAGGGCGGGGTTGGCGCTGCGCATGGGGGGAACCTAATCGCGGACCGGTCCGGAGGCGCGACTATCGCTGCGGGCACCGGAGGCGCGGGGGACGGCGGCGCTCCCCCGCTGCCGTTCCTTGATAGGGCGAGCCCATGCGGAGCTCCCTCGTCGTCACCGTCGTCCTTCTCGGCCTCCCGGCGTGCTTTGGGGGCTTCACGTACGAGGAGCCCGATCCGCGGGACTGCGACACCCGGCTCACGCTCTACCGCGATGCGGACGGGGACGGCTACGGGGACGACCTGGATCTGGTGTTCTCCTGCGAGCCGCGGGACGGGTACGCCGAGCAAGCCGGTGACTGCAACGATGCGGACGCGGGGCAGACGACCGACTGCGCTACGGATACAGGCGACACGGACACCGAGACGGGCGACACGGACACCGAGACGGGCGACACGGACACCGCGGAGACGGGTGACACCGAGACGGGCGACACAGACTCCGCCGAGACGGGCGACACGGACTCGGGTGAGCCGGATTCGGGCGAGACGGGTGACACGGATTCGGGTGAGACGGGTGAAACGGATTTCGGGGGTTCCGATTCGGGCGACACGGGCGATTCCGATTCGGCCGACACGGCCACCGGCGACTCCGCCACCGACACGGCGACACCGTGATGAACCTGCGACAGCCGCCTTCGGACCTGCCCGTGCCCGTGGACCGCGACGGGCCCTCCGCGATGTTGGAGAACTTCGGCCCGCTCTGGTACGTCTCCGGGCTCTGGTTCTTTTTCCGAAACCTCCGCATGGACGATCACAGCGCGGAGCGGGTTCGCCTGGCGGCGCAGCGGGGGCCGATTGTTTTTGCGCTGCACACCGAATCCCGAGTGGATTGGCTGGCGTTGAACCGGGTGCTCCTGGACCGTCGCTTGCCCCTCCCGGTGGTCGCGAACGGCGTGACGGCGACACCGTTCATGCCGCTCGGGCAGATGTGGCGGACGTTGACGGGGCCGAAGGTTCAGAACCCGATCGAGAGCGGTCAAACCCTGGCGGCGATCGTCGCCGGTCAACCTGTGTGTGTGTTCCTGGCGCCTCGCCGGGACCTGCGGGACGTGGCGATGTTGTTGGACCCAGCGGGGCGGGACGCGCGGGAGGACACTGACCCCGTGCGGGTCCTGTGGGATGCGCAGACCCGGACGGATCGGCCGGTGCAGGTGCTGCCAGTCGTGGTGATTTGGGACCGGGCTCCGGAGCCGGCGCGCACGGAGGTGGGGAGGTTCCTGTTGGGCACGGAGGATCGGCCGGGCGCGTTCGGAAAGATTCGGGCGCTCGCCAAATCCCAGGGGGGGGCGATCGTGCAGGTGGGCGAGCCTGTCGTGCTGGCCGAGCAGATGGCGGTGTTCGCGGGGGAGACGGAGGCGAGGCGGGCCCGGGCGTTGCGGCTGGTGCTGCGGCGCTATTTGTACCGCGAGTCCCAGGTGGTGAAAGGGCCGCGTTCACGCCCGCGGGGGTGGGTGCGCAAGCAGGTGTTGGAGAGTCGGGAGGTCCGGGATCTGGTGCGGAAGGAGGTCTCGGCGACCGGAAAACCCGAGGAGCGGATCCGGCGCCAGGTGATCCGGACGTTCGACCACATCGCTGCGCAATTCAGTTATCCGATGGTTCGATTCGCGGCGTTTGTGACTCGCCAGATTTGGAACCGGATCTATTCGGGCGTGGACGTCCGGACCGTGGACATCGAGCGAATTCGCGCGGCCCTACGCGCGGGCACGCCCATCCTCGCGCCCTGCCATCGCTCGCACCTCGACTACCTGCTGATCAGCTCCCTGCTCCACGATCGCGATGTGGTCATCCCCCACATCGTCGCCGGCGAGAATTTGTCGTTCTGGCCGCTCGGCGCGATTTTCCGTCGGCTGGGCGCCTTCTTCATCAAGCGCAGTTTCACCGGGGACCGGATTTTTCCGGTGGTATTTGAGCGCTATGTGCGTGAGCTCGTCAAGATGGAGGTTCCGCTCGAGTTCTTCATCGAGGGCGGGCGCTCCCGCACAGGCAAGCTCCTGCCACCCAAGTTGGGCGTGCTCGCCATGGTGTTCGACGCGGCGGGCGACGTTCGCGCGGACCATGAGGTGACCTTCTTGCCGATCTACATCGGCTACGAGCAGATCGCGGAGGAGCGGGTGTACGCCCGCGAGCTGGCCGGCGCGAAGAAGGAGAAGGAGAACGTCGGACAGGTGGTGCGGGCCACGCGGGTCTTGTTCCAACGGTATGGAAAAGTCTACCTGCGGGTCGGCGAGCCCTTCACCTTGAAGGAGGCCCTTGCCAACGCCGGGAGTTCGCCGGAAGGCTGGGCGACGCTGGGCCAGGCCGAGCGCGCCGAGGCGCTCGCGGGCACGGCTGAGTTGCTCTTGCACCGGATCAACGCGGAGGCTTTGGCGCTCCCCACCGCGATCGTCGCGATCGCGTTGTTGGGACACCCGCGGGCGGGGGTGCGGCACGCGGAGCTGGTTGCGAGGGTCGAACGGACGAGGCAATTCCTCGCTGCGGCGGGGGTGCGCGAGGGCGGGGGTGCCGACCAC
>CANKNP010000443.1 GCA_947483545.1 Deltaproteobacteria bacterium | reverse complement strand
GCCGCCCACACCCGACAAAGCTCCCGCCCATCCCGTCATCACCCCGAGGGGGAGTCCTCCCCGTCCGCCCACCGCAATAGATGGAGGAGACGCTTGACGTTGCCGGAGAGGCCGGAACGGGGAGGACCGAGACGGTACGAGAGCAGTCTACGCCGCTGATCTCCGCTACCGCAAGTCGTTTTTTGTCCCATCTGCCAGGCTGTCCAGGATCGCGAGGATCTCTCGGAGCCGAAAAGGCTTGCGGATCACGGCCAGCACACGATCGTTGACGAGGCTCGCGCTCACGATGGACTCGCCGTACCCCGTCACAATGATCACTTTGGCCTGTGGCTGACGCGCCTCGAGGTCGAGCAGCAGGTCCCGGCCGCTCACGTCGGGGAGCGACCAGTCGAGGATGGCCGCGTCGAGGGTCGTGGGCCCAGCGATCCGCGCCCGCGCGTCCCGGCCACAAGTACACGCTTCGACCTCGTGTCCCCGGGCCCGAAGCGTCTCGGCGACGACGTCGAGCAGGTCGGGTTCGTCGTCTACCAGGAGGAGGCGGGCCATGGGGGCGGGTAATCGGAATCGGGGCGCCACGCCGGGGCAGTCCCGCATACACTGGGGCGAGAGGCGAAGTTCATGCTCCTACTCTTTGCCCTGGGCTGCGGAGCGGGCACCGGCGGCAGCCCCGCGTCGGACAGTCCCGTGGCGCCCGCCGACAGCTCAGCGGACAGCCCGGACGACAGCCCAGCCGATAGCCCCGTCGACACGGACACTCCCGGTTCGACCTCAAACTGCGATGCGGGCGACAGCTTGCCGTGCCCACTTGCAGACGGAGACGTGCGGTACACGACCGCGGTCGAGGGCGCCGACGCGGGGCATCAGGTGTCCGGCGCCGGGGACATCAACGCCGATGGGTACGCCGACCTGCTGGTCGGAGCCCCCAGCTCCTCCAGCAACGGGCCCGGAGCGGCGTACCTGGTGCTGGGCGGGGCTGCTCCGGGCTCCATCGGCTTGGGGGAGGCGGACGCCACCTACCTCGGGGAGGCCGCGGAAGACGGCGCCGGCCTCGCAGTGTCGAAGGCGGGGGACGTGAACGCGGACGGGTACGGCGACCTCTTGGTGGGTGCGCGGCACAACGACGAGGGCGGCGACCTGGCAGGCGCCGTTTACCTTGTGCTCGGCACGGCCTCCCCGGCGTCGCAGGCGCTCTCTGGCGCGGCAGCCAAGTACACGGGCGTGTCCCGTGACGACTACGCCGGCACGTCGGTCGCGGCGGCGGGGGACGTGAATGACGATGGCTACGATGACGTGCTGGTGGGGAGCTTCCAGTGGTTTGAGGAGGGCGATGGGGCAGGCGCCGCCTACCTGATCCTGGGCGGGTCCGTCCCGCGGTCTGGCAGCCTCGCGCTCGCGGACGCGCTGTACACCGGAGCCGCCAACGTCGGTCGTTCTGTGTCAGGCGCCGGGGATGTGGACGCCGACGGCTACGACGACATGCTCATCGGGGCACCGTTGAGCTGGACCAGCCCAGAAGGCGAACACGGCGCCGCACACCTGATGCTCGGGGGCTCCCTCCCCGGCTCGGCCGCGGTCTCGGCTGCAGACGCCAGTTACCTCGGAGAGGCTGATCGCGACTCAGCAGGCTGCGCTGTCGCAGGCGTCGGGGACCTGAACGGCGATGGCTACGACGACATGCTGATCGGCGCCGTCTACAATGATCGGGGCGGCGCCTCGTCCGGGGCAGCGTTCCTGGTCTTGGGAGCGGCGGCCCCAGGGTCCCGCGACCTCTCCCTCGCGGACGCTCAGTACACGGGTGAGGCCGAGTATTCGCTGGCCGGGTTCTCGGTAGCGGGCGCTGGAGACTACGACAACGACGGCTTTGACGACCTGCTCGTGGGCGCACCCGGCTACAGCACAGGGTACGCCTACCTCGTGCTCGGCGCCGCTTCTCCGACACCGTCGGCCCTGCTCGCGGCCGACGAGCGATACCTCGGCGAGGCCGTTGATGACCAGGCGGGCTTCTCCGTTTCCGGCGCGGGCGATGTGGACGCCGATGGCGACAGCGACGTGCTCATCAGCGCCAACACCACGGCCGAAGGCGGCACGGTCTACCTCTTTTTCGGCGTGCCTCGATGACTGCTAGCCCCGACGCGGGAGTACCCGCGCCGGGGGCCCGGGCGACGTTGAGTTCTTCGGCTCCGGGAGCAGCCGCGGCGCCCGCTGCGAGCCTCGCGGGCGGCGCTCCCGGGGTTTGTCCTACGGACTCCTAGAACCCGGCCTGCATCCGTACGAACACCCCGTGTTCCGCGTTCCCGGCTTCATCCTGGGCGCGCTCGTACGTGAGCGACACCGAGGTCTTCTCCAAGAAGTCGTGATTGATGCCGCCGATGATCGAGAGCACCGAGTCGCCGTCCGTCTTGGCGTTGGGATCCCAGCGGTCCACCCGAAGCAGGATCCCGCCCACATCGTCCAACCGGGGCGACACGATGCCTGAAAACCCGCCGGCGCTCACGCCCCCGGTGCTCTCGCCCAGGTATTCCGCCCACACCACCAGGTTCGGGATCTTGAACCCCAACGCACCCGCGTACACCAGCACCCCCTCTGCGCCCTTCGCCGGCAGGGAGTAGGACACGAACCCGGTGATGGGCAGCGCCAGGCCCTTCGCCTTGGCCAGCGGGTCCACCGTCGCGCGCCCTTGGGCCGTCTTGCCCGCGTCTACCTCGGGGCTCGAATACCCCTCGCCGTTGATGATCGCCGCGTGGTAATCGAACAGTCCGTCGGCCACCTTGCCCTGCACGTTGATGCCGATGTCCGCCGTCGACAGCACACCCTCGTGGTCCCCCAGGAACTTCGCGATGTAGCGGCCGCCGACGAACTGCTCTGTGTAGGAGATGTACCCGGTGTCCACCACGCCGAACCGGGCCTTCATCTCATCGCCGTTGGAGGCCTCCAACCACGCGTTCTTGATGAACACCCGGATCTTGGTGTCCGCGGCCTGGTCGCTCAGGCGACCGGCGTCGAGCGTGATCTTCGCCGCGAGCCTCTTCGTCATGCTGGATGACGCAGAGACGTAGGCGCGGTCAAGGTCGAAGGAGTTTGCGCTGTTGGCCCCCTCCGTCAGGTCGTAGCCGTAGTGGGCGAAGATGAGGCCGCCAACCTTGACGGTCGGAGCGTCCTTCTTCTTCCCGTCGTTTCCGGCGTCCTTGGAGTCCTCGCCGTCTTCGTTCTTCTTGCCATCGCCGTTGGTGTCCTTGTCCTTGTTCTTGTTCTTCTTTTTCTCCTCGGTGCCCGCGGTCGAGCCGGCAGCGGCTCCTGCAGGCTGATCGGCGGCTTCTGCTTCGAGGACGGCGGAGAGGAGGAGGGAGGACAGGATCATGAGCGGGCTCCAGGGCGTGCGAGGGTAACCGGATCAGCCGGTCAGGCCGGCGAAGTAAGCACGGAGGGTCGGGTCGGCAGGGGCACCGAACACGCGCTCCGTCGTACCAACATCGAGAACTCGACCGCCGCGGTGCCCCGGCCAGAGGCACACAACGTGCT
>CANKNP010000442.1 GCA_947483545.1 Deltaproteobacteria bacterium | reverse complement strand
GCTGAGGCCAAGAGCGCCGGCGGCCTGTTCATCCCCGACTCCGCCAAGGAGAAGCCCCAGGAGGCTCAGGTGATCGCCGTCGGCACCGGCCGCGTGCTGGACACCGGCACGATCCGCGCAATGAGCGTCAAGGTCGGTGACCGCGTGCTGTTCGGCAAGTACACGGGCGACGAGATCAAGCTCGAAGGCGAAGAGCACATCATCCTGCGCGAAGAAGACATCCTCGCCGTCCTCGCCTGATCCCTACCAGAACTCTTCACTTTCAACTCACCCAATTCCAAGGAGCGCGCTATGGCCGCCAAGGACATCCAGTTTCGTGAAACCGCCCGCGTCGAGATCCTCAAGGGCGTCGACGCGCTCGCCAACACCGTCAAGGTCACCCTCGGGCCCAAGGGCCGCAACGTCGTGATCGAGAAGAGCTTCGGGGCCCCCGTGGTCACCAAGGACGGCGTGACCGTCGCCAAGGAGATCGAGCTCCCCGGCAAGCTGCAGAACATGGGCGCGCAGATGGTCAAGGAGGTCGCCTCCAAGACCAACGACGTCGCAGGGGACGGCACCACCACCGCCACCGTGCTCGCCCAGGCGATCTACCGCACGGGCTCGAAGCTCGTCGCAGCCGGCGCCAACCCGATGGACATCAAGCGCGGCATCGACAAGGCGGTCACGGCCGTCGTCGCCGAGCTGAAGGCCATCTCGCGCCCGATCACCGACAACAACGAGATCCTCCAGGTCGCGACCATCTCTGCGAACGGCGACCGTGAGGTCGGCGAGATCCTGGCCCGCGCCATGGACAAGATCGGCAAGGACGGCGTCATCACGGTCGAGGAGGCCAAGAGCCACAAGACCGAGCTGGACATCGTCAAGGGCATGCAGTTCGACCGGGGCTACCTCTCCGCGTACTTCGTGACCAACCAGGATCGCATGGAGTGCGTCATGGAAGACGCCTACGTGCTCATCCACGAGAAGAAGCTCTCCAGCATGAAGGACCTGCTCCCCGTGCTTGAAGCCGTGCATGAAGCCGGCAAGCCCCTCGTCATCATCGCGGAGGATGTGGACGGCGAGGCGCTCGCCACCCTCGTGGTGAACAAGCTGCGCGGCAACATGCAGATCTGCGCCGTGAAGGCCCCTGGCTTCGGGGATCGCCGCAAGGCGATGCTCGAGGACATCGCGATCCTGACCGGCGGGCGGGCGATCATGGAGGATCTGGGCATCAAGCTCGACACCGTGACCATCGCCGACATGGGCCGCGCCCAGCGCATCGAGATCTCGAAGGAGCACACCACCATCATCGAAGGTGCGGGCGCCGGCGACGTCATCAAGGGCCGCGTCAAGCAGCTCCGTGCCCAGATCGAGGAGACCACCTCGAGCTACGATCGTGAAAAGTTGCAGGAGCGTCTAGCCAAGTTGGTCGGGGGCGTGGCGGTCATCCACGTCGGCGCGGCCAGCGAGATCGAGATGAAGGAGAAAAAGGCCCGCGTCGAGGACGCGCTGCACGCTACCCGCGCTGCGGTTGAAGAGGGCATCGTCGCCGGTGGCGGCACCGCCTTCGTGCGTGCCCTCAGCGCGCTCGACAATATCGAGGGGCATGGCGACATGCACTTCGGCGTCGAGATCATCCGCGACGCGATCCAGGAGCCCCTCCGGGCCATCGCCTCGAACGCCGGACTCGATGGCAGCATCGTGGTCCACAAGGTCCGTGAAGGCAGCGGGGCCTTCGGCTTCGACGCCCAGAACGAGATCTACGGCGACATGTTCCAGATGGGCATCATCGACCCCACCAAGGTCGCGCGTTGCGCACTCCAGAACGCGGCGTCCGTGGCCGGCATGCTGCTCACCACCGAGGCGGTCATCGCCCAGAAGCCCGAGAAGAAGAAGTCGGGCGGCGGCGGCGGCGGTGGCGGTATGGGCGGCGGCGGTATGGGCGGCATGGGCGGTATGGGCGGGGATATGGACTTCTAGCAGGAATCTGCTGGCAGTTCGGGCGCGGGCCTGGGGTCGTCGAAGGGCGACCCCAGGCCCGTTTGCTTCCCCTGCGGCGCGGGGGCAGGCGCAACGCGCGTCGACTGGACAAACGCCGAACGGTGCGGCGGCAGGGAACCATCTGGTGGGGAGGTTGTCCGGCGGAGAGGAGGTACCGATGCGTGCACTGGCTCTGGTTGCGATGGTGGCGGGCTGCGAGCCGCGGCTGACGGGCGTTGAGCTCGGGGCGGTCCCTGACTCCTGCGCGCGGTTCGCCGACGGCATCGACCAGGGGCGCCTCGTTTCGGACGTGGCCGCCCTTGCAGCCGCCCCCCGCGCTTCTGAGGCCCGGCGTGAGGAGACCCGGGCGTACATCTTGCGCGCCCTCGCGGAGGCTGGCACCCCCGGCGAAGAGGCGCCCTTCACCATCTCGGGGCTCGATGGCGCCAACGTGATCGCGGGCTCCGGCGTCGTGCTCGTCGGCGCGCACTTCGACTCGGTGGCGGATGCCCCCGGCGCGGACGACAACGCCTCCGGAGTTGCGGTGACGCTCGCGGTGGCCCGCGCTTTGGGCCCCCGCGTTCGCTACGCATTCTTCGACCTGGAGGAGCCCCGGCGCGCCATGGTCGGTTCCGACGGCCGCAACTACGCCTTCGGGTCGCAGGCGTATGTCGACTCGCTTGAGAACCGCGAGGTGCGCGTGGCCTTGATCGTCGAGAGCGTGGGCTTCACCTGCGAGTCGTGCCAGAAGCTCCCTCCCGGGTTGCCGGCTGGCGCTGCGCCGCAAGACGGGCGGGGGGTCTACCTGGTGGGAAACCTGGACGGTGCGCCGGCCTGGTCGGCGGTTCAGGCCGCGTTCAAGCTCGTCCTCCGGGGCCCGTACGCCGCCTACCCCTTCGTCGTGGCCGGGAACGGCAAGAGCCTGCCCCAGTCCCGGTTCTCGGACAACGCCCCCTTCTGGGACGCCCGCATCGACGCGCTGATGATCACGGACACCGCCAACTTGCGCAACCCGAACTACCACAAGGACACCGATGTGCCCGCCTCGATCGATGGCGCCTACCTCGCCGGAGTGGCTCGGGGCACGGTGGTGGCGGCCGGGGCTTTGGCGGGGCTTTGCAGGTGAATCCGGCCCGCCGAGGGAGTTGGATCACCACGGAGACACGGAGCCACGGAGACAGGCGGGGAAAATGGGGCGTCTCAGCGCGTCGCCTCCTCAGCTTCGCCGCTCCCAAGCCGCCAAGATCGCGTGCCCCGCTGGGCCGAGGATGCGCACTTTGTGGCCCGCCACGGAGACCACCGCGCCGGTCTCGAAAAACCACCGGGGTGCGCGCACAGCGTCGGGCCTTGGACGTCCAGCCTGTGCGTCGGGTGCCTCGAGATGGTCGAGCGTCGAGCTCGAGCGTGGCCTCCCAGCCCCCGCGACACGTCACAGGTTGTCTTGTCCCAACAGGCAGTGGCGGGATCGTCCGGAAGCCGCGTATCAGTCACGAAGTGGAGACGTCGCGCCCCGCTTTCCTTGCCACGCCCCCCCGTTCCGCATACACGCCCCGCCGCGACCTCCAGGAG
>CANKNP010000441.1 GCA_947483545.1 Deltaproteobacteria bacterium | reverse complement strand
GGCGCCGAAGACGGCGCCACCTTCTCCCGGGGGGAGAAGGGGAGAAGCGTACTTCTCGTCGCGGGGGAGCGCGGGTCCCCTCGGAAGGGAGAAACGCCGAACGCTCCTAGCCCTCGTCGCCCTCCTGGGCCTCCGCGTAGCCGGTGTCCGCCTCGGTGGCGACGGGGGCGTCGGCCTCGCCATTGGCGCGCTGGAGCGTCACGCCGACGCGGTACCAGCAGCCTTCCGTCTTGACCTCGACGAAGCCATCGCCGGACGATTCGGAGACCACGTTCACACCCATGCTCACGTCGCCTTGAAGGGCGTGATCGGGGCGATCCGCGGTTCCGCCGCCCTGGCCCTGGTTGTCCTCTCCGTCGCCTTGGTCGCCCTCGTGCTCGTCGCCCGGGGGCTCGGCCGCACCGGTGTCGCCGTGGTCCGCGCCCTCGTCGCGGTCGTCGTCGCTGTCGTGCTCCTCCCGCGGCGGTTCGTCCTCTTCCGGTTTCGGCGAGTCGATGGCACCGGCGACCATCAGCAGGTTCGGGGAAGCCTCGCCGCGCAGGAGGACCCCTTCCAAATCGAAGGTGACGGGTCCGCTGAGGCCCTCGGCAGGGGTCTCCAGGTAGCCCCAAGCCACCTGGCCGACGAATTCCTCGGCACGAGCGTCGCCGCAATCGAGGTCGGTCACTTGCACCACTTGGATGCGGTACTCGCCAGGCAGCAGGAAGTGCCCCGGCTGGTCGTAGTTGGGCTCGAGATCGGGCTCCGAGCAGGACGAGGCAGAAACGGCGATGATGACGGCCAGGGCGACGAGAAGAATCACGGGAACCTCCAGGGTTGCCGGCCCCTACATCAAGACCCGTGCCAAGTGCCTAAGATATTGAAACTACTTCACATGGCTCCGCCTGTGGCCGCTCTTTGTGACAAGCCTGTCGCGGTGCCGTGCGATGTGGGGAGCACTCGGCACTATGCAGTCATTCCGTCTTCCTCCGACTGTCACACCGGATGCGCACACTACACATTTGTGTTAGCGGGCGCCATGCCACGCCCCCCCCGCGTCCCTGTCACCGCTCACACTCTCAACTCCCATCCGCTGGATGCGTTTCGGCCCCGAATGGGCCGCGAAGCCGATGCAGCCCTCGCCGCCGAGGCCGGGGTTATGTTGGAGGAAGTCGCAGCCTACCGCGAGGCGCACGGCATCGCCGCGAAGATCGTGGCTGAGTCGAAGCCCGCTGCGCCCAAGCGCCCCGCGACCAACCCCGGGCTCCAAAGTTTTCGGGATTGGCTTGGAAAGGTCGCTGACTCCGTGATTGCGCACCAGTCGGGCTCAACGCTCGAAGTCGTGTCCGCGTACCGTGTCTCCCAAGGCATCGCGGCCTATGTCGGTCCTGAGCCGGAGCTCGGGACTTCCAAAAAGGACGGGGCCGCAAGCGCCGCTTCGGGATCGCCCACGCATGCGGCACCGCTTGCTCCTGGCCGCACGCGCTTCAATCGCAGCAAGTTGGACGATTACGCGGAATACATGGGCGTCGAGAGCGATGCCCAGGTGGCCCACCGCGCGGGCGCGTCCGTCGCGGGCGTCTACGCCTACCGCACGCGCCACGGGATCGCCGCGCCGACGCGCGAGGAAGCCCCCGTCGCCGCAGCGGCCGTGCCGCCGAGCGCACCCGCACCCGCGGCCAGCGCACCGACCGCAGCCGCTGCGGGGAAGGGCCGCAGCTCCAAGCTGGACGGTTACCGGGAGATCATCGGCGTGCAGTCGGATCGCAGTGTCGCGGACACTGCGGGCATGAGCGTGGAGAGCGTACGGCTCTACCGCAAGTTCCACGGCATCCCATCCGCGGGTCGCGCGCCCGATGCGGCGCCCGTGGCGGCGGCTGCGCCCGAAGTGCTTGTGAAGCGCGGACCTGGCCGGCCTCGGAAGGTCCAGCCGGATGCGGCGCCTGTCGCTGCGGCGCCGGACGCGCCCGTGAAGCGCGGACCCGGCCGTCCTCGGAAGGTCCAGCCGGAGGCAGCTCCTGTCGCCCCTGTCGCTGCGGCGGAAGCCCCGGTGAAGCGCGGTCCGGGCCGTCCTCGGAAGGTCCAGCCTGAGGCAGCGCCGGTCGCCGCGGCGCCGGTCGTTGTGGAAGCGCCCGTGAAGCGTGGGCCGGGCCGCCCTCGGAAGGTCCAGCCTGAGGCAGCGCCCGTCGCTGCGTCGCCCGTCGCCGCGATGCCGGAAGCCCCGGTGAAGCGTGGGCCCGGTCGTCCGCGCAAAGTGCAGCCCGAGGCGACGGCCGTCTCGGCGCCTGCGGTCGTGGAGCCCACAGCGGAGGCCCCGGTCAAGCGCGGCCCCGGTCGTCCGCGGAAGGTCCAGCCCGTGGCCGTGGCCCCAGCAGCCGAGGCCACCCCCGCAATGGCAGAGGCGCCGGTCGTGGAGGCCCCGACGGCCCCTGCGCCAACCACCGCGGACACCGCCAGCCGTCGCGCGTACCGGGTGTTTGCGCGGGTCGAAGGCGGCCGGCGGACGTTCATCACGCTGGGCGAAGACATCATCGTCGCCTCTCAGAGCGCCATGGCGACGCTGCCCGCGGGCGCGTCGATCCACCAGATCCGCGACATCGGCGAAGCGCTGGAGTAGCGGGACGCGGCGGCATCACTCGGGAGCTGCTGTCCCTGGGGGCGACCTCGGGTCTCCGGTCCGCAGGGTCGCTGCGGGCGCAGCGAAGTTCCTCGCCCCCCTACCCCCCCGAACGGATCAAGTTCAAGGCACTCCCCGCCTTGAACCAGCGGAACTGGTCGGGCGAGATCGTCGTCTTGAGCGCGACGGTCTCGACCGTGCCATCGGCGTGGGTGAGCTCCAAGCTCGGCGCCTTGCCGCTCGGGATCCCGGCGACGCCACGAATCGCGACGCGATCTCCCTCCAGCACGCGAGCGTAGTCGGCGGGGTCCGCGAACGTGAGCGGGAGCATTCCCTGCTTCTTCAGGTTGGTCTCGTGGATGCGCGCGAAGCTCCGGGCGATGACGGCGCGAGCGCCCATATACCGCGGCTCCATCGCGGCATGTTCGCGGGAGCTGCCCTCGCCGTAGTTCTCGTCACCGATCACGACCCAGCCTTGGCCAGCGGCCTTGTAGCGCTTCGCGAGGTCCGGGAAGGCCACGCCGATATCGCCAGTCAGCTGGTCTTTGCCAAGGCCCATGCCGCCAAACGCGCTGTTCACGGTCAGGAACAGGTTGCCGGAGATGTTCGTGAGGTGACCGCGGTACTTGAGCCACGGCCCCGCCGCGGAGATGTGATCCGTGGTGCACTTGCCCCTGGCCTTGGCGAGCACCACGAGACCTTCGGGATCCTGGCCGTCCCAGGCCGTGAACGGGGTCAGCAGCTCCAAGCGATCCGAGGTGGGCGCCACGCTGACGACGGTGCTCTTGCCCGCCTCGCTGGGCCCGATGAACCCGTGGAAGTCGGGGACGAAGCCCTTCGCCGGCAGCTCGTCGCCAACGGGCGCTTCAAACCGGAAGCGCACGCCGTCCCGCTCGATGGTGTCGGTCATCGGGTTGAAGCGCAGATCCGCGCTGAACGAGAGCGCCGTTACGATCTCGGGGGAGCCGATGAACGAGAG
>CANKNP010000440.1 GCA_947483545.1 Deltaproteobacteria bacterium | reverse complement strand
CTCGGGTTGCCGCCGATCCCGGCGGAGGATCTGGCTATGGTCGAGCTGTGGTATCGGCGGGGGGCGCCGATGTGACGAAACGACGGAACGGGAGGCCCTCCCTTTCGTTCACGAAATGAGCTGACGCCCAACGAGCTGCTGGCGGTCGTCGGTCACGAGCTTGCGCACTTTGCCGGCGGCGACACCGTGCTCACCCGCGAGTTGTACCCACGACAGGTTCGGGCGGGCGTGATGACCGAGGGGCTGGCTGCCTCGCTGCTCGGCCACTCGCCGCTTCAGCTCCTTCGGTTCCTTGGCCTGACGTTTCTGCCCATGCTCCGCGCACAGTCACGGATTCGGGAGCTCGCGGCGGATGCGGTCGGGGCGCGGATCGCCACCCCGCGAGATCAGGCCCACGCGCTCGTGCGGATCCACGTCCTCGACGAAGCCTTCGTCGCTCGCTGGGAGGGCGCCACCGCGACGGCGCCGGACGCTCCCGACCGAGCGGCGTTGGTTCAGACGGCGCTCCGCCGAAGGCTCGCGGACGTCGCGGCCGAAACGCTGTTCCAGAGCCCCGAGTTCTGGCCCCGGCTGTTCTCCCGAAGCACCCCCCACCCGCTGGACACCCATCCCCCGCTCTCGGAACGCCTCCACGCGCTGGATGTCCAAATCGATCCGGGGACTGCGCGCCACCTGTTCGACACCCCGCTTGCCGAGGAGCACGCGGCGGTCGCGTTGATCGGCGCGGCGCGAACGAAGTTGGATCTTGCCGCCGCAGCCTTGGGCCAGCGCCTTGCGGAGGTCGCGGACCACGGCGCGGTCGTCGTTGCCGTGCGGGCCGCCGACCCGGCCACCCCCGCGGGGCGGGCGTTGCTCGAGAAGCACTTCCCGACCCGGGAGTGGGCGACGCGCCAGGGCAGGCTGATCACAGCCACCATCGTATTGGGAGCCGCGGCCGCCGGGTTTCTGGCCGGCGCGGGGTTTCTCCTGACGGTCAGCCCGTGGCCAGCGCTGATGTGTCTGGCCGGCGCCGCGATTTTCGGACTGTGGGCCTCTACCCTGTGGATTCGACATCGGTCGGCACTGTTGCGTTTGGAGTGTGACCGGGTGACCTACTCCTCCTGGTCGCGGCCGATCCTGTTCGCGGAGGTCGCGCAGCTGTCGTGGGGGGTCCAGGACGATCGGGTCACGCTCACGATGCACATGAAGCGACCGACCGAGCCGCCCGGCAGGATGGTGATCCTGCGGGGACCAAAGACCAAGCTGGTGATTCCGTTGTCGTTCGTGGCCGGGCAGGTGGACGTTGCGAACGTGATCCTCAAGTACTGGCAGCGGGTGGTGTAGGGGGGAGGGGGGTGATTCAGAAGGGGACGGTCTGAACCCCCGTCCCCGGCGATCCCCACGGCCGTTCCACGGCGGCGTCCAAATTGCGGCCCCGGGGACCAAGGCCGCCCGCATGGTACATATCTGAGGGGCTCAGAATTGTTCTGTGGTCCGCGTTGCGGCGAGGCGGCTCAGCTCCGCCAGCGTTTGACGTCCAGGAACAGGCGCGGGGCGCAGAAGAACGCGATGATCGCGTTGGCGAGCAGGAACACGCCGATCTCGACGGGGGTGAACACGAGCTCGGGAGGAGGCACCACGGAGGGGGTGTAACCGCGTTTCATGATAGGCCTCCGCCCCCCGGTAGGAGCGAGATGCCCGTCATCCAGATGCGTGAAGCCATTCGTCAGGCGATGGCCGAAGAGATGCGCCGCGACCCGATGGTCTTCTTGATGGGCGAGGAGGTCGCGTACTACGATGGCGCCTACAAGGTGAGCCAGGGCATGCTCGAGGAGTTCGGACCCGATCGCGTCGTGGACACGCCGATCTCTGAGAACGGCTTCGCGGGTTTGGGCGTCGGTGCAGCGATGGCCGGGATGCGGCCCATCATCGAGTTCATGACGTTCAACTTCAGCTTGGTCGCGTACGACCAGATCATCAACTCGGCCGCTCGCATCTACCAGATGTCTGCGGGGCAGTACAAGGTGCCGATCGTCTTTCGCGGGCCGAACGGCGCTGCGGAGAACCTCGCGTCGCAGCATTCGACCTCGGTCGAGAGCATCTACGCGCACTTCCCCGGACTCAAGGTCGTGTCGCCCAGCACGCCGTATGACGCGAAGGGGCTGCTCAAGTCCGCGATTCGGGACAACAACCCGGTCCTCTTTCTTGAGAGCGAGATGATGTACGCGGTGCGCGGAGAGGTGCCCACCGAGGAGTACCTGATCCCGCTCGGCAAGGCGGACACCAAGCGCGCGGGCACCGACGTGGTGCTGATCTCCTGGGGCAAGCAGGTCGTCAACAGCCTCAAGGCGGCCGACATGCTCGCCGCGGAGGGCATCTCGGCCGAGGTGCTCGACCTTCGAAGCCTCCGCCCGCTCGACCACGACGCGATCTTCGAGGCCGTCGCCCGCACCCACCGCGCGGTGGTCGTGCAAGAGGGGTTCGCCTTTGCGGGGATGGGCGCCGAGCTGGTCGCCCGCATCCAAGAGTCGTGCTTTGACCTGTTGGATGCGCCCGTCCTCCGGGTCACCAACCGCGACGTGCCGATGCCCTACGCGACCGTGCTCGAGAAGCAGGTCATCATCACCCCCGAGCGCATCGCCGACGCCGCGCGCAGCACCGTCGGGCGTCGTTAGCCTAAAAGGAGCCCACCATGGCCGAATTCTTATTGATGCCGCAGGCCACCCCCACGATGACGGTGGGCGTTCTTGCCAAGTGGACCATCCCCGAAGGCGGCCAGCTTGTGCCCCAGTCGGTGATCGCCGCGGTGGAGACCGACAAAGCGACGATGGACATTGAGTATTTCGACCGCGGCGTGCTGCTCAAGCACCTCGCCAAAGAAGGCGATGAGGTCGCACCTGGCCACCCGATCGCGATCATCGGCAAGACCGCGACGGACGATATCACCGCGTTGATGGCGAGCTATGCCGCGATGGCGACCGGCCCCGCGCCGCCTGCCGCAACGCCGACCGCAGCACCGCCAGCGCCGAGCGCCGACCCCAAGCCCGCGCTGCCGGACGGACAGACCCGCGCCGACACCGCGCGCGCCGACGAGGCCGTGGTCTCCCGCACCGAACCCACCGCGCCATCCGCGGCCCCCGCGCCCCCGCCCGCAGCGACACCCGCGCCCATCGTCCCTCGCGGAGAGCCGGGTCACACCCCCGTTTTGTCGTGGGCAGGGCGCCCGATCCACGACAGCATCATGGAGCCGCGCGGCACCTACGTCCCGGCAGCAGCACATCGAGCGGCCGTGAGCCCCCTCGCACGTGTGGTCGCCGCCGATCTGGGCGTGAACCTGGGCCGCGTCACAGGCACGGGGCCGGACGGCCGGATCCAACGGGAGGATGTCGAGCGCGCCGCGAACACTTCGGCCCCAGCGGCGCCGGCAGCGGCCGAACCCCCGAAGGCCAATGACACCGAGAAGCGCGTCACCCAGATGCGGAAGACCATCGCCCGCCGATTGACCGAGGTCCACCAGCAGGTGCCGGTGTTCTATCTGAACGTGACCTTCGACATGACCGCGATGGTCGCGCTGAAGGCTGCGGCCGGAGATCGCGGCGTCAAGATCAGCTACAACGATCTCGTGCTCAAGGCCGTGGCGCGGAGCCTGCGTGATGTCCCGG
>CANKNP010000439.1 GCA_947483545.1 Deltaproteobacteria bacterium | reverse complement strand
TTCGCGAAGGTGTACACCTCGGTGCTCGCGCCCGTCGCAGGGTCAACCTGCCAGACGGTGGCACCCTCCGCGACGTAGAGCGCCTCGTCGGCGTCCAACGCCACAGATTCGACATAGGCGCTGAACGTTGCGACGGAGGTGAAGCTGCCGGCGGTCGTCAGGCACCCGATGGTCCCGGACACATCCCAGTTGGGAAACCAGATGCAGCCGTCGCTGTCCCAGGCCAAGGACGCCGCGCTCTTGTTCAGGTAGAGGTTCGCCCAGCTTGTACTGCGAGGACTCGCCCCGGTCGCGACCACTGCGAACGCGCCGGAGGACTCGATTCCCAGGTAGGCTTCGCCCGCGTCGCTCGTCATCGAGACGGCCAGATCGCCGGAAACGGGGTCCACGGCCAGCGCGCCGATGTCGGCCACCCCGGCGCCCGTGATCACCGTCGTCGCGCCGGTGTTGTCGATGCCGTAGACGTAGTCCGGGCCCGAGATGATTGTGCTGACCCACGCGATGCAGGCACCGTCAAACGCGATGTCTGACACCCCATCCGGGTCCGACGAGGTCAAGATCTCGGGGCTTGGACGCGTACAGTCCGCCCGACAGTCCATCCTTGTGTACCGGTCCGGGTCGGCGTCGTCGCAGTCCCCGCCGCCGTAGAGATCGCTGTCGTCGCCGTCGCCATCGCCGTCGTAGTCCGAGCCGCCCTCGCAGGCCTGATCCACGCCGTCGTACCAGACCTCGGCTGCGTCGGGATGGACGCTGCCGTCGGCATCGTCGCAGTCGGTGGAGGTGCCGAGGTAGCCCTCCGGCGCGTCACACTCGGTGACAGGCGCGGTGCCCCCGTAGCCGTCCCCGTCGCCATCGGCGTACCAGATCTGTTCGTCGGTGGCGTCAACGTCGATCTCGCCGTCGCAGTCGTTGTCCAGGTCGTCGCAGATCTCGGCGGCGTCGGGGTTGCGAGCCGGGTCGGCGTCGTCACAGTCCGCGTAGGTTGGGAAGCTGCCTGGGGGTTGGTCGCAGGCCATCGTGGAGGTCGGGCCCCCGAAGCCGTCGCCATCCACATCATCGTACCAGGCGACCTCGTTGTCGGCCCCAATGTCTGTCGTTCCATTGCAGTCGTTGTCGAGGCCGTCACAGGTCTCGGTGCCCAGCGGGCTCGCATCGGCGCTGGTGTCGTCGCAATCGTAGGCATTGGCTGAGTAGTCATCGCCGGCCGCACAGGCTTCGACAGACGCGGTCTCATCCCCGAACCCGTCATCGTCCGTATCTGCGTACTAGGTGGTGGTCACATCCTCGTCGATCTGGTCGTCGCAGTCGTCATCGACCTCGTTGCATCGCTCGGTGGCGGCAGGGTTGACCGCGGCGTCGGTGTCGTCACAGTCGTCGTCGGTGGGGGCGTAGCCTTCGGGCTGATCACAGGCGGAGAGCGAGGATCCAGACCCGTAGTTGTCGCCGTCCCCGTCCGTGTACCAGGTGATCTCGTCCGAGGCGTCCACGTCCACCGTGGTGTCACAGTCATCATCGACGCCGTTGCACACTTCGTTCGCGCTTGGGTTCACGTCGGCGTCGGTGTCGTCGCAGTCCTCGCAAGCCGCCACGCCGTCCCCATCGCCGTCTGCATAGCCGACGCTACCGTCGCAATTGTAGTCGTTGGGGTCCGTGCAGATCTCGGTTGCGCCGGGGTTGTAGGCTGCGCTGCCATCGTCGCAGTCGGTGTTGTCGGAGACCGCACCGGTTGGAATGTCGCAATACAGTGTCCCGTCGACTGTCGCATCTCCGAAGCCATCCCCGTCGCCGTCTGGGTAGCTTAGGATCTGGCTTGCCGGATCGAGGCTGTCGTCGCCCTCTTCGACGAGACCGTCGCAGTCCTCGTCCACGTCGGCCGGGTCACAGATCTCGGTGGCGCCGGGGTGGAGGTCCGGGTTCCCGTCGTCACAGTCCACACACAGCGCGGAGCCGTCGCCATCGGCGTCCAAGTAGCCGGAATTCCCATCGCAGTTGTAATCGGCGGGATCGGTACAGTCATCCTCGATGGCATCGGGGTTGTAAGCCGGATCGCCGTCGTCGCAATCGAGCGGGTTGTCGACCGCGCCGGGGGGCGCCTCGCACGAGATGGTGCGCGCCGCTCCGTCGCCGTAGCCATCGCGGTCGGCGTCCGCGTACCAGGAGGTGGCGTCGAGCGCGTCGTCGTCGATGGCGCCGCTGCAGTCGTTGTCGATGCCGTCGCAAAGCTCGGGCGCGTCGGGGTTCACCTCTGCGTTGGTGTCGTCGCAGTCGTAGTCGGGGCCCTCGCCCGCCGGGGAGCCGTCGCCGTCCTCGTCCACAGGCACGCCAGTGTCGCCGTTGCTGTCGTCGGTGTCCGTGTCTGTGTCTGTGTCGGAATCCGTGTCCGTGTCGGCGTCGGCTGTGTCAACGGGGCCGGTCTCGCCGTCGTCCTCGGTGTTCTGGCAGCCGTTGCAGCCAGTGAGGACGAGGAGGCCGACGGAGGAGAACAAGCGCATGGAAGGCTCGAAGTGTGTCCGCCGGATAGCACGCGGAGATGCGCGTTGTGGTCACCGGCGGTGCCGGGTACGTTGGAAGCGTGGTGGTCGAGGCGCTGTGCGCGCGTGGCGACGACGTCGTGGTCTACGACTCCTTGGTGACCGGACACCGGAGGGCGGTCGATGCCCGAGCGCGGTTGGTTGAAGGAGATCTGCGAGATCCTGGGCTGTTGGACGCGCTTCAAGGGGCGGAGGGGGTCGTCCACATGGCCGCGATCTCGCTGGTGAGCGAGTCGGTCGAGCAGCCGGACCAGTACTTCCAGAACAACGTGATCGGTGGACTCGCGTTGTTGGACGCCGCGAAAATCGCCGGCGTCCGCACGATCGTCTTCTCCAGCACGGCCGCGGTGTACGGCACCCCCGAGCGGCAGCCCATTGAGGAGTCCGCGCCGACGATGCCGACAAACCCGTATGGCGCGACCAAGCTGGCGGTCGAGCACGCGCTCGTGGCCTACGCGGAGGCATTCGGGCTGTCGTCGGTGCGCCTTCGGTACTTCAACGCCGCAGGGGCAAGTCTCCGTTTTGGCGAGGATCATCGCCCCGAGTCCCACCTGATCCCCCGGGTGTTGAACGTCGCCTCCGGAGAGGAGGTCGAGGCCCTGGTGTTTGGAACGGACTGGCCGACGCCGGATGGGACCGCGATCCGGGACTACATCCACGTGCTGGATCTGGCGGACGCCCACCTGCGAGCCTTGGACGCGAGCGTTTTGACGCCGGGGACGAGCGTGGCGTACAACCTGGGCTGTGGCGGGGAGGGGTACAGCGTTCGGCAGGTCATCGACACCGTCGCTCGGGTCACCGGTCGGCCGGTTCCGGTTCGCGAGTTGCCGCGGCGAGCGGGCGACCCGGAGCGCCTGATCGCCTCCTCCGCAGCGATTCATGCGGCGCTCGGGTGGCGAGCCAGGCGCCAGGATCTCGACGAGATCGTAGCAGACGCGTGGGCGTGGAAGCGGACGGTGGGGGGGTACGGCGGCTGAGTAAAAAGCCGTTGACTCCCGCCGGAGCCGTGCCTAACCCTGCGGCACACGCCCCGAACGACCCGACGGGTCCAGGGGCAGCCTCCTCGCGGAGGTCTCTAAAAACCCCCATGCCCCGGATCCCCAATGTCCTTTCGT
>CANKNP010000438.1 GCA_947483545.1 Deltaproteobacteria bacterium | reverse complement strand
GCTGCGACCGAGGGGGCTCGGATCCCCGGACCAAGGCTCCGGCGATTCGTCTTCGCGGGCGGATGTGGGCGGTTCAACATCCCCGGGGAGCCCTCATCCGCCGCCGCGTACGGCGGCACCTTCTCCCGGCGGGAGAAGGGGAAGACGCCGGCCTTCGCGGGCGGATGTGGGCGGTTCAACATCCCCGGGGGGCCCTCATCCGGCGCCGCGTACGGCGGCACCTTCTCCCGGGGGGAGAAGGGGAAGACGCCGGCCTCCGCGGGCGGATGTGGGCGGTTCAACATCCCCGGGGAGCCCTCATCCGGCGCCGAAGACGGCGCCACCTTCTCCCGGAGGGAGAAGGGGAGGGACTGGCAGCCGCGGAGGAGCACGGGGGGAGACGCGCCGGGGCGCAGCGGCGGTTCACCGCCCCGTTGGAGGGTGCGGCCTCGGGCCCGGAGCCGCCCAAAAACGGCTGCCAACCCGGCAAGCGAGGCGAGACCCCCGGCCGTTCCCCCCCCACACCCGCACCCCGGCTCCTCCGCCACGACCACGGTCTCGCCGACGGTGAGCATGAAGCTCTCGTCGGTGAGCACATCGTCGCCGTCCATGCCCGTCCACCCGAGGTTCACCACGGCGAACGTCACGAGTCCGTCTTCGTTGGCGTTCACGGTGACCTTCTCGGCATCGTCTACGTAGTCGTCCTCTGTGCCCCCGATCCCGATCAGCCGCCAGCGGGTGGAATCTCCGCCTTGGATCGAGGCCGTGAAGGGGTCGCCGGGCCTGCCGCGGACGTCAAAATACGCGACGCCCAACGGGTACAGGGGATGCACGGGCTCAACGGTGGACCCGACGGTCACTTCGGCCTCTCGCCAGGCCCGGGCATCGCCCTCGGCCCATTGGATCCATTCGGGCGCTTTGGAGGTTCCGACGAGCGCCCGGAACGCGGTGAAGGCGATCAGGTCCGCCTCCCAGCCGGTGCCCTCGGCGTCCAGGGGCGGAGAACTGAGCGCATTCCAAGCGTCCAGCACGTCCGGCTCGCGGCCGGCGCCCTCCTGTGTGCCGAGCTCCCAGACCTGGGGCGCGACAGTACCGGATCCATCGCCGTGGCGGCGGTCGAGCCACTGCATCCAGAGGGTGGAGCCGTATTCGTAGTAGCTCCAAATCCCGTATTCTTCGTCGAGGAAATAGCCGTCCTGCAGCACCGTGGATATCCACGGGGTGGCCTGGAAGTCGGCGAGATCGTCGGGGAGCGTGAGCCAGGCGGGGTCGGTCCAATGCTCGGCGCTGACGGCGGTGGATTCCCAGAGCACGATGCTCTGCTCGTCGAAGTCGGTCGCGTATTGGAGTGCGTGGTTGAACTCGTGCTGGGTGTAGTGCAGCAGGTCTTCGGTGCGGGCGTCGATGACGACGTACGCGGGCGTGCCGGCGACGCCGTCGGTGGGGTCGCTGTCGATGCAGGTGCCATCGCCGGCTTCGCAATCGACCCAGGCGGATCCGGCGCCGCCGGTCATCTCGTAGGTCATGTAGATGTCGAGGGCGTCGCTGCCGCCGAGGCCGTCATCGGGGACAGGCGGGCGGAACCCGAGCACGTCGATCTGCACGTCCCAGGCGATGTCAGCGGCGGCGATCACCTCGTCGCAAAGGGCGTCATCCCCGAGCGCACACCAATGACAACGGATGGGATGCTGCACGCTGTCGACGGAGCCGACGGCCTCGGGACGGGCGTGGGCGAGGGAGATCCAGAGGAACAGGAGCACTCAGCGCCCCAGATGCGGGCTGTTCGACATCCGCGGGGAGCCCTCATCCGCCCGCGAATACGCGGGCACCTTCTCCCAGAGGGAGAAGGGGAAAGACGGCACCCGGCTACTCACTCTCGAGATCGCGCGTGATGCGGGTCGCGGTGAGCGTGCCGGTGAGCGCAAGGCCCGAGATCTCGGTGGTGAAGTCGGCGGTCAAGTTGCCGTCTTCATCGATGGTGCCCTCGGTCTCGATCTCGTACTGGTAGAATCCGAGGTCGATGGCGGAGGAGCCCGTGAGCGCGCCGGCGTCGTTCTCGTACGCGAGGACATAGGCGGTGTCGAGGTCGTAGCCGTTCAACGAGAGCAGGCAGCTCGCCTCGCCGGTCACCGTCTCGCCGTAGGCATCGACGGTGATGGTCGTCGCCCCGGCGCAGCCGACCGCGTAGGTGTCGTAGGCGGCGTCGATCTGAAGCGTGCCGCTGTAGATGCCGGCGTAGGGGCTCTGCACCAGCACGCCGCCGATGGTGTAGGCGAGCCGATCGCCGTTGGGCAGCTCGGCGGTGGCGGTGAGGGCATGGGTGCCGACGTCCAGCGCGTCATCATCCACGCTCTTGCCGTTGAGCGCCCAAGCGGTGTCGATGTCGCTGGTCCACGCGATGTCGTCAAAGTCCAGCACGTTGCCATCGGGATCGCGGACCTCGGCCGAGAACGTGCTCTGCTCGGCCCAGGGCAGGAAATCGCCGCTCTCAGGGGACAAGATCACCAGCGAGGCGCCGTCGAACTCGGCCCAATCGGAGTCGGCGGTGTCGCCCGCGGAGTCATCGCCCGCGCTGTCGTCGCCGTCAAGGTCCGAGCCCTCGCCGGTGTCGGTGTTCACGACCTTGATGCTGTTCTGGCAGCCGGCGATCAGGAACAAACCGAAAAGCGAGGAAGTACCGAAGTGGCGCAGAGCGGACATCACGAACACCGGGATCTGCCCACGGTAGCACGATAGTCCCGCGGCGATGGCAATGAACCTGCAAAGCGTGATCCACGTGGCCGACCTGCGGCGGGCCTACGGGACCTTCGAGGCGCTCAAGGGCGTGAGCTTCCAGATTCATCCTGGCGAGATCGTAGGGCTGCTGGGGCCGAACGGGGCCGGCAAGTCCACGACGATGAAGATCCTGACGGGGTTCATCCCGCCGACCGGGGGCACCGCCCGGATCGCCGGACATGACGTGGTGGCCGAGAGCCTGGAGGCGAGGCGCCAGATTGGCTACCTGCCGGAGGCGGCGCCTTCGTACGCGGAGATGCGGGTGCGGGACTACCTGCAGTTCATCGGGCGGGTGCGGGGCCTGGCCTCGGCCGAGCGGGAGACCGCCGTGGACCGATCGGCGACGGAGTGTGACCTGACGGACCGGCTCAACCAGGTGATCGGCACGCTGTCCAAGGGCTACAAGCAGCGCGTGGGGCTCGCCGCAGCGATCCTGCACCAGCCGCCGGTGCTCATCCTGGACGAGCCCACGAGCGGGCTGGACCCGAACCAGATCGGGGTGATTCGGGACCTGATCCGGCGGATCGGTCGGCAGCGCACGGTGATCCTGTCCACCCACATCATGCAAGAGGTCCAGGCGGTGTGCGACCGGGTGCTGATCCTGAACCAGGGCAAGCTCGTCGCGGATGCGCCCACCGAGCGCATCACGGAGCAGGCGATGGGCGGGACGATGCAGCGGGTGAGCTACCTGCCGGGGCGCGTGCGGCTGACCGCGGAGGCGGTGGCGGGCCAACTGGAGGCGGTGCCGGGGGTGCAGCGCGTGGGTCGTCGGGCGACTGAGCAGGGCGACGATGCGGAGGCCATGAGCTTTGACGTACTGGCGGATCGGGAGGTTCGGCCTGCGCTGTTTGAGCTCGCGGTGCAGAACGGGCTCGTGCTGTTGGAGCTCACGCGGGAGAAGAG
>CANKNP010000437.1 GCA_947483545.1 Deltaproteobacteria bacterium | reverse complement strand
CTCCCACAAGTCGTCGCCGCCTTTCGGGTTGCAGGTGGCGTCCGCGTTCGTGTCCTCAACCACGAGCGTGGAGCTCCCGCCCCCGTCGAGCATGACCGCGTCCCAGCACGAAAATGGCTCCCCGAGCAGCAGCTCCCGCACCTCGTTGCAGCTCATGCCGGTCCCGCCGCCCGCTCCCCGCCCGTCAATCACCACCATCCAGAGGTGCGTTCCGTCGGCCTCGACGCACGCGGCGCTGCGGGGGTTCGTCTCGCTCGTGTCGTAGCAGCCGCTGGTCGCCACGCCGTCCTCGACGAGTACGATCCCGTTGGCCCCGATCGCGTTGTAGTAGCGCAGGGGGTACAGGGTGGGCGACTGCAGCGGGCTGAAGAACATGCTCGCGTCGGAGAGCGGCGCGGCGTTCGTGAGGTCGCAGTGCTTGTCGACGGTGCACGCGAGGTACCCCCATCGGCTCCCGATGGCGTCGGTTTCGATGTGATCGTTCCAGAGCGCGCCGCCCGAGATCGCCAGCCCTAAGGGGTGCAGGTAGTCATTTCCGCTGCACGTGGTGCACGACCAGTCGCCGTTGATCGCGGCCACCGCGCCCACCTCCTCGGCAAAGCTAAGGGTGTCGGTGTACCACTCAACCCCGCGTTCGTCGGCGGACGCGCGCAAGCCCACGTTCGGCGAGGAGAGGTCGGCCCGGACGGCGTACACGTTCTGGGGGCGGTCGCCCGTGGTGAGCCTCTTGAACGAGGTGACCCCCGCCCGAACCTCGCGCTCGTAGTCGGTGGCGAGCGCCAGATGAGCCATCGCGGAGAGCAGGAACATCGGCCGTCAGCCTCGTGGGGGGGGTAGCCGCGGCTCTGGGGATTGGCAAGCGTGGGGGGCGCCACGTTGCCGCAGGGCTTCGTGTCCTCAGCCGAGTCCGAGCAGCCGGAGCGCCGGATCGAGGAACAGGGGACCCGTCACCGCGAAAACGCCGACGAGCCAGGCGTGCGCCGCCGCCCTCGGCCAGCTCGCGATCCCCATCGCCCGCTCCGCAGCCACCAGCGCGCCGTGGAGCATGAAGAAGAGCTGCACCGTGAGCGCATCCCGCCATCCCAGCGCCGCGAGGACGCTGATCGCGTGGAGGAGCCCGCTGCAGGTGAAGGCCCATGCGAGGCCGAGGCCCGCGTGCCCGCGCCGCGCGAGGGGTCGGAAACACCACCTGAACAGCAGCCTCGACACCTCGCGGTTCCAACGGCGGCCCCAGAACTCCCCGAGAGAGCGGGACCGGATGGGCGACGCTTGCAGAGGACGGAGAGCCACGCCGGCCAACCGAAGGGGCAGGCGGACGGCGGCGTCTGCGGCCTCCATCCCGACGTACAGGCACGCGGCCCCAGCCCCACTCGGAACGCTGCCGGCCGGCGCGCCTCGGCGACCACGTCGAGCATGCGCAGGGAACAGAACATGGCTCCTACCCACACCGCAGCTTGCGGGAGCGGACCTTCCGGCGGAAACGCGAGCACCACGGCGTAGGGCACGCAGGAGAGCGCGAACGCTGCCGCCTTCCGCGAAGAGGAGGGCCCCGCTGCGAGCGCGCCCATCGCGTTGAAGGCGAACAGGGAGAGGAAGGCGAGCAAGGGGGTAGGGTAGTCCGGTCTGATTGGGCTCGCACGCTGCGCACGCTCCGAGTTGACGGCGGCCCCGTCGGGGGTGTATTGAGGTTCCATACAGGGGGTCGCCATGCGTCAGACCGTCGCCGTCAGCCTCCCTGCTGACCTTACGAGCCGCTTGGATGAGGTCGCGGCAGAAGAGGGCACGTCGCGAAGCGAGGTGGTCCGCGATGCGCTTCGGCGTTTCCTCGCGCAGCGTCAGTTTCAGCAGGTCCGCGAGGCGGTCATCCCGTTCGCCGAAGCCGCCGGTGTACTCATGGACGAGGACTCGTTCCGCGAGATCTCGTGAGGGTCGTGCTGGACACCAACGTCATCGTGGCGGCGTTCGGCACCCGCGGGTCGTGCGCGGAGCTGTTCGCCCGAGTCCTTGCAGCCCACGAGTACGGCGTGGACATGAATCTCATTGGCGAAGTTGAGCGGGTGCTCCGCACGAAGTTCAGGCTGCCCGAAGTCCGAGTCGCAATGGCGCGCGACCTTCTGACCGGGACCGGTGTGCTGGTGGAACCGGGGCCTCTCGGGGTCCGGGCCTGCCGAGACCCTGACGACGACCGCATCCTCGCACTCGCTCGGGCGTTTGCGGCCGACGTACTCGTCACGGGCGACGACGACTTGCTGGTCCTGCATCCCTGGTCGGGAATCGCCATTGTTCGACCAAGGGACTTCTGGCCGATGGACCGCGCGGCCGCCGTGAGGGGGTGAGTCGGATGCGAACTCGCAGAACAGGGCTTTGTCGATAACGAGTCGAGAACGCGTGTCTCGCGTCGGGAGAGAGGGCTGGGGCGCTGAGAGGCTGCTGGCCTTTGAGGGGAAGTTCAGACCGGACAGGGGGGGCTGCGTCACCGCTCGCGTAGGCCCGGGGGGCAGAACCTCGGGCACCACAGCCTGAGCCGCGTCGCGGTTGCCGTGCTCCTCTTCATCGATCCCGTTGACATCCTCTCCGCACCGCTGGCGGATAGCGGTGTCGACACGTGCCGGATATGGCTATCGCTGGCCTAGGCGGCTACAATCCTCCCCATGGAACCCTCCTTCGACGAGATGACCCAAGCCGAACGCATCCTCTACGTGCAGGATTTGTGGGACCGCATCGCGGCCGACCCAGAGCCGCTGCCGCTTTCCGCCGCTCAGCTCGCAGAGGTCCGTCGTCGGCTGGCAGATCACGAGGCGCACCCTGAGGCGTCAATCCCTTGGGAGGTAGCCCGGGAGCAGCTTCGGACTCGACGGTGAGCCTGCCCCTCCGCATCCGTGCGGAGGCCAACGCAGAGCTGAGCGCCGCGTGGAGCTGGTACGAGAACCAGCGCGAAGGGCTTGGGGACGACCTCTTGGGCTGTGTCGAGGCCGCCTTCGCCGCCGTTGCCAGAGCGCCCGAGGCCTACACACGCCTCGATGGCCCAATTCGGCGTGCGATCGTTCGCCGGTTCCCGTACATCGTCCTGTTCCGCGAGTACCCCGAGTATGTCGCGATCCTCGCGGTGTTTCACACGAGCCGGCACCCGGAAGAGGCCCACGGTCGGCGCTGACGAACCTCGTTCGACGGGCGGCCACACCGCGCCGCGTGCCCAGGCGATCGGCGCGGCTCGACGTTCTCGGTCGTGGGGACCCTCCCTTCGTCCGGAAACGGCTACTCTGTCGCCGAGGTGTTCCTGCTCCCCGCGCTTCTGTCGTGCGCAGAGCAGGCCGTGATGCTTGGCGTGGCCGACCCCGCGCACGTCGAGTGCGAGGACGGAGAGATTCGCGTCGCTTCGACTGGGGCGGCCTAATTGACGCTGACGGACGCCCTCCACCATGCGGCCGCGGTCGACCGGGTATGCATCGGCGCGGGCACGTGGAGTCTCGTCGACGACGAGTCCTGCTGGGCACAGGAGTCGGCGTTCGACGGACGCGTCCTGGACGTGGTTGGCGCCTGACCCATCCCCTCAGACCCCACCAAACGTCGATGGGTAGATCATTTCCGCACTCATCATCTCCCCGAACCTGCGGGACAGGAGGCGGAGTCGGTCGGACGGCATCGTCGGGATGCGCTCGTACCAGATCAGACCCTGCCGAAACAGGG
>CANKNP010000436.1 GCA_947483545.1 Deltaproteobacteria bacterium | reverse complement strand
GCCCTCGCGGGCCTCTCCCTCGCCGCGCCAGTCGCGCTCGCCGGCGAGAAGGCGCCGGCCGCGGAGGAGAAGGCTCTCCCCAAGATCGAGAAGAGCGGCATCGCCGAATTCGACACCGTCTTCATGAAGGCGCGGGCCATCCACGACACCCTCGACGCCGAGGACAAGACCCTCACAGGCGCCCGCACGAACGTCAACAGCGTGCTTGGCGTGGCGACCGACGCCCCGCTCGCCACCGCGTTCGCCGACCTCAAGACCAAGGCCAATGGCAAGCTCAAGATTGCGCTCAAGGGCACCGTGCCCCGCCTGGAGGCGTCCGACGCCCTCCCCGACAACGCGCAGAAGGGTCTCGACGCGGCCAACAGCCTGGTCGATGCCGCCGTGCACGCCATCGCGTCCGGCAAGGAGCTCGAGCCCGAGGCGAAGGCCCTCGCCGCCGCGGTGGTCGAGTTCCCCGCGTCACTCCTCACGATGGGCCTCGACCCGATGAAGCTGCTCGCGAGCAAGAAGGTCGTCGGCGCGAACGTGAAGGCCACCGGCGCCACGGCCGACCGGATCGTGAAGCTCATCAATACCTGCGAGCTCGTCTTCACGGACCTCAAGGCCGCGTTCGCGGGCTGATCAGCCCTCCTGGAACTGCTCGTCAGCGTTCACCGCCCACACGTCGTGGGCGGCGCCCGCGAGGTTCTCGACGCACAACATCGCCGTCCACGCCGAGTGGTCGGCGTTGTTGTACTTGAACATCCCGTAGCGGCCCATCGCCTGCAGGTTGTCGAGGCGATCGAGCCACTCGCGGATGGTCGCGACGTGCTGCTCGTAGCCTGCGCGGTAAACGGGGTAGGCCCGCGGCGCGCGGATCACCCGACCATCGACGACCCGCGGCGCGCAGAGGCCGGATGCAGCGAGCTCCCGGCGCGCGAGGGCGAGGATCTCTTCGTCCGGGGAGGTCCACAACGGGTCGCGGTCGTCCGTGAAGTACTCCAGCGAGATCCCGCTGCGGCCCGCCTCCGGCACCATCTCCGGCGACCAATTCCCCTGGTTCTGGATTCGCCCCACGCGAAGGCGCGGGGTGTGGACGTACACCCACGTGTCGGGGAAAAGCGCGGCGCCCTCGACGATGAAGCACGCCACGACGAGGTGCCGAAAGGTGAGCGCGCGCGTCGCGGCGAGCACCTCGGCGGGCGCGGCCGGCTCCATCGCGGAGACGAGCTCGGTGAGCGGGATCGAGGAGAGGAAGTGGTCCGCGGTGTACACCTGGCCCCCGGCCTCCACGCCCGTGACCCTGAGATCGTCCCGGAACACGCGTGTCACCTTCGCGCGGAGGCGCACGTCCAGGCGCCCTGCCATGCGATCGTAGAGCATCCCCGGGCCCAGCCGCGGGTATTGGAATTGGTCGATGAGGCTGGTGACGTTGGGATCGCCGAGGATCGCCTTGCGGAGCGAGAGGTTCTTGATGCGCTGCGCGGCCCAATCGGCGCTGATCTCCGCGCAGGGGATGCCCCACACCTTCTCCGTGTATGTACGGAAAAAGGTGTCGAAGAGGCGGGCGCCGAAGCGATTGGAGACCCATGCTTCGAACGAGGCCTCGTCGCCGCGGGGCCATAGCCGGGCGCGCCCGAAGCTCGCGACACAGCGCGCGGACTCGACCAGGCCGAGGTTCCCGAGCGCTTCCATGGGGCGCAGCGGGTAGTGGTAGAGCTTCCCGTCGTAGAGGATGCGGGAGAGGCGCGGTCGCACGAGCAGGTCGTCCCCGAGCACCTCCTCCCAGAGTGCCTTCACGCGGGGGTAACGCGTGAAGAAGCGGTGCCCGCCGATGTCGAAGCGATAGCCCTTCCAGCAGAGCGTGCCGGACAGGCCCCCGACGCGGGGGGAGGCCTCCAGGACGGTGGAGGAGCGCCCGGCGCGTCGCAGCTCGTGGGCGGCGACGAGGCCTGCCGGGCCGGCGCCGAGGATGAGGACGGGGGTGGGCACGGGAGCGGGGCTTATCGCTCGCGGGCGCACACCGTGGGGATCGCGCGCACGGGGCCTCAACGCCTCTCAGTCACAGACCATCTCCACCGTGTCGTCGAAGTTGCCGACGTAAACCGTCCATTCCTTGTTCGCGACGCCGAGCGCCGTTCGCGACATGACGTCGATGTTCTGGGCCCCCACGACCCCCTCAAGCAACCAGCCCTCCATGTCCTCGCGGGCGTAGGGTCCCTCCATCAGCTCGGTGCGGACGCCGTCGCGCTGCGCGTAGATCTCCACCTGCGAGGGGATGTGCGCCGCGAAGGCCTCGGACGTGAACGTGATGTCGATGTGCCAGTTCACGACCTCGATGCAGACGTCCAGCCAGTTCATGCCGAAGATCATCAGGCTGTCCTCGAGCTCCCCGTACCCCTCGACCGTCATGGTGACGCCCTCGGGGCCGAGGTCCACCTCCTCGGAGGTACAGGTGTAGGTGCCGTAGATGAGCTCGGCCTCTGCCGCCACGGTGTCGCACCAGAGGTAGGGCACGTACGTGGACACCTCGGTGCGGTTCGAGGTGTCACACGTGTCGTTGCAGGGGTCCTCCACGGGGGCCCCGTCGCAGGCGCAGGCCAGGGCGGCGAGCGTCGCGAGGAGGAGCCACCCGGGAGCGCGCTGGAGCACGAGGCCGGGGAGCGGGGGGGAGGTTGGAGGCGGGGGGGCGGGGTGCGGGGAAGCGTCGGGCGCAGCGCCTCCAACCAGCCAGCCGAGCCGACCGGCGTTGGCCATGGAAGTGGAGGGGGATGGCGACCGCAGTGATCGCGGGCCCGCTCCTTCTGGGCGCCGCGTGGTTCGGCGTTGCCCGACGCCGGGAGACGTCATCGCTGGAGCACGATGTTCAGGCCGTGACAACGCGCGCCCCGGAGTACCCGGATTGCCCTGGCGTCGTTGGCGACTGGATCGAAGACGTTCGCATGGGCCCGCGCGAAACGGTGGCAGGAACACTCGCCGACGTCGACAGGGATGGAACCCTCGACGCGCTGTTCACGAATCAGGCCGACCAATCCGTGAGCGTATGGTGGGGGAGGCGGAACGGCATGCCGCAGGAGCGCACCGATGTGCCGATCGGTCGTTCACAGGACGTCGTGGCAGTCGGCGACGTCAACTCGGACGGCGTCAACGATCTTGTGGCTGCGTTGCAGGACGACAGCGCGTTCGGCATCGTACTTGGGTCGGGACGCCGCCGATTTGGTGAACCCTCCCGGCTGTTCCAGAGCCCAGCCCCGGCCCGCGTGCTTATCAGGGATGGTGACGGCGACAGTCCACCTGCGATCGTCTTTCAGACGGTGACAGGAGCGCTCAATCAGCGGCTCCAGGATCGTGATGGTTGGCAGCGGCACACTCTGCTTCGTGAGCTTGGCGACCTTTCGCTCTCCGGGCTGACCGGCGAACGCGTGCGCGAAGCAGGACGTTCCGACGGTGCACTGGCGATCGTCGAACAACCCGGAAGTATCGTTCTCGTGCGCGTTGGTAGTGATGTCCAGACGCCCTGTGTTCTGGCATCCCGCGGCGCGGCTTCGCGAGTACACGTCGCAGGTGACATCGACGGGGACGGCGTTGTTGACCTGGTAGAGTCTAGAACTTGCGAAGGCTGTGAGAGCAACCACGTGTTCGTTCGCGGGGAGCGCTGAGGAAGCTACGCGCCGCCGCGTTTCGCACTCTTCATCGCGCGTAGATGGCGAAGCGACGGTCTT
>CANKNP010000435.1 GCA_947483545.1 Deltaproteobacteria bacterium | reverse complement strand
CTCCTACAGTTCCACGACATGGCCCCGGTCTACGGAGGCGTCGATCCCGCGATGATCGAGCGCACCACGGCATGGCTGAAATCCCGGCGGGACGGCGAGGGCGGGTATCTGACGCCCAAGGCAGGCCCCGACGCACTCGGGCGGGCCCCCAAGAGCGTAGCCGACCCCTACATCACCTGGGCGCTTGTGGAGAGCGGGTACGGTAGCGATCTCGGCGCGGAGATCGCCGCATCCGCGCGGGTCGCAGCCTCCAGCCAGGATGCCTACATCGTGGCACTGGCGGCCAACACGCTGCTCGCGGCGAAGCACCCCGGCGCCCGGGACGCGGTCCAACGGCTCGTCACCCTGCAGCTGGCGGACGGCTCGTGGATGGGGACGACGAGCATCACGCGGAGCGCGGGCAAGTACCTCGCGATCGAGACCACCTCGCTCGCAGCGCTGGCGTTGTACGGCTCGAAGGACCCGGCGCAAAAGGCGGGCGCCGAGCGGGCCATCGTCTGGATCCAAGCCCAGCGGGACGGTGCGGGGCGGTTCGGCGGCACGCAGGCGACGGTCCTGGCCCTGCGGGCGCTGGTCCAGGCCAGCAAAGCCAACCCGGTCAGCGGCACAGCGACGGTGTCGGTCAACGGGGCGGTGGTGGACAGCGTCGCGTACACCAGCACGTCTGGGAAAGCAGAGTCGATGGACTTTGGGGCGCGGCTAGTTGCGGGGCTGAATGAGATCGTTGTACGCCAGGACGGGGATCCGGTACCTTACACGCTAGGCGTGAACTACCGCAGTCAAACCCCAGCTTCGAGCCACAGGCGCAAGTGAGCCTGGAGACCCGATTGGGCGACGTCCGGGTGACGATGGGCGCAACGACCCGACTGACCGCGACAGTGCGCGCCCTCGGGGCCGAGGATCTGGCCATGACCCTGGCCCGGGTCGGAATCCCCGCCGGGCTCTCGGTGCAGGCCTGGCAGCTCGACGATCTCGTGAAGACGGGCGTGATCGACTTCTACGAGACCGCACCCCGGGATGTGTACCTGTACTTTCGGGGCCTGCCGAAGGGCGTCGAGCGGACAATCCACCTCGACCTCGTGGCCGAAGTGCCCGGCACGTACGAAGGGCCCGCCTCCGCCGCGTTCTTGTACTACGCGGACGAGGACCAGAGCTGGGCCCCGCCGCTCAAAGTAGAGATCGTGCCGTGACTACCGCGTCTTCTTGACCGCGAGCCGGACCATCACGTCGCCGCCATCACAGCCGGGGATTCCGCCCTTGATGTAGAGCAGGTTGCGCTCGGCGTCCACCTTGTGGATGAGGAGCTTCTGCTGGGTGACCGTGGCATCGCCCATGTGGCCGGGCATGCCGACGCCCTTGAAGGTCATGCCGGGGGTGAGGCGCGTGCCGATCGAGCCGCCGTGCCGGTGGTACTCGTGGACACCGTGGGTCCGCTTGAAGCCCTTGAAGTTGTGCCGGCGCATGACGCCCTGGAAGCCGCGGCCCTTCGAGGTACCGGTGACATCCACGCGGATGCCGGCCTTGAAGACGTCGGCGACCGAGATGGTCGAGCCAACCGCGTGCGCCGCGACGGTCGCCTCGGGCACGCGAATCTCCTGGACCAACCGGGGCAGTACGCCCTCGCCGGCCTTCGCGAAGTGGCCGGTCTCGGCCTTGGTGACGCGCGCCGCCTTGCGCTGGCCGAAGCCGAGCTGGAGCGCGTTGTAGCCGTCCGGCCCGGAGGCGGTCTTGGCCTGGAGCACGATGTTCGGGCCCATCTCCACGATCGAAACGCCGAGGGCAGCGCCCGCCGCGTCGAACACCTGTGTCATGCCAATCTTGCGGCCGATGAGGCCCATCTCGCTGTTCTTACCCATGATTTACCTCGCATTGGACGAACCGGAACCCGAAGGCGGCAACGGAAAGTCGTACGTTATGCCCGGGGAGCCCGGAGCAGGGGGCGGTTAGCGCGGGCCTGGGGTGGAGGCAAGCCCTTCGTTGCAGCTGCTCCACTTCCTGACGGGTGTGTCAGAATCTAGCAGAATCGCGCCCCGCGAATTTGTCAGTTCCTGACGGGAGCGTCAGAACTGAGGTGCGCCGATCACCGTGACTGCACGAGCACTTCCCTCGCCTTCGCCCCGTCTGCGGGCCCGACCACGCCCTCTTGCTCCATGATCTCCATGATCTTGGCAGCGCGGTTGTAGCCGATGCCAAGGACACGCTGGATCATGCTGGTCGAGACCTTGCCTTTCTCGATCGCATAGTCGAGCGCCTTGTCGTAGTTCTCGTCCTTCTCAGCGGCAAGCTCCTCGGGATCCATCTCGCCCCCTTCGACCTTGATGGCGGGCGCGTAGTCGGGCGCGCCTTGGGCACGGCAATGGTCGGTGACGCGGCGCACCTCGTCGTCGGTCAAGAACGCGGCATGGGCGCGGAGCAGGCCCGACGTGCCAGGCGGCAAAAAGAGCAGGTCGCCCTTGCCAAGCAGGGTCTCGGCGCCGTTCTGGTCGAGGATGGTGCGCCCATCGTTCTTTTGGCGCACCTGGTAGGCGAGCCGCGACGGCATGTTGGCTTTGATGAGGCCGGTGATGACATCTACGCTCGGACGCTGCGTCGCGACGATCAGGTGGATGCCGCACGCGCGGGCCTTCTGGGCGATGCGGACGATGCTCTCCTCGACGTCTTTGGCCGCGACCATCATCAGGTCGGCCAGCTCGTCGATGACAACCACGATGTACGCGAGCTTCTTGGGCACCGGCAGCAGATCCCCGGAGGGCCAGTCCTTCGGAGCGTACTTCCGCGCCTTTTCGGGCGTCCAGTCTGCGGTCTCCTCCACCACACGTTCGTTGTAGCCCTCGATGTTGCGGGTCTGCCAACGGGCGAGGAGCCTGTACCGCTCGTCCATCTCCACGCATGCCCACTTGAGCACAGCAGACGCCAGCTTCGGCTCGGTCACCACCGGGTGCAAAAGGTGCGGGATGTCCTTGTACAGCTCGAACTCGAGCATCTTCGGATCGACCAGGATGAAGCGCAGCTCCTCCGGAGATTTCGTGAGCAACAAGGACGTGAGCATCCCGTTCACGCCCACGCTCTTTCCAGATCCCGTGGTGCCCCCGACCAGGAGGTGCGGCATCTTCGCGAGGTCGCCCACATAGGGTTTGCCCTCGGTGTCTTTGCCCAGCACGACGGGGAGAATGTTCCGTTGATCACGGAACTCTGCGGAGGCGAACACGTCGCGCGCCCAGACGGTCTGGCGCTTGGCGTTCGGAATCTCGATGCCCACGACCCCTCGGCCAGGGATCGGCGCGACGATGCGCACGCTCATGGCCTTGAGCGCCATCGCGAGATCGTCCGACAGGTTCGAGATGCGGGAGACCTTGATGCCCGGCGCCGGCTCGTACTCAAACAGCGTGATCACCGGACCGGGGCGGATCGCCACGACCCGCCCCTCGACCCCGAAGTCGAGGAGCTTGGCAGTCAACGTGTGGGCCAGCTCGTGAAGCACAGACTCGTCCGTGCCGGTCACGATCTCCGGATGGTGGTCGAGCAGCGCGAGGGGGGGGAGCTGGTAGGGCGTGAGGGCGCGGCGGACGGCGCGGCCATCGTCGTGGTTGCCGCCGGAGCGGAGATTACCAGGGGAGACGCCGGGAAGGACAGCGGTGGTGGTGCCGTTGCGGGGCCGGGCCGGGGGCTCGGCCGCGCGTGGCGGAGGGGGCTCGACCGCCCGGGGCGGGGGG
>CANKNP010000434.1 GCA_947483545.1 Deltaproteobacteria bacterium | reverse complement strand
GAGCTGCTTGGAGCGGCTGGGGTGGCGCAGCTTGCGCAGGGCCTTGGCCTCGATCTGGCGGATGCGCTCGCGGGTGACGTCGAAGTCCTGGCCGACCTCTTCGAGGGTGTGGTCGGATTTTTCGCCGATGCCGAAGCGCATGCGCAGCACCTTCTCCTCGCGGGGCGTCAGGGTGGCGAGCACCTTGCGGGTCTGCTGGGAGAGGTTGAGGTCGATGACGGCCTCGGAGGGGTTGATGGCGCTCTTGTCCTCGATGAAGTCGCCCAGGTGGCTGTCCTCCTCCTCGCCGATGGGGGTCTCGAGGCTGATGGGCTCCTTGGCGATCTTGAGGACCTTGCGGACCTTGTCGACGGGCAGCTCCATCTTCTCGGCGATCTCCTCGGGGGTGGGCTCGCGGCCGAGCTCCTGGACGAGGTAGCGGCTGGTGCGGATGAGCTTGTTGATGGTCTCGATCATGTGGACGGGGATGCGGATGGTGCGGGCCTGATCGGCGATCGCGCGGGTGATCGCCTGACGGATCCACCAGGTGGCGTAGGTCGAGAACTTGTAGCCGCGCTGGTATTCGAACTTCTCGACCGCCTTCATCAGCCCGATGTTGCCCTCCTGGATGAGATCCAGGAATTGCAGACCGCGGTTGGTGTACTTCTTGGCGATGCTCACCACGAGGCGAAGGTTGGCCTCGATGAGCTCGGACTTGCCACGATCTGCGAGGGCTTCCCCCCGCTTCAGATCCCGCGAGAGCAGCCGCAGCTCGTCGCGCTCGATTCCGATCTCCTCTTCGATCTTGCGCACCCGCCGGATCTCCCGACGCACGCGGCTATCGAACTCGGCCCAGCGGATCTCCTCAATCCCGGAGCTCTCCATCAGCACCGCGCCGCCCCGATCCGGCGTACGACGGACCCGGCGAATGCTCCGCCGCAGCTCCCGCACGGGGATGCCGGCCTCCGTGGCGACGCGCTCGATCTCCCGCTCCGCCTGGTTGACCTGGCCCCAGCACTCGTGCAGCCGGGCGCCAATGTCCGTGACCTGCTTGCGCTCGATCTCCAGGGTCTCCACGCTCGTGACGATCCGCGTCTCGATCGCGATGAGCCCGACCCGGGCTTCTTCCTCGCCGACGCCGGCCTCTTTGGCCTGCACGAAGGTCGCGACGCACGCCTTCCGCTCGACGTGCAGCGCGAGCAGCTCGCTCTCCAGCTCGTCTACCCCGATGCCGTCCTTTGTACGCATGCGCCGAGGCTTTTTACCGAGTCGAAGCGCGGTGGCCATCCGCTGGTCATCCTCAAGCCGCACACCATGCACGAGGTGCAGGCCGAGCGGGCTGCCGAGGGTGGCGCGTTTGATGGCGGCCTCACCCTCTTCGATGCGCTTGGCGATCTCGATCTCGCCCTCGCGGGAGAGCAGCGACACGCTGCCCATCTTCCGCAGGTACATCCTCACGGGATCGTTGCTGCGACCGGTCGGGATGGCGTCGTTCACCTTCTTGTCGTCGAGCGGCTGGCCTCTCCGCTCGGCCTCCTCCGCCCGGCGCGCCTGGTGCACCGACTCGATGTCGGAGTCGGAGAACATGATCTGGACATCTTCCAGGTTCTCCGCGGAGATCAGGTGAGTCGGCAGGGCGCCGTGCTCCTCTTCGCCGTTCGCCCGCGCGGTCTGGCGTGGTTTTCCGAGGTCGATCATCGCCTCGAAGTCCTTCAGCTCCTTGTCCTTCAACATTCAGGGTGCCCTTGCGGTGCAGGTTGGCGTGCAGGAGGAACAGCGGCGAGCAGGGAAAAAGCGCGCATCACCCACGCTCGCCGGGGGCGGTGCGGGTGATGACAGCGTGGATCTGCTGCTTGCGCGCATTGAGTGCAGAAAGCTCGTGCAACATGCCCCTGTAACTTGACTTGTCCGCAGATTTCACGCAACCCTCGATCGTCGCGTTCAGCGCGACGATTTTCGCGTCCACATGGCGCGCCTCGAGCCGCAAAATGACGTCGTGGGCGACAGAAACAGCATCTTGATCCTTGACTAATCCCTCTCTCGCGGCGATCGCGCGCAGCGTGCGCGCAAGATCGGGGTCCCGGCCCTCCAGGTCCGCGATCACGCTCGTGAACGGCTCTCCGTTGCCGATCTGCACCATCACGCGCAACACGTCCTCGCGATCCGTGACCCATTCCGGCTCGACGTTGCCGATCACGGGCGCGACTTCCGCCGGATGGTGGATGAGCACCCAGAGCAAGTGCACGAGCTCGCGGGTCGGTCGCCAGAGCAGGGGCTTCGGCACCCGCGGCGGCGCCTCGACCCGCTGGAACACCCGGTCGCGAAGCTCGTCGGCGCGGAGGTTCAACAGTCCGGCGACGTAGAGGGTGGCCGTCTCCCGGATACCCTCGCTGGGGAGATCGCGAAGAAAGCCGGTCAAACGCTGCAAGATGCGATCCTTGGCGGCGCCGTCCCGGCCTTCCTCCTCGACGACCCGGCGGGCGACCATGAGCACAAGGTCCTCGCCCGCGCCCAGCAGGACCTCGAACGCGGCGGCGCCGTTCTTCTGGATGAACTCGTCCGGATCCTTACACGCCCCAAGGTTGAGCCGGAACGCCGAGATCTGCGCGGATTGAAGCAAGGGCAGGGACTTCTGGGCGGCGCGCACGCCGGCGCTGTCGCTGTCGAAGAGCGCGTACATCTTCCGGGTGTGGCTGGAGATGCGCTCGACGTGCTTCTCGGTGATCGCCGTGCCGCTGGTCGCGACCGCCTCGCCGAACCCGGCCTGCCACAGGCTCACGGCGTCAAAATAGCCTTCGACCAGGATCAGTCGATCCTTTCGCTGGGCCTGCGACCGCGCCCAGGAGAGCCCATAGAGCACCTCGTTCTTTTTGTAGATCGGGGACTCGGGGCTGTTGAGGTACTTGGGCCCGGGATCCCGCCCGTCCTTCGGCGCCTCGGGCAGGATTCGACCGCCGAACGCGATCCGCCGGTCCCGGTCGTCGAGGATCGGGAAGATCAGCCGGTTGCGGAACACGTCGTAGACGCCGTCTTTGCCGTCGCGGCGCTTCAGGACCCCGGCCTGCGCCGCCAGGGGTGCTGCGATGCGCTTGGACTGCAGGTGCCGGGCGAGGCGGTCCCAGCCATCGGGCGCAAAACCGAGCCGGTACTTCACCGCCGTCTCCAGCGTGATCCCGCGGTTCGCCAGGTACGCCCTTCCTGGTTCGCCCTCCGGCTGGGTCAGGAGCGTCGTGTGAAACAGGCTGGCCGCGGCCTCGCACACGGTGAACAGGTCCTGCCTCGCCGTCAGCCGGGCGCGCTCCTCGGGGGACAGATCCCTCTCGGGGACCACCACGCCCGCGGCCTGAGCGAGGTCCTTGATCGCCTCGATGAACGTGAGCCCCCGTGCTTTCATCACAAAAGCGATGACGTCCCCGGACTCGCCGCATCCGAAGCAGTGAAAAATCTGCTTGTGGGGGACGACGTTGAAGCTCGGTGACTTCTCGTTGTGGAACGGGCAGAGGCCGACAAGGCCTCGTCCCGCGCGCTTGAGCGCCACGCTCTGCCCAATGACCAAGGCAATGTCGGTCCGCGCGCGAACCTCCTCTACGACTTCGCGGGGGAACGCCAACTAGTGTTCCTGCCGTGACATGTCACGCCCGTGCTGGCTTCCGAACCCGCCCTGCTTTGTGGGGGGCAAGCCCCCCACGCCCCCCGCTCGCCGGGGTGCGCTCGGGTACGAGCGCATACCCGGCT
>CANKNP010000433.1 GCA_947483545.1 Deltaproteobacteria bacterium | reverse complement strand
CCACACCCTCGGTGTTGATACGCCCCTCTTGGAAGGGCTGGAGCTGCTTGTCGAAGAACGCGAGGTAGGCGAACAGCCCCTTGAACGGGGGATCGAGCACCCGCGAGAGCATCCACGACATGACGAAGAACAAGGTGCTGGCCGCGCCGATGATCAGCGCGACGAGCTGATTGCGGGAGATAGCGGAGGCCCAGGTGCCAATCGCGATGCCCGCGCTCCCAAGCAGGAACACGCCCAGGTAGCCGACACCGATCTCCTCGATGCTCACCTTGCCGTTCACCATGACCATCGCGGGCATGTAGGCGGTGAGCGCGAGGAAGAGCCCGAGGAACATCAGCCCGGAGAGGTACTTGCCAAGGACAGCCTGCACTTCTGAGAGCGGCGAGGACTCCAGCAGCACGATCGTGCCCGTCTGCCGCTCCTCCGCGAAGAGCCGCATCGTGATCGCCACGGCTGCGAACAGCGCGACCCCGCCGGTGAGGAAGAAGAAGTCGGTCAGCACCTCAGCGGAGTACCGGCTGGACGCGGTGAGCGCGAAGGCGTTGAACAGCACGCCGTCCGCAAGCAGCGCCAGCGACAGGATCAGCCATCCCCACATGGTGTTGATGAACGCCGAAAAATCGCGGCGTGCGATGAGCCAGATGCCGCTCATTGGACCTCCTTCGTCAGGCCGAGGAAGATCGCCTCGAGCTCACCTTCGTCTTCAAATACGCGTCTCACCCCGACACCGGCATGGACCAGCGCGGCGACCAACGCCTCGCGCGGGTCGGTGTGCATGTTCGGGAGCGTGACATTGCACCGCGTGAGGCCATTCCCCTCGTGATGCGTGTCGGACTTGAGCACCCCCGCGGCCGCGAACGCCTTGGCGATCGCCTCCGCCGAGCCGCGCACCACCACCGTCAGCCGCCCCCCGCTGCCCGCACGTTCCGCCAGCTCGGCTTCCGTGCCCGCAGCGACAATTCGGCCACCGTTCAGCACGATCAGCCTGTCGCAGGTCTCCGAGATCTCCGACAGGATGTGCGACGAGATGATGACCGTCGCCCCCTTCGCGAGGTTCCGAATCACCTGCCGCATCTCGACGATCTGCTTGGGATCCAGGCCCGAGATCGGCTCGTCCAGGATGATCACGCTGGGCTTGTGGATGATCGCCTGCGCGATGCCCACCCGCTTGCGGTAACCGTGCGACAGCTCCCCGATCACCTGGTGTTGCCGGGCGGTCAACTGTGCGGTTTCAAGCACCTCATCCAGGCGAGCAGCGACCGCGCTGGCCGCCATCCCCTTGAGCTGGCCGCAGTAGGCGACGAACTCGCGGACCGTCATCTCCTTGTAGAGCGGCGGGTCCTCGGGCAGGTAGCCGATGCGCGAGCGGAATTTTGCGCCCGCGCTCACCAGATCGGCGCCGTCGATGGTGACGCTCCCGCCGGTCGGGACGAGCAGGCCGGCGAGCACCTTCATCGTGGTGGACTTTCCGGCCCCGTTGAGGCCGAGCAGCCCGACGCACTCGTTGGGCTGGATGTTGAACGAGAGGCCTTCGACGGCGCGGCGGTCGCCGTACCAGTGCGAGAGGCCTTCTACGGTGATCATAGGGGGTTCCGGGGACAGCAGGGAGCGGGGGGAGGGTCTTCGGCGCGCCCTTTAGTCCAGCCGGACGGGGCCGCAAGGGCTCCGCTTGTCATCAGAGGTCTCAGTGACCAGAACTGAGTTTGTCAGATCGGGTCATGCTGGGCGGCCACCCACCCCCACAACATCCCGACGCCGGCCGTGACATGTCGCTCCGGACTGCGGGGGTTGTACCAGCGGAAGTAGGTCTTCAAGTCGGCGGGGCCTTCGATTCCGGAGCGGGTGGTCTCGACCAGGAACGCCGGGATCCCAAACTCTCCGTAGACGTGGTCCAACTCCATGCCGAGCCCACGAAAGAAGAACCCCCACCTGGACAGTTGCCGCGGGCGGTAGGCGTGCGGGCCCATGCCCGCTTGCATCGCCAAAGCGATGGCCTGCAGGCGGTGCCAATCGTCGGCCCGCGCCCAGCGCCCCGCCCAGGGGTAGTAGATGAAGCCTCCGAAGCTGTGAAGCGACACGAAGCCGTCGAACGGACGGGCCCGCAAGAGCGTGTCGATCGCGCGGGTCTCAGGCTGGGAGAGCGGTTCGGGCGAGGTGACGTACCGGCCCGGGATCACATGCCGCCAAATCGCCGAACTATCGCGGTTCACCGCCCAGTCCCGGTTCAGGTCCACCTGCGCCTGGTTGCCCCGCCGGTACACATTTCGCCCGGCGAGCAGGTCTGCCTCGACCTTTGCCCGGCCGTCGGGGTTCACGATCGGGACAATCACCACCTGCACTCCAGGCGCCGGCCGGGCCGCAAAATCCACGAGGAACGCCAACGCGTCCTCCGTCGGGATCCACTCCAGCGCGTGGATGTTGGCGATCAACAAGAGCCTCGTCACCACGGGCTCCTCGCCTTGCACCGTGAACGCCCAGATCGGCCGCCCGCCCAGCGAGTAGCCGATCACCTCTGGCACGACCCGCGCTGGGCCCGCCGCTGCGACGGCCCGGAACACCTCGGCGGCGAAGTGGTAGGCGGGCTCGGCGTGCGCGACCACGGGCTGTTCTTCGGCCCAGGTCGGGAAATCCAGTGGTTCCCCCGCGAGCGCTCCGAAAATCCAGAGGATCACCGCCTCAGCTCCAGCGTGAGCGCAGCCTCCGGCAGCACAAGCACGCTCACCTCGTAGCCGCTCTCCAGCGTGGCCTGGACCCGGTGCAGCACCACCGCGCCGCGCATCCCGATAGTGACGCTCGCGGCGTCGCCGATCCGGTAGCCCGCCCCGATGCCGAGCCGGCCGCCGACTCCGCCGATGCGGGCGCGAAGCTCGGCAGCGGCTTCATCCGCGGAGGCCTGATCCTCCTCGGTGTAGGCTTCAGAGCTGTCGTGAGCGCTGGGGAGGATGCCGTACAGGCCCAGGTTGGCGTACGTGTCCACGGCCCCGGGCCCCGCCGGAGCGGGTGCGAGGTAACGGCGGTAGTCCAGGCCCAGACGCGACGATCCCAGCCCCTCGCGGGACGGAGTGTTCGAGTAGGTCGCGGTCGAGAAGCGCACGAGCGCGAAGTCCACGAGGATGGCGTTCCGGGCGTCGTACCAGCCTGCGTACACGGTGAACGGCGGGCGGAGGATCCCATCGAATTCGCCTGCGAGCGTGCCCGAGAGCTGATCGGCGTCCTCCCAGGCGATGGCGCCGATCCCGGCCGGGATGAAGGCCCCGCCGAGGATGACGTGGAGGAGCGCGGGGGTCAATACGCGCCGAGGCGGGTGAGACCGGCGCTGGCCGCCTCCAAGCCTGGCTTCAGCTCGATGGCCATGCGGAAGGCGGCGACGGCGAGGGAGACCTGGCGGGTGGCCTCATACGCGAGGCCGAGGGCGGTCCAGGCGCCGTAGTGCTTGGGGAGGAGCGTCGTCGCGTTGCGGAGCGCGCGGATCGCGATGTCCGGACGATCGAGCGCTACGGCGGACTCGCCGAGCCCGAGCCAGGCGTAGCCGCTGCAACTGTCCATCGACAGCGCGGCCCGGTACTTCTGCACGGCGCCGGCGGCATCCTTGGCCATGCGAAGGTCGTCGCCGGTCATCACCTGTTTGCGGGCCTCGCCGCGGAGGGCATCGCCCGGGGGCTCGCAGTCGTCGGGCGGATCTTTGGGCAAGCCTTCGGTGAGCTGGGCGATGGCGTCCGGCTTCGGGAGGGT
>CANKNP010000432.1 GCA_947483545.1 Deltaproteobacteria bacterium | reverse complement strand
GTGAGATCCGACGCGATCTCGGCCAGCGTCAGCCCCCCCTCGAACGTGAACACCCCGTAGTCGGTGATCAAGAGATGTACGCATCCAACGCCGGTCAACGGCAGCGTGCAGGTGCGTAGCAGCTTGGGTTCGCCCTTCGCGGTGTGCTCCATGGTCACGACCACCCGCTTGGCGCCGGCGACGAGGTCCATCGCACCACCCATGCCCTTGACCATCTTGCCGGGGATCGTCCAGTTCGCGAGGTCCCCGGAGGCGCTGACCTGCATCGCACCCAGGATCGTGAGATCGATGTGGCCGCCGCGGATCATCGCGAAGCTGTCCGCAGAGCTGAAGAAGCTCGCGCCCGGAAGTGCTGTGACCGTCTGCTTACCGGCGTTGATGAGGTCGGCGTCCACGTCCGCGTCGAGCGGGAAAGGCCCCATGCCGAGGAGGCCGTTTTCGCTGTGCAGGACGATGTCCATGCCGTCGGGCAGGTGGTTGGCGACCAGCGTGGGGATGCCGATGCCCAGGTTCACGTAAAATCCGCTGCGAAGCTCTAAAGCAGCGCGGCGGACAATGCCATCACGGTGTAGCGGCATGGTTACTCCTGCCCGCCAGCGGGGTTGGATACGGTTCGTTTTTCGATGCGTTTTTCATAGTGCGCGCCCACGATCAGCCGCTGCACGAAGATGCCGGGGGTGTGGATCTGGTCGGCGTCGAGGTCGTCCACGAGCTCCTCGACCTCGGCGATGGTCACCCTGGCGGCGCTGGCCATCATCGGGTTGAAGTTTCGCGCAGTGGCCTTGTAGACGAGGTTTCCGTGTCGGTCGCCGCGCCAGGCCTTCACGATCGCGAAGTCCGCGACCAGGCTGCGCTCCATCACGTAGGGGCGGCCGTCGAACCAGCGCGTGTCTTTGCCATCGGCTACCACGGTGCCGTACCCGGTGGCCGTGTAGAACGCCGGGATCCCCGCGCCCCCGGCCCGGATCCGCTCGGCCAGCGTGCCCTGGGGACAAAGCTCGACCTCCAGCTCGCCCGACATGTACTGCCGCTCGAACTCTTTGTTCTCGCCAACGTAGGACGAGATCATCTTGCGAACTTGCCGGGTTCGAAGCAGAATCCCGAGGCCGAAGTCATCCACGCCCGCGTTGTTGGAGATGAACGTGAGCCCGGACACGCCGAGGTCCCGAATCGCGAGGATGAGGTTCTCGGGGATGCCGCAAAGGCCGAACCCGCCGGCCATCACCACGGCGTTCTGGGGGAGGTCGGCGACCGCGGCGGCGGCGCTGGGGAGGAGCTTGTTCATCCCGGGGGCTTATCGCCCCCGAACGGTCAGCACCTGCTGTAGCAGGCCCTCCAGATCGGAGAGTCGGACCATGTTGGGGCCGTCCGAGAGCGCCTGCTCGGGAAAATCGTGAACCTCGGCGAACAACGCATCGATCCCGACCGCCGCCGCAGCCCTGGCGAGTGTGGGTACCCAGCGGCGATCCCCGCCGGACGTCGCACCGCCACCCGGCGCTTGCACCGAGTGCGTCGCGTCGAAGCAGACCGGGACCCCAAACCCCCGCATCGTCGGCAGCGAGCGAAAATCCACGACGAGCGTGTTGTACCCGAAGCTCGCGCCCCGCTCTGTCAGCATCGTCCGCCCCGCAGGCAGCTTCTGCACCACGTTCTGCATGTCCCCGGGCGCCAGGAACTGCCCCTTCTTCACGTTGATCGGCTTGCCGGTGGCTCCGCAGGCATCGAGGAGATCCGTCTGACGGCACAAGAACGCCGGCACCTGGAGCAGGTCCACGGCATGTGCGCAGGCCTGCGCCTGTTCGGGAAGGTGGACGTCCGTCGTGAGCGGCACGCCGACGCGCTGTCCGATGCGCGCCAGGGCTTCCAAGCCCTCATGGAGCCCCGGCCCCCGGAAGCTTGTGCCCGAGGTGCGGTTCGCCTTGTCGAAGCTGGCCTTGAAGATCCAGCGCAAGCCGAGGCGCGCGCACACCTCGGCGATGCCGTCGGCGATTCGGCTCGCGCCTGCCTCCGTCTCCAAGACACAGGGGCCCAAGATCGCGATCAGCTCGCCATCGCCGATGCGGAGGTCCCGCACCGCGAGGGGATTCGAGAGCGGGGCGAAGGGACCCGAAGGCGGCGTGAGCGCAGGCATCCCGCGACCTATTGCGGCGCGAACCTGCCGGCGCGCATACTGCGCCTCGCATGCAGCGAGTCCAGGCAGCCGGGTTGCGGTGGTCCGTACGCGTCTCTGACGCGACGGCGCTCTGCGTCACGTTTTTTGTCGTGATTGCGCTCCGGGAGCGGCTGGGCGAGGGCTGGGGACTGGGGCCACAACACCGGATCAACCTACAGAATCAAGTTCAGCTCCTGATTCAGATCCTGCCGATCTGGCTGCTCTCCCTGCACTCCTCCGGGACCTACAACGACCTTCGACGCGTGCGCCGGGATGTCCTCCTGCTCCGCCTGGCGCGGGCCGTCGGCATCGCCGCGGTGCTGTTGACCGCGGTGCAGTTCGTCTTTCCGCCGGCGAGCCCGACCTCCCGGTCGTTTGTGCTCGGCTACGCGGTCGCGTCCACGCTGGCGCTGTTCCTGGCCCGTCTGGTGCGCCTGCCCGGGGAGCGGCCCTCCGACATCCTCGTCGTCGGCGGGGCCGAAGAGGTGCTGCCGTTTTTGGAGATCCTCGACCGCCATCGGGATTGGGGCTTGCGCGTCGCAGGCGTGGTTCGCCCCGACGAAGAGGCGCTGCTCGCCGATTCTCCCGTCCCGCGAGGGCGCGGGCCGGGCGCATCGGCCAGTGTTCTCGAAGAACGCCCGCATCCGCGGGCTTGTGTTGGCGCCTTCTCGGCCGGGTCCGGCGCCGCTGCGCCGTTCCCGCCCGGGACGCAAACACGGGAGCCAGCTTTGAACGCCCGGACTTCGTCCGGCGTTCAATTCTGGCTCCCGGCGGGCGCGATCCCCGTCGTCGGCACGGTCTCCGATCTTCCCCGGATCCTTGACGACGGCACGATCTCCCAGGTGTTCATGACCGGCCGGGCCTGGGACACCCGCACGCTCAGAGCGGTCGCCGATGCGTGTGAGACGGTCGGCGTGACCTTCTCGATGGACGCGAATTTCCTCGGGTTCTCCATCGCCCAGGCCGATCTGCTCGACTACGACGGCTGGGGCGTGCTGTCGTTCTCCTCGACCCCGCGCGACGCGGAGGCGTTGGTCGTCAAGCGCATGTTGGACGTAGTGGGGAGCCTGTGTGCCCTGACACTCATGTCGCCGGTCCTGGCCCTGGTGGCGTTGGCCATCAAGCTCGAGGATGGCGGCCCGGTCATCTTCTCCCAGGAACGGACAGGGCTCTATGGCCACACGTTTCGGATGTACAAGTTTCGATCGATGGTGCCCGACGCCGAGGCCAAAAGGGGACAGTTGGCAGACCACAACGAGATGAGCGGCCCGGTGTTCAAGATGGCGCGCGATCCTCGTGTCACGCGCATCGGGCGGTGGATTCGACTGTATTCCTTGGATGAATTCCCGCAGTTCTGGAACGTGCTCCGGGGGGAGATGAGCCTCGTCGGCCCCCGCCCGCCGATCCCGAGCGAAGTTGTGCACTACGAGCGTTGGCAGATGCGTCGTCTGTCGATGAAGCCGGGGCTGACGTGCATCTGGCAAGTCAGCGGGCGAAATCACGTGGACTTCGAGTCGTGGATGCGGCTCGACCTGCAGTACATCGATACGTGGAGCTTGTTCCTGGATATTGTGCTGCTGGCGAAGACCGTTCCGGTGGTGCTTTCGGGGCGGGGGGCGCGGTAGGGACCTTCGCCATGTGGAGCTACCCCC
>CANKNP010000431.1 GCA_947483545.1 Deltaproteobacteria bacterium | reverse complement strand
TGCCACCTTGGCCGGTGGCGACAACGGAGAGGCCCTACCTGTTCCCATTCCGAACACAGAAGTCAAGCTCTCTCGTGCCAATGGTACTGCACCCCAACGGGTGTGGGAGAGTAGGTAACTGCCGGCCTCCCCTTGACCCCCTCTCGATTTGCGTCGAGAGGGGGTCTCCTCGTTTTCGTTGCGGCGCTTGGATCGCCGCGGAGGTGTGCGCATGCGCCGGGTGATCGACGTGCTTCGCGAGCGAGGGTTGTCGGGGCGGGCGGCCAGGGATGCCATGGCCTCCGGAAAGGTTCGGCTTCGGGGCGTCCCGATTGGGGACGGCGGGAGGATGTGCGAGCCAGACGCCGTTCGTTTTGACGTGGGCTGGCCGCGCCTTCGACTGGGTCTGGATCCTGTGTTCTTAGAGGTCCGGGCCCGTTGGGTGGTGGTTTGGAAGCCCTCCGGGATGCTGAGCGTGCGTGCCCCGGGGCGGGAGGCTGAGCCCGACGTTGTGAGCGTCGTCGCTAGGCAGCTCGGTCAGGCGTTCGCCGTGCACCGCCTGGATGAGGGGACCAGCGGCTGTCTCCTGGTGGCCCGGGATGAGCCGGCACAGCAGGCGCTCAAGGCAATGTTTGAGACCCACGACGTGGAGCGTCGTTACCTGGCGCTTGTGCATGGCCAGGTCGGACCGGAGCCGCGGCGGGTGCGGTCGATTCTGCTACGTGATCGCGGCGATGGACTTCGTGGGTCTGCGGTCGGGCCGGTCGCCTCCACGGCGGGCAAGCCTGCGGAGACAGAGCTTCGAGGCGTGCAGTCGGTGCGACTACGGGGCGGGCCCTGCACCCTCGTCGAGGCCCTCCTGTTCACGGGGCGGACCCACCAGGTGCGCATCCATCTCGCTGAAGTTGGGGCGCCGGTGTTGGGCGAGAACCTCTACACCCGCGGCCCGGCGACTGAGAGGTTTCCCCGGCTGGCGCTGCACGCGGTGACCCTTGGTTTCAAGGACCCGTTCGACGGAACCGCCGTCCGCTGGGACACCTGCTTGCCAGACGACATGGATCGGGCGGTTCGCGGCGAAGTACCGTCGGCTCGCCGCTGACGGTTCACGATGTAGGTTGCGCTCGCCCAGCAGCCCGAAGGGACTCGATCGCTTCCAATGCTGCGGCTCGCTGCCCCTGACTCATCCGGGCGCGAGGCCGGTGTCGCTGTACGCGATGGAGGGCTTGCTCCAGCGACGGCTCGTCGCCATCGCAGACCAGCACAACGCAGGCCACCGCGACGCTTCGACCATGCCCATAAGCGCAATGAACCAGCACGGGGTGCCCGCTTCCCCTCCAGGTTCGCGCTTGAGCTGCCGCGTCCACGAGCTCTCGCGGACGAACCTCGAGCCCGTCGAGCATCGGAACACACAGATACGCCGATGAGCGACCCCGCCTGGGCAACTCCGAGGTGCAGTCGAGCTGGGCCCAGGTGTCGCTGTGGCGTCTCGGCCATCCGCCGACCCAGAGTCCCGGCGCCACCTCGTCCCGCTCTGAGACACCGAGGCGCTGCGCGAGCCGGGCAACCAGCCCAGCCGTAGCTGTGTAGGGACCGAGAAGCCAGCGTCCGCCGGATGTTTTGGCGAGCAGCCGGGGTCGCTCCAGCAGGTAGGCCAGCGCCACCCAACCGGTCGCCAGGCCCGCCCAAGCGAACATCACGCCCATCCACGGCGGGGCGAACCCCGCCGCGGTCAGCTCCAAGCTCGCGACCACCCCGAACGGGATCGCCTTTCCGACCTGACGGCGCATGACCGTCGCCTATTCCCCGGCCGCGCGGATTACGAAGCCCGCATGGATGTGATCTTCCTCTCCCCCGCTTGGCCGTTGGAGATGCCCGCGTATGTGCACGCTTTGGCGGATGCTGGTGCTCGCGTGCATGGGGTTGGCGATTCCCACCCCACGGCGATGCCGTCCGGCCTCTACACGCGATTGGCGAGCTACCTCCAGGTCGCCGGCATGGGTGACGTGCCTGCGGTTCGAGCGCAGGTCCTCGCGTCGATCCGTGCCTCCGGCCTCCGACCCGACCGCGTGGAGGCGCTTTGGGAGCCGCTGACGGTCCTCGCCGCGGAGCTGCGGCTTGATCTGGGTATCCCAGGCATGTCGCCAGACGTCGTGCATGGCTTTCGGGACAAGGGGGTCATGCGAGCCCGGGTGGAGGCAGCCGGGTTGAGGGTGCCTCGGACGATCCGCGTGTCTACACGATCCGCAGCTTGGGCTGGGCTCGAGCAGCTGGGCCTGCCGGTCGTCGTCAAGCCCGTCGATGGGGCGGGGAGCGCGGACACCCATCGCTGTGACACCGCCATCCAGTTCGAGGCCGCGCTGGACGCGACGGAGGGGCATGATGAGCTCCTGGTCGAGGAGTTCATTGACGGGCCAGAATTCACCTACGAGACGCTGTGCATCGACGCCCGCCCGCTCTACGAGAGCGTCTGCCGGTACGAGCCCAACACCCTCGTTGCGCGGCAAAACCAGTGGATCAGCCCGATCATCCAGTCGATGCGGGACCATGATGCACCGCATGTGCGCCTGGGGGTGGAGCTCGGTCGGCGGGTCCTCTCGGTGCTTGGCATGGGGACGGGGTTGACGCACATGGAGTGGTTTCGCGACCGGCAGGGCCGGGCGGTCTTCGGTGAGGTGGCTTGTCGCCCACCCGGCGCCAACATGGTTGACCTGATGAACTACAGCGATGATGCCGACTTGTACCGCGCCTGGGCGGAGGCTGTGTGTTGGGGGAAGGCGCCGTCGAGTCGAGGGGGGGCCGGGGAGCGGCCGTGGAGCGCCGCTATTGTCTTCAAGCGCGCCGAGGGAGAGGGCACGATCCGGTCGATAGATGGGCTCGCGGCGTTCATGCAGCGGTATGGCCAACACGTGATTCGCCAGGATCTACTGCCGATCGGCGCGCCACGGCGAAACTGGAAGGAGACGTTCCTCTCGGACGGGAACGTGGTGGTCCGGGACCCGGACGAGGAGACCTGTGCGCGCATCGCCCGCATCTTCGCCCAGACCGTCAGACTCCACGCTCGGTGAAGTGGTGACGTCTTTCGGCCTTGACGGGTCAGCCCATCTGGGGTACATGGACCGGGCTTGACGTTGGGCGGATAGCTCAGTCGGAAGAGCAGTGCCCTTACAAGGCACGGGTCGCAGGTTCGAGCCCTGTTCCGCCCACCATCATCTTCGCGGAGTGGTAGTTAAGTCGGTTATAACGCCGGCCTGTCACGCCGGAGGCCGCGGGTTCGAGTCCCGTCCGCTCCGCCATCTTGAACCCCCGAGTGAAAACTCGGGGGTTCTCGCTTTTTCGGCCTCGGCTTCGCTGATGGATTGTGCAAGTCCATCGTAGGGTTTCTTCCAGGTGACCTTCACGGCGTCGTCGCGGAATTCCGAGTTCAAGCAGAGAAAATCGAGGAGCTTGCGCTTTTCGGGGGTCTCCTGCGATTCGTACAGTTCTACCGCCATTCCAGCGAGTTCAAGCAGAGCGACGCCCTGTTCGAGGTAGGCTGCGTCAGCGCGGTCGTGGCGCGCGAGCTCCTCGCGCTGGTGGGCCATCTCCTCTCGCCATGCGTTGGACCGCTCGGTGTAGTCCTCGATGGTGATCCGGCCGTCGAGGCGGTCCTCGTAGAGCACGTCCAGCCGGCGCTTGAGGGTGGCATGCTGCTTCTGGATGCGCGCGACGGCGGCCGCGTGAAAGCGCTGCTCCTCCTCGTGGGAGTCGTGCAGGCCGGTCTTCAGCCATTCGACGACCGGGCCCTCGATGTGGACCTCGTGGAGCGCCTTGCTGAACATGGCGACGAGGTCACGCTCGCGGATGAAC
>CANKNP010000430.1 GCA_947483545.1 Deltaproteobacteria bacterium | reverse complement strand
GACGGTCCGGCGAAGACGCCGGGCCCGCCGCCTTCCACCTGGAACGGTACGGTTAGGGGCCAGCCCGGCTCCAAGTCAAGCACTTCCAGGGGTTTAGGACGGTGTTGTTTGTCCAGCGCCCGGGCTGGCCCCCGCTCCGGCTTTCCGCTTTCCCTCCGGAGATGCCCGAAGAACGGGGGTGAGACCAAAGACCCTCTTCCGGCGATGGGTGAACCCGAGAGCGGTGTTTCGGCGGGGAGCGGGGCAGACCTGCACAGGCTGCTGTGTGATTTCGCCCAGGACCGGGTCAAAACGATAGAGGTGACATCACCCTTGGGGTGTGGCTCGCCGTATCAGCGCCGCGGGCTCATCGGCGCCATCGCGGGCATCGAGAACCCCAGGGAGGGCTCATGCCGCCCCATGATGGAGAGATCCGGCCCGCCGGGGCGCGTGTTGGCGGGCCAGGTGAACGCTGGGAAGGCCACCGTTGTCTCCCCGGTCCAGGCCCCCATGTCCCACGCCCGGGCGCGCTTGGCCGTCACCTTGGGTTCACCGAAGAGCGCGTTGAAGATCGCCCCGTAGCTTTGAAGCAGCGGGGCGAACGTCGTGGGGAAATACTCCCGATTCAGCACCATCACCCGCACGTCGGCGTCGAGCAGCGCCTGGAGATCCGCCGCCTCAAAAGTGAAGTCCCCGGTGACCTCTCCACGCTCCAAACGCTGCATCTCGGTCAGAAAAGTATTGGCCGCGACGAATTCATCCCACGCCGCGGGCCGCACCCGATCGACCCACTGGGCGTGCCCGTTCACGAGCTGCTTGTGGTGGTACAACTGATAAATCATCGGGGTCTCGCTGCTCGCCAGGGAGGGGGCGAGCGGCGGCTCGATCATCCGTGCGCCGGGCATCTCCGCGACCTGCGCGTAGAACGGCTCGGGCGCGACCACCTTCGAGAATTGCGCGTGCCAGGGCGCGCCCTGAAGCTCCAACTGGAGCGGGATCGAGAGCGCGAGCAAGCCGCCGATTGCGCCCGTCCAACGTGCGGACCGCTGCGCGAGGAGCCGATCCGCGCCCAGCGCCGCCAGCGTGATGAGCGCCCCGTTCATCACCACGACGTGGCGATAGGGCCACCAGAACCGCTTGAGCGGGGCGGCGAGCCCGTAGACCCACTCGTAGGGTCCGTGAGGGATCAGCGGGCCGGCCATCAGCCCGGCAAAGAGCAGGGCGACCGCCCCAAGTCCGAGCGCGGCCCGCCTGTTTGGGTGAAACAGGCCAACCAACGCCAAGAGCGTGGTCGTGAACGGCAACGCGAGGCCCGAGTGCCGGCCCCCGTGGACCAGAAAGGGGACCGCGGGCCAGGTGCTGTCGAGCACGGCTTGGGGATGCGGGAACTGGTCCTCGCCGGTGCCGGGGATGCTCTGCCAGTACCGGAAAAAGACCCAAAGCAGCGGCAGGACCAGTGTGAGGTAGGTGCCGGCGAAGAGGGCGAGGGGGAGCAGTCGCCAAATCCGCGGGGAGCCCTCATCCGGCGCCGAAGACGGCGCCACCTTCTCCCGGAGGGAGAAGGGGAAGAAGCGGGCGGCGCCGCTGGTCGCGACAGCCGCCCAAAGCACCCCCCCCGCCAACACCCCAAACAGCCCGTAGTACCAGTAGAACAGAGACGTCAAAGCGAGGAGCAGCCCGGACAGCACCGCCCGCCCGTTCGACGGCGCCTGCAAGAGCCTTAGCCAACTGGCCAGGAAGAACGCCAGCCAACAGACACTCACCTGGGAGAACCGGCCCGCCCCCAGCTCCTGGAGGGTGTACACGGACAGCGTGGCGGTAGGCACCGCGGCCAACGCCGCCGCAGGTCCCGCCCCCGCCGCCCGCGCAAGGGTCCACGCCGCGATGCCGTTCAGCGCGAGGATGGTGATCAGGTAGGCGTTGGCACCCAGCGGCCAGCCGAGCAGCGAGTGAAACGGGGCGTAGGCAAACCCCTCGCTGCCGTTGCCCGCGAGCCAGGGTGCATCGCCGACGGGCCAGTAGTAGGCGTCGTTGTGCAGCACGCCCTGGCCGGCCAGCACCTGCTCGGCCACCCACACGAGGAGCCATTGGTTCCCGAGGCAGTCGGGATGCACGAAGTTGCACAAGATCGTGTCGGTCGGGGCGAACGACGCGACGGAGGTGGCGGCGATGGCCGAGGCCAGGGCGAGCGTGATCGCGAGTGCGAGCGGCCAGCGGGTCGAGGCTATTCGGGCAGGATCCAAGCCCCGCCCTTATCGGGACGGCCTAATGCTCGTACCCCGAAGTTTGTCGCCCCCCGCTAAAACACGCCCGACGCCATGTTCCAGCTGATCGTGCCCTTCTTGATGGGGCCGATCACCGTCTTGTTGTAGAGCCGCGTGGCGGGGTCGTAGACGTAGCTGCGAAGCTCACGCTGGTCGTCGGCCGCGACGTAGAGCTCCAGCTTGCCGTCGCCATCCAGGTCAGCCTCGAACGCGGTGTGCTCGAAGCCGGAGCTGTTGCGCTCGATGTTCTGGGTCGTCCAGGTGCCGTCGCTGTTGTCCTTCAAGACCCAGAGCCCGGTCTTCATCGCGGCGGCGACGAGCTCCTTCTTGCCGTCGCCATCGAGATCGCCGGGCACGAGGAAGCGGGTCTGCTTGTCGTCCAGCGTGGCGGCCACGCTGTGGGTGAACGTGCCCGCCTTCTTGTCGTAGGTGTACTGGCGGATCTCGACGGGGTGCACGACCTTGGCCTGGCCGTTCTCCAGCACGGCTTCCGCCTCGATGACGGAGAAGAGCGCGCAGGACTTGGACTTCTCGTCGAGCTTGACCGCGAGGATCTCTTTGGCGTGGCTGCCTTCGAAATTGTCTACCACCGAACGCTTCCACGTCGTGCCGTCCCACTTGTACATGACGACCTGGCCCGGCTGGCTCTCGCCGCTGGCCTTGTTGCGCCCGCTGGGGGTCGCGAAGAACTCGTTCACACCGTCGCCATCGATGTCACCGATCTCGATCTCATGCACGAACGTGTCGGGCGCCTTGTCCATCTCGGTCACCGTCAACTTGCCGTCCTTCATCTGGCCGACCGCGATCACGCCCGAGTCGTGCGTCGCCATCACGATGTCGTCCGCGCCGTCACCGTTCACATCCCCGACCTCGACGTCGCGGATACGGTTGAACTTGCCGCCCCAGGGCTCGGGCGCCCAGAGGACCTCCTGTGCCCAAGCACCTTCCTTGAACGTCCACTTCTTGAGGAGCGCCTTCTCCCCAGCTGCGGTCAGGATCCCGCCGTCGAACGGCATCGCCTTGTGGAACACGTTGCTGTCTGGATCCTCGATCTTCGTGAACTTCCAGCCGTCGGGCGCCTTGCGGGCCACCGTGAGCAGGGCCGGGCCGGGCACGGGCTTGTTGTCCGCGCCGTCGTAGAACTGGGCCTGGCCGATCAGCAAAGTCGGGAAGGGGCCATCTACCAGGGCTTCTTGCACGGGCGTGGGAGGGACGAAGGGCTTGACCTCGGGCTTGGGCGCGACCTTGGGCGGCGGGGCTTCTTCCCCCGAGCAGCCGGAGAGCGCGATCAGGAGGGACAAGGCGGGGAGCAGGCTGCGCAACGGGGACTCCAAGTTCGGCCGCGGGCTAACACGGGGGGCGGGCGGAGAGACAGGGGCGATGCACGGGGGGCCAGCCCGGGCGCTGCGCACACAAAGGCGCGCCAAGAGCCTGGAATGACTCGACCTGGAGCCGGGCTGGCCCCAAACCGCACCGTTCCAGGTGGAAGGCAGTGGGCCCGGCGTCTTCGACGGGCCCGCTGCTTTCCGCCGGTAGGAACGGTGCAAAAGAACCGCCGATCCGCGCGCGAGGTTCGCCGAGCGCGCGGATCG
>CANKNP010000429.1 GCA_947483545.1 Deltaproteobacteria bacterium | reverse complement strand
TGGTTTCGGAGCCGGTCATGGTGCGCGCGACCGAGCTCGTTCATGCCCTTCGAACCTTACGGAGACCCGCCAAGATCCAGCGCGCGATCACCGCTCGCCGCGAACGGAACGCGACGACGGGGGCCACAGCCAAGTGCGCAACGGCGCTCCCGCCGATGTCCCCGATCCCGGCCGCTCCCGCCGGGGTTCTCCAACCTGAAGCGTCGCTATTCCTTTCCGCCCAGAGCCGTGCCCACGTGCCCACGCCCGGACCGTGCTCCGCGGCGTGACGCTGCACGTCTACGTCGCCTCCCAACAGACACCACACGTCCCCGGCCACCCGCTCCTCGCCGCCGATGCCGCCGATCGTCAGCGCCGCCGCCGCTCCTGGAGCCAACGCGCCGAGCGGTGGCAGGGCGCCGCCGCCACCCTCGTCGTAAGCGGAGCCGGCGCGCGGCTCGTCCTCGAATGCCTGATTTCAGGAAGTACAACAGGTATATCGCCTTGATATTTCCGATGCAGATTTTGTGGTACCCAGGCTGCAACGCGAAGATCTTCTGGGCTGAGCGGTAGACCTTCTCCCGCCAGCTGTCGCCGAGGGTGACGGTGACGGCGCTGTCGGCGGCGAGCGCGATCCCTTCGCGGTTGAAGATGGCGATCTCGGCGGTCACGTTCGCTCCGGGGGTGTGCTCCTCTACCTCCCTCGGACCCCGGTGCCGCCTCTCCAACTCGATGCGCGGCGGAGGTTCCAGGCACCCGACCATTTTTTGGCCCCCACCCCCGATACACTCCGGCACACTTCCTTCCGACGGAGCCCCGATTCCAGCCTCTCCCTCCTCGAAGGTCCTTCCTCCCGGTGGCACGGTCTGGCGCCCCGAAACCCACAAGCTCATCGAGTGGGGCCGCCACGGCGTCCTCGTCACGCGTCCATGGCCGAAACCGCAGGCATGGGCGCGGTCCGCGGGGGAGAACGCCCCGTGGCACCCCGCCGCCGGGCACGTCTACCGCGACGCGTGGAACCCAGCGGTCCGCGGCCAGCGGTGCGGCGTGCGTGAACGGGCCCAGGTCGAGGCCTGGTGCTCTGTTCCGGACGAGGTGCAGCAGGTTGTGGTCGCGTCCACGGTGCTGGGGCGCGAGTGGTGGATGCTCAACCTCGTGGCGCGCTGCCCCGGAGCCATGGAGCTGGGGCGCTCGGTCCCGCTGCTGGCGGGCGCCCTGTCGATCGCGAACCGCCTGCGTCCAAAGGCGGTCGCGCGCCCGCTCCGCTCGGCACGCTCGCTCCTGGGTCAGCCCGACGGGATGGCGCGCTGGCGGAGGATCGCGGCCTGGTTGGGATTCGACGGTTCGCGCTCCTTCATCGAGGTGCTCCGGCGAGCGACTCGAACCCGTCCGTGGTCCGAGCTGGACCTCGTCGCGCTGCGGGACGTGTGGAAGCACCCTCTCGGGCGGAAGCGCCTGCGTCACGCCCGGCGCATCGATCCGGACGTCGTCCACCTGCTCCGGATCGCCGTCGGCATCGGGTACATCGAGCGGCTCCGCGTCGAGCTGGTCGACGCGGCCTATGCAGGCGGGGGCTGGGGCGGGACCGCGCGCCACTTCGAGCAGGCGGTCGCGGCGTGGCAGCGGCTCCACCCCGACCGGCCGCTCCCCCAGTGGCGGTCGGCCGAGGCGCTCGAGGCCGACGCCCTCGCCCTCCACGGGCAGGTCTGCGAAGTGCTCCTGCGTCCCGAACCGACGGACGCACCCTTCCCGCCGCCGCCGCTTCCCGCATCAGAGGGGATCCGCCCGCTGGACTCGCCCGAGGCGCTCGCGGCGGAGGCCACCGGGATGGGCCACTGCCTCGACAACGAGATCTGGGAGTGGCACGCCCGGATGCGTCGAGGCTACGGCTATGCGGTCGAAGCTGCGGGGGAGCGGGCAACGCTGTGGGTCGAGCGGGCTCCCTCCGCGCCGGGGGGATTCGAGCTCTCCCAGCTCCGCGGGCCGGGAAACGTGCCGCCCGCGCCACCCGTGGTGCGGCTGGTCAACGATTGGATGAGCTCCTGGAGTGCGCTCACGGACGCCTCGCTCCCAGAGGTATGGGTTCGACCCGAGTGGGTCGATGACGGTGACGACATTCCGTTCTGAACCCGAAGGCCACTACCGCGCGCGCGGGGGCACAGGCGAAAACTCGATCACGTTGTCCTTGTCGGGGGTCACCTTCGGCAGCTGCGCGGGGCCAGGGAGGATGTGCTGGGGTGCTTCCGGCGTGGCGGCCATGTTCGGGTCTCCGCCCACCCGTATCAGCCCCATGCGTTCGTACTCTTCGACGGCCCGATTCTGCTCTTCGGTGTCGTCGGGATCCATCCCCATCTTCGTGGCCCACTCGCGAAGGCGCGGGCCCACGAGGGGAACGACCGCCGGTAGATCGAAGCCGTCGGCAGGCGTGCGAACCACGGCGTCCCGGATCTTCTCAAGGAACAGGCGAGGCACCTGGTTCGAGGTCTGGGCCTCGGCCTGCGCTCGCGCGTCGGACAGGAGCTCGCGGAGCTCGTCCCATCGGTCCTTCGGCGTCGCGGTCCACACGTCGATCACCGCGCCGGTCATCGCCGATTGCCCGTATCCGGACAGCGCAACGGAGAGCTCCTGCCAGCCCCATGCCAAGGCCTCTTCTCGATCCGTCGCCGGGTGCCACATGCACGCGTCCACCCAGGCGTAACCGAGGACCATGAACTTGAGCTTCCGGACCGCCCGAGTCGTCTCCGGGAGGTTCAGGCGGTTGCACCACTCGTCGAGCGCGGCCTCGAGTGGCTCGTAGGCGTAGCGTCTGCTGTTCTTCGCGGTGTCGTCCATGGGTACGGCCCTCTCGTCTACTCTTGGACGCCGACAGCTTCCTCGCTCGGACAGCCAGCGTGAATGGTCTCGCGCGCCCCCGTGGCGAACAACACCACCTCGACGGCGTTCCCCATCGAATCGTCGATGACCCGGCCAACCCCCAGATCTTCCCGTCCACCGGTGGCCTCGCCGAGCATCCGCACCGTCGCCGCCACCTCGTCGCGACCCAGGGAGGACGCTCCGATGAACGTCAGGAGCAGGCGGTGAGCGTGGGGAAGGCCCATGCGCGCCAGCAGCGGGGAAGCGAGCGCCCGGCGGACTGCCTCCCGGAGACGGTGCGGGCCCTCGGCGACGCCCGCGCCCATCATTGCCAGCCCGGGAGCCTGTCGGAGCGCGGCGAGGCCCGTCCCGTCCACGCCGGTCGCGAGCCCGGCAAGGACCTGCACCGCTCGGGAAATCGCCCGATCGGCCTCGATGAACGGGTTCACGTCGATCTCGCGGTGGGCCCACGACGCCAAGATTCCACTGCCCGTGAGAACGACCGTCGTGTGCGCGTCGCAGGTCACGTCGTCGAGGCACTCGAGAGCCTGTTCTCGGCGGCGCGGACCCTCGAACGAGAACGGGAGCGTGACCACCGCGAGGGTGAGCGCGCCCAACCGGCGCGCGACGTCGCATACGACCGGCGCAGCGCCGCCACCCGTTCCCGCGCCGAGCCCGGCCACGACGACGACGACGTCTGCCCCCCGCACCAGGTCAGCGAACGCGTCCTCCTCCTCGCGGGCGACCTCCCGGCCGACGAGAGGATCCGCCCCTGCTCCGCGGCCCATGGTGGCGGCCGCGCCGATCTGCAGGCGCCGTGGCGCTGACGTCCGCGCGAGGCGCTGGGCGTCGCTGTCGATGACGGCGAACTCCACGCCGCGCACCAGCCGAAGCATGTGGTCCACGGCGTTGCAGCCGCCCCCGCCGACGCCGACCACCAGGACGCGGGGAAGCGCGCCCTCCGCGGACGCACGTCGGCTTGCGTTGGATTCCACGGACCGGGAGTATCGCGCCGG
>CANKNP010000428.1 GCA_947483545.1 Deltaproteobacteria bacterium | reverse complement strand
GGACACGGGCACCTGCGGGCGTTGGAAGCCTGCAGTTATCGATCACCCAATCGTAGATGTCCCGATTGTTCTCGAACTCCAGCGTGCAAATCGAGTGGGTCACCCCCTCCAGGGCGTCGGAGATCGGGTGGGCGTAATCGTACATGGGGTAGATGCACCAGGCGTCGCCCGTCTTGTGATGCGTGGCGTGCCGAATTCGGTACAGCAGCGGGTCCCGCAGCTTCATGTTCGCGGCCGACATGTCGCCCTTGGCCCGCAGAACGTGAGCGCCGTCTGGAAACTCCCCGGCCCGCATCCGCGCGAACAGGTCCAGGTTCTCCGCCACGGTGCGGGTACGGTGCGGGCTCGGTCGGCCGGCCTCGCTGACCGTGCCGCGCGTGGCCCGGATCTCGTCGTCGGTCTGGGAGTCCACGTACGCCTTGCCATCCTCGATCAGCCCCACGGCAAGGTCGTAGCAGGCGCCAAAATAATCACTGGCGTTGTAGAGGTGCTCGCCCCAATCGAACCCGAGCCAGCGAATATCCGCGAGCATGCTCTGCACATACTCGTCGTCCTCCTTCACCGGGTTGGTGTCGTCGAACCGCATGTTGCAGTGGCCGCCGAACGCCTCTGCCAAGCCAAAGTTGATGCAGATCGACTTGGAGTGGCCGATGTGCAGGTAGCCGTTGGGCTCCGGCGGAAACCGGGTGATGACCGCGGCGTGGCGCCCACTCTGGAGATCGGCCTGGATGATCTCGGCCAGGAAGTTGTTCTGGGGTGCGGGCGGCGTGCTGGGCTCGGTTGGGTCGGTCTTCATGGGGCTTCCGGGGCTGCGGGCTATCATGAAGGCTCGCCTCAGAGCGTTCCGACCAACACCGCCGCGTTGAACAACGCAGCGTTGAGCATCAGGTGCGTCGCGACGCGCTGGGCGGCTGCGCCGTAGGCCGCGGGGTCGCTGACCTTGCCGTCCTTGTCGAGCAAACGGCAGGGCTCAAGCGTCCAGATCTCCAACGCCACGTAGTTGACCCAGTAGGCGAAGAAGAGGCCGATTTGGACACCGCCGAGATCTGCGGCGGGGTTCATCGGGATGGCGAACCGCTCCAGGAGCGTGGTGGCCCCGGGGTTGTGGGTGCCGGGCCACAGCGCGGCCAGCGCGAGCCAATAGGCCCCGAGGGACAGCCCGAAGCCGGCACCCCAGGCGCGGTAGACCCGGAGCACGCCGGCCTCATCGACATGCGAGATGGACCGGCGGAACGCGAGGAGCAGGGCGAAGGCGATCAGCGATCCGCCATGGACGGTCCCCGCCAGCGACAGGGCGAGGCGCGCGGCCGCCTCGACGGCGGGGCTCACGTTGCGCCGAGGAGCGGGCCGGCAGCGGCGTCCAGCGGGGCATCGAAGGGAGCGGGGAGGGGGCTCTCCACGTCTAGCGCGCCGTTGGCCACGGACCGCCGCTCCGGCCACCAGCCCCCGCGAGAGGTGTAGAGCTTGACCTGGACGGGGAACGCGAGCGGGGCGACCACCTCCGCCGAAACGGCACGGAACAGTCGGTCGGGCCGCGCGCGGAGCGCGGCGAGCAGATCGGGGAGGTGGGCCGTGGGGAGGGTCCTTCGGAGCGCGCGGTAGCGCGAGAGGGAGAGGGGCCCGGTGTAAGGCACGGCCGATCGGACCAGGCCGACGGAGAGCGCGTAGTCATGGGTGATCTCGACGCGGGAGGCGACCGCCGCGATGTCCGCCGACTTGTCGACCCGGATGCCCTCGCTCAGGGTCGCCGTGCCGTGCCGCTCCAACGGACCCAGGGCGTGGAACGCGACGAGGCGGCCCACAAGCTCCGCGAGGCGAGGCTCGGCTTGATCGGCGGCCCACGTGGCGAACGGCACGCGCAGCTCGATGCGCTCGATCTGATCGGCGCGGAGGCGCTTCTCGGCAGCGCGAACGTGGCGAAGCAGGATCTCGTGGACGGCCTCGATGGCGGTCGCGAGTGCCGCAGGCACACAGAGCTCGGGCAGCACCAGCGCTGAGGAGAGCCAGCGTCCGTCCACTGCGAGCGCTCCGGGGATCGGGTCGGCGACGCCAGCCCACAAGCCGAGCGCGAGGCTCGGGTCCGAACCGGTCGCCTGGGCGCCTCCCATCGCCGCCTCGGCGACGAGCGCCCCGAACGCAGCGCCGTGCGCTCCACCCGTGGCCGCGAGGCCGACAGCGGCCCCGACCGCCCGCGCGATGCCTTCGCCGTCTGCGCCGCCGAGCCACGCGATAGCCGCAGCGCCGGCTGCCGCGCCGGGGCGCGCGCTGGAGCTGGTGGCGCGATCGCCGAGCAGCGTCGCCAGGCCGATCCGAGCCCCGATCTCCGCGCCGATCACGCAGGCGAGCAGGAGCCGCTCTACCGTGAGGTCGGCTGCGTTCACCGAGCGCAGGGTGGCGAGCCCGACGCCGGTGCGGGCGCCGAGGATATGCCCATCGCCGTCAAATGCCCCGTACAGCGACGCATCCTTGGCGTTCGAAGCGGGCAGATCAAGCGTGGCTGCAGCGACTGGAACGCGCCCTTGAATGTGGGCGAGCTGCGCCCGAGCCGCATGGAGCGCCGGTCCGGGGACATCCCCGATCCGGAGCGACCGCGCCCAATGGCCGAGGGGTCGAAGCAGGTCCTGCGGGTCAGGCGCGGCCATCAGTACTCGAAGCTCCACTGCGCGCCGGCGGCCAGCAGGTGGCCGCCGATGGGGATCGGCGCGCCATCCCGGGTGTAACCGGCGGTCGGCACGCTCGGCTCCGACCGCGCGTATTGGCCGCTCGCCAACAGGTGGTATTGGAAGAACCCGTCGAGGCGCATGGGCCGGGCCTGCTCAGGGCGCGACTTGCGGCGGAACGGATCCTGGCCTTCGAGGCCGAGCCCGACCGCCCAGATCAGCCGATCGCTGTCGAGCAGGGCCGAGTCGGCCCCTTGGGCGACGAGCGGGGTCGGCTCGAAGCCGAAGCCGCCGCGGGTGATGAGGTGAAGGTCGCCGAACGCGGTCTTCGTCTGGATCGCGGGGAGGTGAAGGTCGGCGCCGAGCCGGGCGGACCACGTCGCTTCGAGCTGAATCGTGTAGGGGTTGCCGTCAACGACCGCGTCTTCACCGAAGTCCACGGTGGCGCCTTCGATGCTGGTGTGGGTCACCTTCGCGATGCTGACCTGCATCTGGTCCCATGCGGTCCGGCGGACGTCCACGCAGAGCATCAACGCATCCGCGATCGTGTAGGCCGCGCCGAAGTTGAGCTGCGCCGGCACGTAGTGGTCAAACACCCCGAGCTGGACCGCGAACAGCAGCGGGAGGGTGACCGACTCGATGCTGCCCATGTCCTCGGTGCCGGCGTTGATCTGCAGGTCGATCTCGACGTCCACCGGGAGGCCGGCCTCGCCTCGCCAGGCCGCCCCGATCTCCAGCCCGTCGAGCGCGGGAAAGGCCTCGCCGGCCTCCCACTGGAGCGAGACGGAGGGGGAGAACCCCGGCACGAGGTCGAGGCTCATGGAGTGAACATCGAGGCCCAGCCCGACGACGTCCGCGGCGCTCTCGTCCGTCGTCTCTGCCCCGGACAGCGTGAGGTTCAGCGTGGCATCCAGCGTGTAGCGGGCGCGGGGGATCATCTGCACACCGACGCCGGCGCTGATGCCGGCGATTGGACGGACGCCGAGCCCCACGCCGAGCTCGTAGCGCTGTGCGCGGTTCGCGTAGAGGAAATACGTCGGGATCGAGGAGTCGAACGTCTGGAGGCGAAGCAGCCGCTCCCGCGGGATGAACAGACCGATGCCGATGGCCGCACGTTTGCCGAGGGGGCGGGTGGCGCCGATCATCACGCCGTGGACGGCGTCATACTCGGGGCCGGCGTCGAGGGCGGGATCCGATTCGTCGATGG
>CANKNP010000427.1 GCA_947483545.1 Deltaproteobacteria bacterium | reverse complement strand
GCTGCGCGTTGGCCGTTCCAGTCGCCAGGACCGCCCGGAGACGCTCGACGTAACGGGCGATGGTCGCGGCGTCAGCGAGCCGGATCACCGGGGTCGATGCCGTCGCGAGGCGGGCGTGGTTTGCCGTGAGGGTGTCCACGTTGGCCTTCACCCCGCGTATGCGGGGGGCTAGGATGGAGAGGTCGATACCGCCATCCAGGATGATCCGAGGCGCGCCTTCGGACGGCCCGGTGGCGAGCTTGCGATAGCCGATCGGCTGGGGACCGCCGTTGCGGAAGCCCATCGACGCGTTCTTTCGCAGGCCACGGCAGATGTCTTGCGCGAGGTTCTGGCTGTAGAACTCGTCCACCGCGCGTGCAGTCCAGGTAAGCAAGGTAGGCACCCGCGAATCCTGCCATGGTGGCGTGCCGGCCGGCATCCTCCACACGCATCGCGAGATCGCAGCTGCGCTGGTCGAAGTACGCAGTGCCCGCCTGGAAGATCGCCTTCTCCTGGCGTCCATAGAAGGCGCTGAAGTTCACGAAATTGCGCAGCAGACGCCCGAGCTGGGTGTAGTAGCGTACCGCCTGCTCGACCCGACCGATCGCCTCGGCTTCCGGGCGCCGCGCTTCGTCTGCGGCGAGGAGCTCCAGGAGGCGCGCCTTCAGGTCGCTCAAGAGCAGCGTCCGGATCCGCGGCGACCCAAGGCCCGCCACGGCGGTTCCACCAGGGGCAGCGCGCCAGGCCGCGGCGGCGGAGAAGGTGGCCTGGATCATCCGCCAATCCGCCTCCGTGAGCGCAGGGCGGACACCGAGCGTCGGGGCCACCACGGCGCTCACGAAGGAGGCGATCCGGGAGCTCCAGGCCGGGTTGACGCCGGACAGCAACGGCAGGGCGCCCCCGGCCCCCACACGGGCCAGCGGCAGGCCCCCGAACTCAGCACAATCGCCGCTGATCAGCGCAACATCTGCGATGGACTCCCCACCGTCCAGCGCCTCGGTGCGCCGTGCATCAAATGCGACGAGACGGCACCGGGCGAAAAAGTCGTCGATCTTCGGCGTGACGGCGGCGAGTGCAGCCAATGCGGCGTCCGTGCCCTCGTCCGCAGGGAACAGCAGCGGGCGGTCAGCAGCGCCGCGCTGTCCCCAGGCGGCGAACTCGGTGCACGCGGCGAAGAACTGCTCGACCCTCGCGGCGGAGACCCCGTCCTGCCCGCTCCGGTCGCGCTCGCCGCCGACCGTCCCGATGATCTCGGCGACCAACGCCTTCAGCTCCGGGTCCTCGGTCGCGCCCGCATGCACGATGCCGTCGCCGTTCAGCGGCATCTGGGCAAAGATCGCAGGCACATCGGCGATGTCTTCAAGACGGACCACGTCGGCATACTCTCGGCCCAGGCTCGTGACGATCGCCCGAGCGGACGCCATGATCGCCCGTCCTTCTGGGGTGTCCTCACGGATCGCGGCAAATGGCAGACCCTTCGGATCGGTGAAGATCTCCGCCGGGTTCCGTACCGCTGCCAGCAGGAAGTCGACCGCCGCGAGGACCTCAGCCACCCGGACGCGGCCATCGGAGTCCGTGTCCATCAGGTCCATGGTGCGCACGTCCATCGCGTGGCCACGAACCGGGCAGCTAAGCGCGACCCAGAGCTTGGGGTCGAGGTGTCGCAGGTTTCGCAGGTCGTCGGCGGTCTCGAGGCGGACCTGGTTCACGCCTCCTGCGACGAAGAACTGCCATGGGTGTATCGACATGATTGGGCTTCTCGGGTTTCGTGTGACATCCGTGCGCCAACGAGGTGGGCGAACTCGTGCAGGGCCAGAGCAAGGCCCATACCACCAAAGGCCGATCCGAAATAGAGGGCTTGAATAGCTGATATTTTGGAGTCTCAGCGGTGTTGTTTCTCCAGGAGTTTGGCGAATGTGGGTCGCGACCGACCCTTCCGGCTGGATCGACCGGGTCGCCGCGTTCGAACTCACCCCCAACCCGGGGGTAGCCGCCTCCCGGGATAGGCGCCCCCATGGAGCCCGATCTGCCGCCAGGCACCCGTATCGATCGCTTCGTCGTCGAGGGGACCATCGGGCGCGGCACGTCTGCCACCGTCTACCGCGTGCGGCACGAGGAGCTTCAGACGCTTCACGCGCTCAAGTTGCTGGATCTCGACGATCCCCAGATGCGCGCCCGGATGCTCCAAGAAGGGCGCTTGCAGGCGGTGCTGCGCCACCCCAATCTCGTACCCGTCACAGATGTGCTGTCCGTGGACGGCAGGCCGGCGCTGCTCGGCGAGTTCGTTCCAGGCCAGTCCTTGCGGACGCGCCTTGGAGCTGGGCGGCTGCCGCTCCGGGAGGCCGAGCGCATCTTTTTGGGCATCGTAGCTGGCATGCACCACGCCCACGGGGAGGGGATCGTACATCGCAACCTCAAGCCCGAGAACGTCCTGCTCGATCCATCGGCCCCGCTGACCGTCCCCCGAATCACCGACTTTGGACTGGCAAAGTACCTCGCTGATCCTCGTCGTACGCGAACGGGGGAGATCCTGGGCACGCCGCACTACATGGCCCCCGAGCAGGCGCGCGGGCTCACTTTTGTGGACCACCGAGCCGACATCTTCTCGCTGGGGGCCATGCTCTATGAGCTGGTCTGCGGGGTCCGGCCCTTCCCGGCCCGCGACGCCTACACTGCCATTCAAGCGGCGGCCGCTGGCGCCTACGTCGACCCGGCGGTTCTGTGCCGCGAGCTGCCGGAGCGGGTTCAACAGGCGATCCGAGGGAGCCTGCAGCCGGACCCCGACAACCGGCTCGACAGCTGCGCGGACCTGCTCGCGGTGCTCGAGGGTTCCCCGCCGCTCCGTCCCGCCCACCCGGTGCCCAAGGCCCCCGACGCGGCGGCCGGGACAGCCTTGCGGTCGCTCGCCCCGGCGGAGGACGCCGTGCGCGCAGCCGGGACCGCGAACGCCACCGCCATCGTCGTGGACGAGCGGGGACAAGGGCATTGCCTCGCTGTGCTGGTTCGCCTCGACACGGGGAGGCCCGGGGTGTGGAACCCGCAGCCGGTCACCGAGGACTGCCGCGCCAGCGCAGAGCTTGCGCTGGCCGCCGCCTTGGACGCCACCGCGATCAGCCGCGGGGTCACGTGGCAGGTCCGTGCGCAGGGGGTCCGGCTGGACGGGCCGTCGTTGGGGCTCGCCCTCGCGATCGCCGGCATCGCGGCCACGCGGGGGGTCAAGGTGCCCGGTGGCTGGGCGTTCACGGGAGCGGTGGATCTCGACGGGCGGATCTCCAGGGTCGGCGGCCTGCCGGCCAAGATCGAGGCCGCTGTGCGGGGGGGCATCGGCCATTTCGCCATCCCGGCGAGCTCAGCGCCGCCCACGGTGGCCGGGGTGGAGATCCTGCCGGTGCCAACCGTGTCGGCGGCCGTCGCCCGGGTGTTCGCCGAGAGCGCACGCGTGGCCAAGCGCGGCACCTGGGAGGCCGCGCGGACGCGGAACGGACACGGACTGTTGGCAGTCGGGTCGGCGGTGGACCGGTACGTCGTGGAGGGGCTGCTCGGCGACAGCGGCGGATCCATGGTCTACAAGGTGCGGCACCGGACATTGGGCTCAGCGCACGCGCTCAAGGTCCTGGCGACCCACAGCGACCGCGTGAAAGACAGGCTGATCGCCGAGGGCCGGGTGCAAGCGAGCCTGGCGCACCCCAACATCGTCGGGGTCACTGACCTTGTGGACGTCCACGGGTGGCCCGGGCTCGTCATGCAGCTCGTCGAAGGGCCCTCGCTCGCGGAGCTGCTCTCTGCCCAGCGGATCGACCTGCCGGAGGCGGAGCGACTGTTCGCGGGGATCCTCGACGCCGTCGAGGTCGCACACGCCGCGGGGGTCGTGCATCGCGACCTGAAGCCGAG
>CANKNP010000426.1 GCA_947483545.1 Deltaproteobacteria bacterium | reverse complement strand
GTAGCCATCCAGGTCCCCGTCCCCAAACCAGGTGACGGCGTCGGTAGCGTTGTCGTCGATGTCGCCGTTGCAGTCCTCGTCCACATCATCGCAGCGTTCTTCGGCGCCGGGAAAAATCGAACCGTCCTCGTCGTCGCAATCGTCCGAGACCCCCACAAACCCTGCGGGCGCCTCGCACGCCGATTCCGTCACGCTCGCGTCGCCATACCCGTCTGCGTCCCCATCCTCGAACCACAGGGTGACGTCGATCGCATCTTCATCGATGTCGCCGTCGCAGTCCTGGTCCAGGTCATCACACCGCTCTTCGGCCGCGGGGGAGATCGCACTGTCGGAATCGTCACAATCGTCGGCGTTCTCGACAAATCCTGGAGGCGCCTCGCACGCCGATTCGGTCACGTCTTCGCCACCGTACCCGTCGAGATCCCCGTCCTCGAACCAGGCGATGGCATCCGTCGCGTCGTCATCGACATTGCCGTCGCAGTCTTGGTCCACCTCGTCGCAGCGCTCCTCGGCCCCGGGAAAAATCGCGCCGTTCCCATCGTCGCAGTCGTCCGCGGTCGCGACAAATCCAGCCGGTGCATCGCAAGCCGATTCGATCACGCCTTCGGCACCGTAGCCGTCGAGGTCCCCGTCTCCAAACCAGGTGGTGGCGTCCGTCGCGTCGTCATCGACGTCTCCATCGCAGTCCTGATCCACATCATCGCAGCGCTCGTCGGCCCCTGGAAAAATGGAATCCTCCGAATCGTCACAATCGTCCCCGGTCGCGACAAACCCCGGAGGTGCCTCGCACGCGGATTCCGTCACGCTCGGATCGCCGTAGCCGTCGCGATCCCAATCTTCAAACCAGGCTGTGGGATCCGTGGGATTGGCGTCGATCTCGCCGTCGCAGTCCTCGTCCATCCCGTTGCAGCGGTCGTCGGCGCCCGGGAAAAAGGAGTCTTGAGAATCGTCACAATCCGCAGCGTTGGAGACAAACCCTGGGGGCGCCTCGCATGCGGATTCCGTCACGGTTGCGTCGCCGTACCCATCCGCGTCGCCGTCTTTGAACCACGTGGAGGCGTCCGTCGCGTCGTCATCGATCTCGCCGTCGCAGTCTTCATCGACCTGGTCGCAGCGCTCTTCGGCGCCAGGAAAAATCTCCGCATCCTCATCGTCGCAATCCCCATCCAACGTGACGAATCCGCTGGGCGCCTCGCAGGCCCACTCGGACGCTTCGCCCCCAAAACGGTCACCATCGGCGTCCTGGAACCACTCCGCGCCGTCCACGGGGTCCTCGTCCGCAACGCCGTCGCAGTTCTGGTCCAGCCCGTCGCACAGCTCGTCTGCCCCGGGGAACACGCTGGCATCGTCATCGTCGCACTCGTCCTCCCTCGGATATCCGTCGCCATCGGCGTCTGTCAGCTCCCTCAAACGCTGTTCGTACGCATCGGAGTTGAGCAGGCAGCCGGCCAGCAACAAGAGCATGGCCGAATTGTAACGCAAGTGGGCGGCTCGGGGCCAGCCCGAGCGCTACGGAAACAGCACGGCCGCAAGTCCCTGGAAGGACGTGACCCCGAGCCGGGCTGGCCCCGCCCCGCACCGTTCCAGGTGGAAGGCGGCGGGTCCGGCGTCTTCGACGGACCGCCGTTCAAGGGGGCCGGAGGACGCCGCTTCGCTCCCGCGCGGCGGGTTACCCCCCGCCCCCTCCCGAGTTCGACCTTGTCCCGCCTCGCCGCCCCCGACCTCCTCCGCCGCAAGGGCGGGGAACGCATCACGATGATCACGGCGTATGACGCCCAGATGGCCCGCCTCGTGGACGAGGCTGGGATCGACATGGTCCTGGTCGGCGATTCGCTCGGCATGGTCATTCAAGGTGGGTCGGACACCCTCTCCGTGAGCGTGGACGACATGGCCTACCATGGGCGCTGCGTCGCTGCCGGGCTCTCCCGGGCCCACCTCACCGTGGACATGCCGTTCATGAGCTACCAGATCAGCGTCGCCCAGGCGATGAAGACGGCCGGCAAGCTTGTCCGGAAGGGCAAGGCGCAGAGCGTGAAGTTGGAGGGCGGCGCGCGGTCGGCGCCGGCCATTCGCGCGATCGTCGACGCTGGAATTCCGGTGGTCGGACATGTCGGGCTCACGCCCCAGTCGGTCCATGCGTTCGGCGGTTTTCGGGTGCAGGGTCGGGAGCAGGACAATGCCCACCGAATCCTCGCGGATGCCCAAGCCGTCGCCGAGGCCGGCGCCTTCGCGATCGTGCTGGAGATGGTGCCGCGCGTGCTCGCGGCGCAGATCACGGACGCCCTGAACATCCCGACCATCGGCATCGGCGCGGGGCCGGAGTGTGACGGCCAGGTGCTGGTCTGCGGCGATATGCTTGGGATGGACCAGCGGTTTTCGCCTAAGTTCCTTCAGCGTTATGCGAACTTGGAAGAGCACATCATGGGCGCGGTCCGAAGCTACATCACGGATGTGAAGAGCGGCGCGTTCCCCACGGCCGCCCAGAGCTACTGACCCATGCAAATCGTCCGGGATGTGCGGGAGATGCAGGCCCTGGGCCACTCGTGGCGCGGCCTGGAGGTGGGTTTTGTGCCCACGATGGGTTTTCTGCACCGAGGTCACACCTCACTCATGGCGGTCACCCGCCCGGCTTGCGACAAGCTGGTCGTCAGCATCTTCGTGAACCCCTTGCAGTTCGCCCCGACCGACGACTTGAGCCGCTACCCCCGCGACCCCGTCGGGGATGCGACCAAGTGCGAAGAGGCCGGCGTGGACGTGCTGTTCGTGCCCGAAGGCTTTTACCCTGCGGATTTTCGCACCTCCGTCGTCGTGAGCAAGGTGACGTCGCGTTGGGAAGGGGCGGAGCGCCCCGGCCATTTTGAGGGCGTCGCGACGGTCGTGACCCGGCTGTTCGGCATCGTTCAGCCGACGCTCGCGTGCTTCGGCGAGAAGGACTACCAGCAGTTGACCGTCATTCGCTCGATGACCCGGGATCTTTCGCTGCCCATCCGGATCACGTCGGGTGCCCTCATCCGCGATGACGATGGCCTCGCGCTCTCCTCTCGCAACGTGTACCTGACCCCGGAGCAGCGCCTGCGGGGATGCAGCCTTCACCGTGCCTTGTTCGCGATCCGCGATGCGTCGCCCGCGGCGGTCGTCGGCGACCGGCTCGGCATCGGCGCACGGCTCATCGCGGCGGACAAAGTGGACTACCTCGCGATCGTCGATGCGGACACGCTTGAGCCTCTCGACACCGCCAAGCCTGTGGACCGGCCCGCTCGGGCGATCGTGACCGCCCGCTACGGGGGCGTCCGGTTGTTGGACAACGTGCCCATCCTCCCCGGCGCAAACACTGGATGAACGGCTTCCCGCTGGAGCTGCTCGCGCTCGCCGCGTTGTTCGCGGTCAATCGCCTGGTGGTGCGGAGATTCTTGTTGGTTGCCCCGGGGTTCTGGGCGCTCATCGCGCTCGACGTGTTCGCGGCTGGCTACGTCTACTTGTTTGGGGTTCCGGGGCTCGAAGATGGGCTCCCTGTGCGGCTCCTGGTGGGGACCGTCGTCGTGTTTCACATCGCCACGAACTTCGCAGCCCGGGCGCGTGCCAAGGACATCGCAGAGAATACGGAGGAGCGCAGGCGGGTCCGGCTGAAAGCGCTGCGGGGGGCGCCGGTGGAGGTGGAGGGGGATCCGGGGCCGTAGGGTGGAGGGTGGGCGACGTGGAGGGCGTGGGTCAGCGGGGGCCAGCCCGAGCGCTACACGAACAGGACGGCCACAAGTCCCTGGAAAGACGTGACTCGGAGCCGGGCTGGCCCCGAACCGCACCGTTCCAGGTGGAAGGCGGCGGGCCCGGCGTCTTCGACGGACCGTCGCATTCCACCGGTAGGAACGGTGCAAAGAGACCG
>CANKNP010000425.1 GCA_947483545.1 Deltaproteobacteria bacterium | reverse complement strand
GGGTCGCAGCTGCGGTGCTCGAAGCGGGCGCTTGTGCGATCAACGACCAGCGCGCCGGCGAAGACCTCGACCTGCTCGCGGTCGTCGCTGCCGCGAAGTGCTCGTACGTGCTGATGCACAACCGCGGCACGCCCGCGACGATGGCCAGCCTCGCCACCTACGACGACGTCGCCGTCGATGTCTGGCGCGCCCTGGACCTCGCCGCAGCCCGCGCCGTCCAGCATGGCGTGCGGGCTGACCGCATCATCTACGACCCCGGGATCGGCTTCGCCAAGACCGCCGACCAGTCCCTCGCCATGCTCCGGGACCTGCCGCGGCGCACGAGCGTCCCGGTGCTGGTCGGCGCCTCCCGCAAGTCCTTCCTCGGCGCGCTCACCCGTCGCCAGGTGCCCTCCGAGCGGCTCGCAGGCTCCCTCGCCGTCGCCCTTTGGGCCGCTCAGGCCGGCGCCGCCTGGGTTCGCGTGCACGACGTGGAGGAGACCCGCGACGCGCTCCTCGTCTGGCAGGCCCTCGAGGCGCGCCCGTGAACGCGTTGCTCTCCTGGATCGAGAACATGCGGTGGAGCGATCTGCTCGACATCGCCTTGCTCTGGTTCCTGCTCTACCGAATCCTCCTGCTCCTCCGCGGCACCCGCGCGATCCAAAGCCTGCTCGGCTTGCTCGTCGTGCTGATGCTGTTTGTCATGTCGGGCCGTTTCCAACTGTACGCGCTCCACTGGATGCTGGAGAAGTTCTTCGTCTACATCGTGCTCGCCGTCATCATCCTGTTCCAAGCGGACATCAAGCGCGGGCTGGCCACGGCGGGGCAGCGGCTTTTTCCGAGCTTCAAGGGCAAGCCCGACACGGGCGCCACCGAGGAGATCATCCGCGCCAGCTTTCAGATGGCCAGCCGCCGAATCGGCGCGTTGATCGCTCTGGAGCGCGAGGCCAGCCTCGACGACTATGCCGACGCCGGTGGGCGGCTCGACGCGAGGGTCTCAGGCGACCTGCTCCTGTCGATCTTCCACCCGACCTCCCCGCTTCATGACGGCGCTGTGGTCGTCCAACAAGGCAGGTTGGTCGCCGCGAAGGTATTCCTTCCCCTGTCGCTGTCGCGCGAGGTCAGCCGGTTCTACGGCACGCGCCATCGGGCCGCGCTCGGGCTGACCGAGGAGACCGATGCCGTCGTCATCCTCGTGTCCGAGGAGCGTGGCACCGTCGCGGTGGTCGTCGCCGGTGAGGTGATCCCCGTGGCGGACGGCAACGAGCTGCGCCTTCGGCTCCTGGACTTCTTCCAGGCGGACGCCCGCCGCTCCTCGCCGGTCGGGAGCGCAGGATGACCCAGCCAAGTCGCCGGGCCGCCGCGCTGGGCGAGGTCCGTGCGATCCTGTTTGACAACTGGCCGTACAAGGCCATCACGCTCTGCTTCGCGGTGCTCACCTGGGCCTGGGTGCAGAGCGAACAGGTCGTCGAGGAGCGTGTGCGTGTGCGGCTCGAGTGGACCATGCCCGACGGGTTGGTGGCCGTCGAGACCCGCCTGGAGACCGCGACGGTGACGGTGGCCGGCGTGCAAGCGCTGATGCGCAACATCGGACCGGGCGACCTCGTCATGCCGATCGATCTCTCCGGCGCCAGCGAAGGGGACGCGACGATCGATCTCGCTGAGCGGGCCATCCAGGGGCTGCCGACGGAGCTGCGTGTGGTGTCGATCGCGCCATCCACGCTCCGGGTGCAGCTCGACCGGGTGCTCAAGCGGCGCCTCAAGGTCGCCGCGGTGGTGAAGGGCGAGGCCGCCGACGGATTCGCGGTGCGCGAGATCGACCTCTCGCCCGACCACGTGGAGCTGAGCGGCCCTGCCAGCCTGCTCCGACCGATGACTGAGCTGCAAACCGAGGAGATCGACGTCACCGGCTTGCGCGAGGATGCGGACCTTGAGGTGTCCCTCGCGTTGTCCAAGAGCAGTCCGATCCGCGTGCTCAAGCCCGGTCCCCTCACAGCCAGCGTCAAGATCGCCTCCACTGTCCGGGAGCGGCTCTTTCCGGACGTTCCCGTGGTTGTCCGCGGAGATCGTTACCAGACCACGACGACACTGCAGAACGTCACCATCGAAGGCCCGGAGGCCCTCGTCGGGGCCCTCCGCGCCGACGCCCTCTCCGTGATCGTCTACGCCCCCGACGACTTTGCCGCGCCCGAGGGCGACGCCCACCTCGGCACGGCCGACGCCGCCGGGCTGCGCTTCGAGGTCCTCGGCGTCACGGCCCCGTTGCGGGTGAGCCAGGTCGAGCCGGAGACCCTCCACTTGATCCAGCGCGTGGCGCCTTGAAAGCGGAGTTTGGCACGGATGGGGTGCGTGGCCGCTTCGGCGACACCATCGACGCCACCCTCGGTTGGTGGATCGGGTACGGCGCCGCGAAGGCGCTGGGCCCAGGGCTGATCGCCGTTGGGCGGGACACCCGCCCCTCCGGGCCCGCGCTCTCCCAGGCCGTGATTGCGGGGATCCGCGCGGCAGGTTCGGATGCGTTCGACTTCGGGGTGGTCCCGACGCCGGCGCTGGCCTGGGTCGTCTGCTCCCGGAGCCTCGCCGGCGGCGTGATGGTGACCGCCTCCCACAACCCCGCGGCCGACAACGGCCTGAAGGTGCTCATGGCGGGTGGCCATAAGGCCGATCCCGCGGTGCGAGCGAGGATCGAAGCCGAGCTCGCAACATCGAGCACGCCCAGGGCGCCTGGCCTGCGGGGCAAGCTTCTGGACGCGCCGGGAATCGCCTCTTGGGACCCGCTCCAGGGCCTCGATCTGCGCGGGGTGCGCGTGGTCTTCGACGCTGCCAACGGCGCCGCCTGGGGCCTGGGGGAAGCGCTGCTGCGCGCCGCCGGTGCGGAGGTGCGGGTCGTTGGAACGGGGGAGGGGGCCCGCATCAACCACCAGTGTGGTGCCCTCCATCCGGGCGGCCTGATCGCGCCGATGCAGGCGTTTGACGCGCACATTGGGATCGCGCTGGACGGAGATGGTGACCGGCTTGGCGTGGTCCTCGCGACCGCACAGGGGCCGGTCACGATGGACGGTGATGCCATGTTGTGGGCCTTGGCCCAGGATCAAGCGGGGGGCACGGTCGTGGGCACGGTGATGTCCAACCTCGCCTTGGAGACAGGCTTGGCGGCGCGGGGCGTTCGGTTGGTCCGCACCGCGGTCGGGGATGCCGAGGTCTGGGAGGGAATGGAGGCGTACAATGCGAACTTTGGCGGTGAGCCCAGCGGCCACCTGATGTTTCGGCACGGGGGCACCGACCCCGTCGGATCTTGCGGCTTGGCGACGGCGGCCCGGCTGCTGGCAATGGGCCTGCCCGAGCTGCAAACGCGCATGGCCCGGTGGGTGCCGGCCGTTCAAAAGCACGCTGTAGTGGGGGTCTCCGAGTGCCAAGGGCTCGATCCCGGCGAGGTCGGCGCGCACGGGCTCAAGGGCGCCGTGGCGCGTCGTGTCGAAGGCGCGCTGAGCACGTTGAACGCCGAGGGTGCCCGCGCGGTGGTCCGGCCCAGCGGCACCGAGCCCATCGTGCGCGTGATGGTCGAGCACGCCGATGGCGACGTCGCGACGCGGGGCGTCGAGGCCCTCGTGGCCTTGCTCCGCGGGCCGAATCGGGCGGGCGGGTGAGCGTCCCGGAGTTCGCCCCGGGCCGTGAAACGCCGCTTCACACCCGGCGCCCCCGCCCCGGGATCCGCCGTCGCGGGTCGCCATCTCCTGGGGCTCGGCCTAGCACAATTCTGAGCCCCTCAGTTATGTTCGATCGGCGTCCGGTTGACCCCGGGCGGCCACGGGGGGCCGCCCCTACGGAGGATTTCCCCGCCCGGGCGGCCTTCGAGATCGCCGGGGAGCCCTCATCCGCCGCCGACTACGGCGGCACCTTCTCCCGGGGGGAGAAGGGTAGGACAGCGTCCGAGACTCCGGTGGCCT
>CANKNP010000424.1 GCA_947483545.1 Deltaproteobacteria bacterium | reverse complement strand
GTACCACCGCCCGATCGCCCGCAGTGAAACCCGCAGCACGCCGTCCGCGAGGTCGGAGCGCCGCGCCAGGAGCCACCGTCGTCGCCAGGGCACGGTCAGCACCCACTGCCGCGTCGCCACCTGCGGAATCACCCGGTCCACGAGGTGCGGCTTCAATCCGAACCCGCCGGCCACAACCCTTCGTCGACATCTGGGCCTCCTGCCCCGATTGTCACATCGGCCACAAGCCGACGCCTCCGGGGGTATGGCGGGGGTTCACCCTCACCGGCTGGGGCGGAGTCAAGCAGGGGGCGGCTGGACCTACCCAAGTGGATCGTGAATCCCCAAGGTCACCACTTCCGTTCCAGACCGACCCTCCCATCGCAGGCGGCGGGCGCCGTCGCAAGGTTGGGCAATTCGGGGAGATGCCGGCCAATCCGAATCCGGTGGGAAAAATGTAGCGTTGACCGGTGTTCCTGTCAGCCGCGAGTGCGCCCGCCACCACGCCGCGTGCCGAGGAGCGTGAGCGCGCCGAGCAGCATCGCGCCGGCGCCCGGCACCGCGCCGTGGGTGCAGCCGCATCCGCGCGGGTCGGGGTCGTCGCCGTCGTTCGTGGGGCTGGCTGTCTCGCCCGTCTCCGCGGTGTCTCCGGGCTCCTCTCCCGAGTCATCGCCGGTGCCGGTGTCACCTGTGTCGCCGCCAGGGCTGTCCGCGCCATCGCAGTCCTGATCGATGCCATCTCCCAAAACCTCGACCGCCTCGGGGTGAACAAGGGCGTCGCTATCGTCACAATCCCCGGCCACCGCGAGGATGCCATCGCCGTCGTAGTCGATCTGCGCGCCCCACTCGCCGCCGAACGCGCCGATGTCAACACGTGAGCCATCGGCGTCGGTCCACTCGGGCACGCCCGCGTCGATGCAGGGCGATCCGGGCTGGAGGTGGAGGTCGTCGCCGCGAAGCACGCCGTCGCGAGTGTAGGCCACGAACTGAGGGTCGGCGGCCAGGTTTCCCTCGGTCCCCGTGAGGTCGGTCAGGCTGCCAGCGTACCCGCCCGCGGCGTTGTCCCACACGTCGTTGTAGGCGAGCACCGCTGTGGCCGCCGCCGCGCTCCCGGTGGCCGCGAAGCCCGCGTCCGGCGAACCGGCCGCGATCACGTCCCGAAGCTCCATCGAGCCGCTGTCCGCGAAGATCTGGGCTTCCCCTTCGTTGCCCACCGCCGTGACCTGGCGAAGGCTCGGGAACCCACCCGCCACATACAGGCCGCCGCCCAAATTCTCCTGCAGGACCACCCCGGCGACCGTCAGCGCGCCACCGCTGATCCACAAGGCCCCGCCCTCGTCAGCCGAGTTGCCGAAAAAAACACTCGCTTCGAGGGTAGCGCTTCCGCCGGCGACGGCGACCGCCCCACCCCGCTCCGCCTCGTTGTCCCCAAACCAACCCTGGTGAACGTACACATTTCCGCCCAGGACTTCGAGCGCACCGCCGGACTCGCCCGGGCGCGACGACCCCGTGCTCACGAACCCTTCCAGGGTGAGGTCGGCCGCGTCTGCCACCACGGCACAGCCGGCGACGCGGCTGTCGACCATCCGAATCGAGTCATCCGCGTTGCCGCCTCCGGCAAAGATCAGCCCGTGGTCGCATTCGAGGCGGGTGGTTTCGAGCGAAACCGCTTGTTGCACCCTCAACACCTTGACCTCGGCGTCCAGACCGGCGACGGTGAGCGCGCCCTCGTCGCCATAGAGGTAGAGGTGGCTCAGGCCTACGGCGTGGAGGTCGTGCACGGAGCCCGCGCCGCGCACGGTCAACCGCCCGGCGCCCAACCACTCCACCGGCCCGACCGAGAGATCGGGGCTGTACACCCCGAAGTGGCCGCCTGCTTCGGACACCGTACCCGAAAGCGTGACGTGGGCGCCGGTCGCCGTGAACGCACCCCAGACGTCGGTCGCGTCGGGGTTGAGCGGGGTCTCGTCGGTGTAGTCGCCGAGGGTGACCGAGCCGCCGTCGCGTACGTCGATCGCACGCGGGCAGAACTGTTCGAGCGCGGTGCCGTCGCCCAGCCACGTGGTGATGCCGGTGAGAGTCGCGTCGTGGCCGCCGAGGTCGAACAGGGCCGAGGCGGTGTTCTCTTCGCAGTACTCACCCGCAGCGCCGGGCGTCAGCGACGGGGACTCGAAGCGAGTGTCGTTCACGGTCACGCTGGCTTCGGTGGTGTACACGTCCACCGCGCCGGGGCCGACGTTCTGGGCGAACTCGGCGCCCTGCAGTTCCAGGCTCCCGCCCGCCAGCCGTACCGCACCCCCCACGCTCCCGGCGACACAACCGGAGAAGGTGCTGTCTACCAGGGAAAGCGCCGCGCCCGTGGCGTAGATACACCCCCCGGAGCCGAGCGCGAAGTTCGCGGCAAAGGTCACCCCCGCCGCGTTGAGCGAACCGCCCTCCATCCACAGCGCCGCGCCTGATTCGCCTTCCGCGCGACTGAAGCTGACATCGACCAAATCGACGGTGGCCTCGACCGCGAAGATCGCGCCCCGGAACGCCACGCTCTGATCCACGCCGCCGCCCGACCAACGCAAGCTTCCTCCCGTGAGCCGCAGCGCGCTCCCTTCTACATCTTCCCTTCCCACCTCGGTGATGTCCACGTCCTCAAGCTCCACATCCCCATCGGCGTCGACCGCCCGCGCCGCACCGGAGAGGGTCAGGTCGGACAACGACAGCGACGCCGACCCCAGCGCGTCGATCGCCAGAACCGAGCCTTCGATCACCGTGAGCCCACGGCCGGCGCCCTGGAGGCTCAGCGACTTGCCCCCGAGCGCAACATCCTCGGCAAACGTGCCCGCCGCCAGGGAGAGCACGTCCCCGTCCACGGCGGCCTCGACCGCGGCCGCCAGGGTCGCAAAATCGCCGCCTGCCGGATCCACCACCCAGGTGGCCGCGAGGGCGCTGGGGAGCAAGAGGAGGATGAGCATGGGACCGCCGGGTCAGGGGGTGTAAAAAGCCAGGATGTGCCAGACGCTCGTGGCCGCGTAATAAGTCGTGTCGAAGGTGACCCGGACAATGTCGCCGCCGTACACGCCGCCGCCGTGAATCACCTGAACGCTTAGTGTGCCAGCGGCAGTCCCGGCCTTCCAACTCGTCGACTGGAAGGTACTGGGGGTTCCGGTGTCGGCCATCATCACTGTTGCGCCGATCGTCTTCCCGACCCACTCGGCGGGATTGTTGTCCGTGAGTTCGTAGTCGAAGTAGCCGTTGGCCACCTCGCCGGCACCCAAGCCCCGGGATCCCCGCTTCCAGCAGATCACGTGCGACGAGGTAGACGCATCGTGCCCCGCCTGAAAGCCGGCCGCCGCACTCACGAACCGACTCGGATCGACTTGCAGTGCAGGCTCGAAGGTGGTTTTGGCGCTGTCCGACTGGTCGATTGAGAACCCATCGCCATCAACCTTCACACGGTAGTCCTGATCAGCGGCGTCGGTGTCGGCGAAGGTGAGCGTCGGTGACGATTGGCTCAGGATCACCGGCACATGAAACGTCGCATCACCTGAAGTAAGGGTGAACTTGCTATTCCACACCCCGAGCACCGTTGCGTACCGCTGGACCGTGAACTGGTCGTTGGGATCAACACGGATGCGCCAATCCACCCCGCCTATCGACGTGTCATCGAAAGTCACTGTGGGGGCGCCACTCTGAGCAGTCAGGTCAGCCACGTTTGTTCACTCCGCTTACTTGTGTTCAACTGAGTCTTAGGTAGATGTCACCACGGGTTCGCGAACGAGCTCGCCCGTGGCAACGTTGAGCGTGAATGCGCCGACCAGACCATGAGCACGGGCTACGCTTGAAGCCTCGCGCTCGAACCGTTCTCGGCACAGCTCAGCTCGCGCCACCGCCGCCTCCCATTCCGCCTTGAGCCGCGAGAGGCGCTCCGCCTGCAGGGGCGATAGATAAAGGGATGCGCTGG
>CANKNP010000423.1 GCA_947483545.1 Deltaproteobacteria bacterium | reverse complement strand
TCCGGGTCAGGTCCTTCCAGTGACTTAGGACGAGAAGTACGCTTCTCCCCTTCTCCCCCCGGGAGAAGGTGGCGCCGTCTTCGGCGCCGGATGGTGGCTCCCCGCGGATGTTGAGCGGCCCTCATCCGCCCGCGAGTACACGGGCACCTTCTCCCGCAAGCGGGAGAAGGGGAGAACCCCCGAAATCCGCCGCTGGGGAGGGAGGTCAAATGCCGCTAACCACGTTTCCCCGAACGCTGCTAGCCCGCCGCCCCGAAACCATCCGATACACCACCGGCACCACCACGAGCGTCAAAACCGTCGAGCTGGCCAACCCGAAAATAATGGTGATGGCCATCGGTCGTTGCATCTCGGCGCCTTCGCCGTACCCAAATGCGAGGGGCAACAGACCCAGCACCGAGTTGAGCGCGGTGATCAAGATCGGCCGGAGTCGCAGCGCAGCGGCCTGTTGGATCGCCTCGTTCAGTTCGACACCCTCGTCCCGGATTCGATTGATCGCGTCCACCAGCACGATGGCGTTCGCTACCACGACACCGGCCAGCACGATCAGGCCGATGAACACGACGACGCTGACCGGCGTGCCGGTCACCAGCAAGCCGAAGGACACCCCCACGAGCGCGAGCGGCACGGAGAACAGGATGATGAACGGGTCCCGGACCGACTCAAAAGTGCTCGCCATGATGACGTAGACGAGGAACACGGCGAGGGCGAGCGCGAGGGAGAGCGACGCGAGGGAGCGGTCCATCTCGCGGTTCTGGCCGGCCATCTCGATCTCGATGCCCGGGGGCAAACCGGCGCGGTCGAGGGCCTGCTCCACGCGGGCCGCCGCGCCGGAGAGGTCGAAGTCGGTGAGGGCGGCGGAGAGCACGACGGCGCGGCGTTGATCGATGCGACGGATCTCGGACGGGCCGATGCTCTCGACCAGCTCGGCGACGGAGTCCAAGCGGATGGGCGGATCCAGGCGAGGGTTGACGTTGATCGCGCCAAGCGCGCCGACCGAGTCGCGGTCTCCCTCGTCGAGTCGGACGGTCAGGTCCACCCGGCGCTCGCCGTCGGAGATCCGCGTCGCGTCCTCGCCCTGGACCTTCTGGCGGACGGTCTCGGCGACCTGGCCCACGGCGAGGCCCATGCTGTCGAGGCGGGCGCGGTTGTACCGGACCTGGACCTCGGGGTAGCCGGCCGAGAGCGAGGTGCGCACGTCCGCGAGGCCGGGGATGTCGGAGATCGCGGTGTGGGCTGTGTCGGAGGCGGATCGCAGGGTTTTGAGATCGAGCCCGTAGAGCACGACCTCGATGGGCGTGCGGAAGCTGAACAGCGCGGGCCGTTGGAAGCGCAGGACCATGCCGTCGAAGTCGTCGCCGATGGCGCGGATCGCGTCCATGAGCGTGTCCTCGCGGATCTCGAGGTCGTCGGTGGAGAGGATCTCGACGAGCACGCGGGCGGTGTGCTCGCCCTCCTCCGCGCTGGACGATGCGCTCCGCTCGACGCCGACGACGCTGTAGACGCTCTCGACATCGGGCAGGGCGCGGACGCGGCGCTCAAACTCCGTCAGCAGGCCGCTCGTGCGCGCCAGGGGCGTGCCGACGGGGAGGGCGGCGTGCACAGTGAAGCGGCCCTGGTGGACCTCGGGGATGAGCTCGGAGCCGACCGTGCGGAAGGCGGCGACGGAGAGGGCGAAGCAGACGAAGGCGCCGACGATCACGGCGGCGGGGCGGGCGAGCGCGGCGGCCAGAAACCGGGCGAAGACGCCCTCAGCGCGGCCATACCCGGCCAGGAACACGTCGGCGCCGACGAGGGTGACCCGGTCGAACACCCGCCAGATCTTGGAGACCACCCAGAAGATCGCGCGCAGCACCCACGCCGTGCTGATCACGAACACCTGGGCGCAGAAGCGCAGGCTGGTCTCCGTGAGCCACAGGCAGAGTACCCAGGGCCGCCAGAACCACCGCGAACCGGACCACTCCTGCCGCAGCGTGGAGGCCCCGCCGACGAGGATGTCGCGGGCGCGTTCAGGAGGCGTGCCCGCCGAAAATTGCAGGGCTGCGAGCATCGGGATGAACAACAGCGCGACGGCGAGGCTCGCCGCGAGCGAGAACACCACGGTGAGCGCCAGATCCCCGAAGATCTGCCCGGCGATGCCCTCCACAAACACGATGGGGAAGAACACCGCCATGCCCGTAAGCACGCTGGCAAACACCGCAGTTGCCACCTCGCTGGATCCAGCGACCGCCGCCTCCGCGCGGGTCTTGCCCTTGTCGATGTGGTTCTGGATGTTCTCCAAGACCACCGTGCCCGAGTCGATGACCATGCTCACGCCCAGCGCGAGCCCTCCCAAGCTCATGAGGTTGAGCGAGGTCCCGCCCACATACATCACGGCGTAGGTGACCACGAGGCAGATCGGGATGGCGGTCGAGATGATCGCGGTCGTGAGCCAGTCGCGCAGGAATACGAAGGTGACGAGCACCGCGAGCAGGCCGCCGAGCACGCCGTTGGTGACCAGATCCGAGAGCGCCGCCTCGATGAACCGGGCCTGGTCGTCCAGAACGCGGGTTCGAAGCCCCGAGTCCTTGGACAGCCCGCCCTCCAGCGCGGCCTTCACGCCCCTCGCCGTGGTGACGATGTTCGCGTCGGCCTCCTTGTACACCTCGACCTCGACCGCCTCTTCGCCGTCCAGCCTCGCCAGCACCTCGCGATCCGCTGTACCCTCGCGCACCGTCGCGACATCGCCGACCGGCACCGTCGTACCGTCCAGGCGTCTGATCCCCAGGGCGCGCACGTCATCGAGGGTCTTCAGCTCGTTCAACGTCCGGATCAGGTACTCGTTCTGCCCCTCCCGGACGATGCCCCCCGCCAGGTTGACGTTCTCCGACGCCAGGGTGCTCGCCAACTGCGCGAGCGTGATGCCTCGCGCCCGCAGCCAGTCCTCGTGCGGCTCGACGAAGATGCGCCGCTCCAACCCCCCGCGCACCGTGACCGCCGCGACCCCCGGCAGGGTCTCCAACGCGCGTTTGAGCTCCTTCTCCGCGTACTCGCGGACCTCCAACAAGCTGCGAGGTTCCTCCCCTTTCTTCGGGTGCGCCGACAGCGCGATCCGCAAGATGGGATCCAGGCTGGGGTCATACCGCAGGATCAGCGGGCGTTCGGCACCCTCCGGCACCGGCGTGGTCTGCAAGCGCTCACGCACGTCCTGGACGGCGCTGTTCATGCCGACTTCCCAGTCGAACTCCAGCACCACGTCGCTCACCCCTGCGCGGGAGCGGCTCTCGATCTCGACCAGCCCCTCGACCGTCGAGAGCGCCTCTTCGATGGGCCGGCTGATCTGGCTCTCGACCTCCTCAGGCGCCGCGCCCGCGTACTCGGTGCGCACCGTCAGGGTCGGGTAGCTGATGTCCGGCATCAGCGTGAGCGGGAGCTGCGCGTAGCTGACGAGCCCGAACACCATCACCGCGGTGGTGACCATGAAGACCGCGATGGGGTGCCCGACGATCCACCGGTAAAACGACACTTAGTGGGCCTCAGCGGCTGCGGCGCCGACGCCCTGGCGACGTGTTCTACCCTTCTCCCGCTTGGCGGGAGAAGGTGCCCGCGTCTTCGCGGACGGATGAGGGCCTTTCAGGATCGCCGGGGAGCCCTCATCCGCCGCCGAGTACGACGGCACCTTCTCCCGGAGGGAGAAGGGGAAGACGGGTGCTGTCGTCAGCCCGGGACTACGCACTACTCGGTCTTCGCGGCGTCTTTTGCCGTCGCTTCCGCTTCGGCTTCGTCCTTCGCCTTCTTCGCGTCGGCGACCGTCGGGTCTCCGGGGAGCCGAACCCGCGCACCGTCTCGCAGCGCGTCGTTCCCGACCACCACGACCTGATTCCCCGCGACCACGCCCGTCATCACCTCGGCCAACAGCCTATCTTCGAAGCCGAGCGTGACCGCGACGCGCACCG
>CANKNP010000422.1 GCA_947483545.1 Deltaproteobacteria bacterium | reverse complement strand
GTCGGCATCGCCGTGGGGGGGGGCCTCCCGTTGCTGCTGCTCACGGGCAGTCGATTGCGCGTCGGGGTGCCCCTGTGGCTCTGCCAGGTCGCCATCGCGGCGATGTGGGCGCAGTGGTTTGTGACCTGAGAATGGCGGATCGGGAGGCCCTCCCTTCCTCTGGCCTGCAGCCTACAGCCTAAAGCCTCCTCACCACGTCGCGATCGTCACCACCCCCAGGATCAGACCCACGCCCCCCGCCGCGTAACACCCGATGGCAAGCGGGTTGTTCCGCGCTTGCATCGTCTCCAGATCGTCGCGATACGCCTCCCGCTCGTCTACGCTCGTGCCGGTGGTGAGCACCGGTTCGTCCTCGAAATTCTTGTAGCCGCTGGCCGCGATGGCGTAGAGCACGCCAGACCCGGCGAGCGACGCGGCCGTCAACACCAACATCGGCGCCCTGTGCCCCGTGCGCTCGGTCGTGGACTTGGCGGGTTTGACCTCTCGGCTGCTCACCTTCGCGCTCTCCCCCACCACCCAGTCGAATCCCCGCTCGTCGGGCCAGCGGTAGTGGGTCGCCAGCAGCTCCCCCTTCGGCCCACGCTGCTGCATCACCGCGGATCTGCGGGTGGGCGCACGCTCGGCGACGGCACCGTCCACCTCGATTGCGCCTTTGCCCAGCGCGGGGAGCGCCAGGCCAGGGTCGGCGCGCAGCACCGCGGCGGCGTTGGGGATCGCGAGCCGGATCGGGTGGCCGTCTGGGAGCAGCGCGGTCGGGATCTGGTGCCCTGGGTCCGCTGCGAAAATGCCGGCGACGGCGAACGGTAACCGAGCGGTGTCCTGGTCGAGGAACGCCGCGAGGGCTTCGACGCGGTGCACCCGCGCGATGCTCGCCCCCCGAGCACGTCCGCGGTGCAGGTCAGGCGGGCTTCCATCGCGTCGCGCGCGGTGCTGAACGCGGTCGCCTCCATCGACATGAAGGCGGTCTCCGCCTCGGTCGCTGCGGCCACGATCTCGCCCGTGTTGAAGGTGCGGGCGCAGGTCGCGGGGGCCGCGTGGGCGGGGAGGGACAGGGCCAGCGTGGACAGGAGGAGCATGCGGGGGAATATCATGGCCCTCACCGCGTCCGCATCACCCCATAGGTCACGTCCTCGCTCCCGCGCGCCGCGATCACAAGCTCATCGCTGGCGGTCAGGTGGATCGCGATGTCATCGACCCGGGCGAGGTCCGTCACGAGCTCAACCGAAGAGAAGCCAGTGGAGACCGCGCCCCAGTAGAGCCAGGCGGTCGCGCTGCCGTCGGTGACCGCGATGTACAACGTGCCGTCCCCCGAACCCGTGACGTCGATCTGGTCCGCGTTGGTGACCGCGAAGCTGGCGGTGGTGCCGTCGTCATCGACGTAGGCGCCCGACGCCCCCTGCGCCGCCACAAACACGTGGCTCGGGCCGAGCGTCGCGGTCTCCATGTCGTAGATGGTCCAGGTCCCGCTGCTCCCGGCGTCCCGAAGCCCGCTGCTGTCGTTGTAATCCGCGAGTTGGATGTAGCTGGAGGTGCGCCGGCTGGTGAAGATCTGGCGATCCGGGAGGGAGGGCACGCAGGCATCGCTGTCAAACCCGGTGATGTCGTCCGCCACGACCCCGCCGCCCAAGTAGATCTCCTCCACCGCCGCGTGAATCCATGTGAGCACGCCCAACCCCAAATCGCAGCCGACGATGTGGAGCGTGCCGTCGGTGTCCACCTCCAACTCCACGTCATCGAAGGCCTGTGTCGTGGTGCGGGGAATCCCAGACGCGCCTGACGTGCGGGTGGCGACCTTGTAGGTCTCGCCGGCGAGGTAGCGCAGCGTCGAACCATTGTGAATCCCAAACGCCCACACCCAGTTGTCGTCATCCGCCCAGAAATCCAAGCCCGAATCGAAGGACCAGGACGAACCCCACTCTCGGACCAGCGCGGCGGTGATGCCCCCAGCGGTGTCCGCCACGTCCAACGACGAGGTCAGCGTGGCCGTGTTGTACACGCTGGCACCATCGACCAGGCTGTCGGCGAGCAAGGTGATGAGCACCTCATCGGTGGTCTCGGCGATCCGAGGGCCCTGAAGCCCGGCGCCGGAATAGGTCGCGAGCGTGACGAAGGCGGGGACGTCGCTGGCCCCGCTGCAATCGTTGTCGAGGCCATCTCCCAGGAGCTCGACGACCTCGGGGTTCACCGAAGCGTTGACATCGTCGCAGTCGGCGCCCCCGCCGGAGGGATCGTCGTACCCGTCGCCGTCCTGATCGTAATCGTCCTCGCCGCCGCAATCGCTGTCGATGCCGTCGTACCACGCGTCGGATGCGGTCCCGTAGATCGCCGCGTCGGTGTCGTCGCAATCGGTGCCGCCGGAGGCGATCGCGCGGTCCCCGTCGCGGTCCTGGTCGTAGTCGTCATCGCCCTCGCAGTCTGAATCCACGCCGTCGTACCAAATCTCCGGCGCGTTGGGGTGAACGCTCGGATCGTTGGGATCACAATCGACATCATCGGTGTAGCCATCCCCGTCGGTGTCGGTGGCCGCTGTGTCGATCTCCGTGTCGGTGTCGGAGTCCGGGGAGGTGTCGGAGTCCCCGCCCGAATCCGAGTCGATTTGGGTGTCGGAGTCCGAGTCGATTTGGGTGTCGGAGTCGGAGTCGGAGTCGGTGTCGGAATCGGTATCGGAATCCGTGTCGGTGTCGGAATCGGTATCGGAATCCGTGTCGGTGTCGGAATCCACAGGGATCGAATCCTGGGGCAGCTCGCTGGGTCCAAAACTGTCCGCGTCCTGAAAGCTGGGGCTGCACGCCAGGAGGAGGGCGGGCCAGAGCGGGGCGGGGGAGAAGAGGGGGCGACGCATGGGCGGATGATAATGGCTGCGCGGACGATCCGCCCGCCTTGCTTGCCGATCGCCGACGCCGCCAGAGTTCGAGCGCGCTGTGGATTCGGCTGGTCGCCGCTGGGGTTGGAGCGGAGCGGGGTGCTGAAGGCGGCGCGGGCGCCGCTGGCGGAGTGGTGAAGGCGGCGCCCGCCGCCGGGTACGGCGGCACCGTCTCCCGGAGGGAGAAGGGGAAGACGGGGGCAGCCTCTGTGGCGCCCTTCACCCCGCCGATGCGAAGCGGCGTTCCACGGCCGGCTTTCAACCCCGATCCCCGGGGTCGAGCCGCCCCCTACCCTCCCATCCGCCTCGCCAGCTGATCGTCGTAAAGGGACGCCGGCTCGAGCGTCGCGGCGGCGTCGAGCCCTTCCGTCCAGTCCTCCGGCTCAGTGCCCTCGCCCGAGTTGTTCCAGTCCCACTCGGCCGGATCGACGTGGATGTCCATGCCATCGGTGCCGATGATGTAGCCGTCGCCGTATTGCAGGGACCGCAGGTAGCCGCCGCCGGAGGTGTTCCACCAGACGTTTTGCGTGGCGCTGTGGCCGGCGCCCGAGCTCTCGTCTTGCCGGTTGACACCCTGCCAACCGTCCGTCGCGACGCTTTGGTCGATCAAATTGGCCATCGCCAGCGAATGGTGGAATTCGCTGTAGGACGCGTACCCGATCGGGTCCCAATCCGCGAGGTAGGAGCGGCTCCCCGTGCTCTCTGTGCGCAGCCAGACGCAGCCGCTGGTGCCAAAGTCCCAGTTTTGGATGAAATTGTGTCGCCCGTCCCGCGCGATGCTGTCCACGGTCAAGACCTCGTTCGACCGCATGATCTCGTAGAGGTAGCCGTTTCCGTTGTCCCCGCGATTTTGGGATTTTTCCAAGTCGCAGTCGCGGACCGTCACCCTCCGGCTGTCCTGCACGATGACCCCGCCGCTCATCAGGTGTTTGCCGAGCCCATCGGTGGACAGCGGGGATTCCCAGCTCTTCACGTCGGAGATCCACGCGTCCCGTACGCCGACCATGCCGATGGCGTGCGTACGATCCACGCCGGACCAGGCCGCGTCCCAATCGTTGACGGTCGAGATCGAGAGGCC
>CANKNP010000421.1 GCA_947483545.1 Deltaproteobacteria bacterium | reverse complement strand
GGTGGACGTGACCCAGGCCTCCTTGGAGCCCGGCGACTCGGTGGTCCTGACCGTGAGCTTCTCCGCAAGCGAGATGGGCACCTACGGGGGCACCCTTGTCTTGGTGACCAACGACCCCGACCAACTCTCGGTCACCATCCCCCTCACCGTGAGTGTGTCCATCGACGAGGACGGCGATGGTTACGTGCTCGGCGATGACTGTGACGACGAGATCGCGACCACCTACCCGGGCGCGCCCGACGAGCCATATGACGACGTCGACAGCGACTGCTCCGAGACCTCCGACTTCGACGCCGACGGCGATGGCCACGACTCCGACGACTACGGCGGCGATGACTGCAACGACGAGAACGCCGACGTCCACCCGGGCGCCGAAGAGACCTGGTACGACGACCTCGATCAGGACTGCGACGGCCGCTCGGACAACGACGCCGATGGCGATGGACACGACAGTGAGACCTACGGCGGCGATGATTGTGACGACGACAACGCCGAGGCGTATGTTGGCAACCTGGAGACCGAAGACAACGGCATCGACGACGACTGTGACGGCCTCGTCGACGAGACCCCCGAGACGACCGACAGCGATGGCGACGGGTTCTCCGAGGCGACCGGTGACTGCGACGACACCGACGCCGACATCTCTCCCGCCGCCGACGAGATCTGGTACGACGGCATCGACTCAGATTGCGCCGGCGACAACGACTACGACCAGGACGGCGATGGCTACGACGTGGACACGTCCGGCGGCGACGACTGCGACGACACGGCCGCCGCCACACATCCCGGAGCGACCGACGCACCCTACGATGGCGTGGACAAGAACTGCGACGGCGCGTCCGACAACGACGCGGATGGCGATGGCTATGACAGTGTCAGCTACGGCGGCGATGACTGTAACGATGGCAATGCAGCCGTGAACCCGGGCGCCGCGGAGATCTGGTACGACGGCGCCGACCAGGACTGCAGCGGCGGCTCCGACTACGATCAAGACGGCGACGGCAATGTGAGCGCCGACTACGCCGGGAATGACTGTGACGATCTGGACCCGACCGTCTACTTCGGTGCCCCTGAGACCTGGTACGACGGCCTGGACGCCGACTGTGACGGACTGTCGGACTACGACCAGGACAAAGACGGCTACGACTCCGATGCTTGGGGTGGCGATGATTGTAATGATCTCGTCTCGGCGATCAGCCCGGGGGCGATCGAGACCTGGTACGACGGCGTGGACCGGGACTGCTCTGGCGGCTCCGACTACGACCAGGACGGCGACGGCTACGACGATGCCATCTTCGGGGGCGAGGACTGCGACGATCTGGACCCCGACGCGAACCCCGGCGCGGCCGAGACCTGGTACGACGGTGTCGATTCGGACTGCGCGGGCGACGGCGACTTTGACCAGGATGGCGACGGTTTCGACGTCGGCACGTTGGACTGCGACGACACCGAGAGCGCGGTGAACGTCGCGGCGATCGAGATCTGTGACGGCCTGGACAACGACTGTGACGGCCTGACAGACGACATCAGCGCGACCTGGTACGAGGACAACGACGGCGATGGCTACGGCAACAGCGCCGTCAGCGTCGTGAGCTGCGTTGCGCCCTCCGGCTTTGTCGCCGACGCCACAGACTGCGATGACGCGGCGACGACGACCAACCCTGGCGCTGCCGAGATCGCCTACGACGCGATCGACAACGACTGCGACGGCATGCCCGATGACATGGACGCCGTGGACGTGAGCGACTGGACCGTGATCGGCACCTCCACGAGCCACGCGCTCGGTGCGACGGCCCCGCGAATGTTCGACGACGTGGACGGAAATGGCGACGCCGAGCTGATCTTCGGCGTACCAACCGACGATGTGGGGGACACCGACGCAGGGGCGCTGGCCTGGCATGACCTGGGCGACCGCGGCACCGAGGTGGACGTGACCGACGGGTATCTGCACATCTACGGGGAGAGCGCCTTCGATGGGCTCGGCACCGGGCTGGGCTCGCTCGGCGACCTCGACTACGACAGCGGCGAGATTGAGTTCGTCGTGGGCGCCGCCGGGGACGACGACGGTGCCATCGGCGCCGGGGCCGTCTACATCTTCGACACCTACAGCGACGACAGTTGGCAGACCGGCGATGAGAACATCGACGACCTCTCCCAGGTGAAGCTCATCGGGACCTCCGGGAGCGAAGCCTTCGGCGCCGAGGTGGCCACGGGGGACGTGGACGGGGACGGGGCTGTGGACATCCTCGTGGGCGGGGTGGGCAAGTCTTCCAGCCGCGGCTCGGTCTTCGTCTACCTCGCGTCGTACTTCTACTGGTATGACGGCTACCTGAACGACGATTCGGATGCCACGGCGACGGTTCGGGGGACCGCCAGCGGGGACGAGTTCGGCTCCGCGATCGTCACCGGCGACGTCGATGGCGACGGCGATGATGACGTCGTCGCCTGTGCGACCGAGTGGGACGTCAGCCGCGCGACCACCTCTGCCGGCGGCTGTTGGCTCGTCGATCCGGACTCTGTCGCCGCGTTCTCGACCAGTACGGTGACCTCCGTCGACAGCGCCCAGATCTACGGCGTCGCGAGCGGCGACGGGGTCGGCACGCCGGGTACGCTGGCGATGGCCGACGTGGACGGCGACGGGCTCCTGGACCTGGCGGTCGGGGTCCCCGGCTACGACGGCGGGGAGACGAACGGGGGAATGGTCGCGGTGTTCTTCGCGAGGACAATGACCGGCAGCATCAGCGTCGAAGCCGCCGACACCCGGATCGAAGGGGACGGGGGTTGTGGCACGGCCGTGTCTCTGGGCGACATCAACCGAAGCACAATCGACGGGCTGCTTGTGGGCGCGCCAACGGCCGGAACGGCGGGCGTGGTCTACGCGCTGACGGGCAAGCAGGTGCAAAGCGGCGGCGTGCTGATCGCGTCCGAGTCCGCGTACGGGAGCTGGCGCGGCGAGGCCTCCAGCGACGGCTTCGGATCCAGCCTCTCCAACGTCTACGACATCGATGACGACGGGCTCCTCGACTTCGCCGCAGGCGCCGACGAATGGGACGATGGGACCACTCTGGCCGCGGGCAAGGCGTACGTCCTGCCGCTGTGGTGACCGCTCGGACCTTCTTCCGCGCCCACGGTCTCGGGAACGACTACCTCGTCTGGGAGGGCGATCCCAGCGTGGTGGACGCCGCTTGGGTGCGGCGAGTCTGTGACCGACACACGGGGGTCGGGGCGGATGGGGTGTTGGTGCCGGTCGGGGGAGACGGCGCCGAGCCCCCCGAATTCCGTCGGTTCTTCCCTTCTCCCGCTCAGCGGGAGAAGGTGCCCGTGTACTCGTGGGCGGATGAGGGCTGCTCTACCTCCCCGGGAGGAACAGGGAGAGCAGCCCTGACTTGCGAAACCGCCGTGCGCATCTGGAACCCCGACGGCTCCGAAGCCGAGAAGTCCGGGAACGGCGTACGGATCTACGCGCTCTGGTGGTCCCGCCGCACCGGCGCGCGGTCATTCACCGTCGGAACGTTGGGCGGCGCGGTGAAGGTCGAGGTGGGGGAGGGGGACATTGTGCGGGCGGAGATGGGGATCGCGCAAATGGGAGCCGCACAGGAGCTCTGCGGCCTGACCGTCTGGCCTGTCGATGTCGGAAACCCGCACCGTGTGGCGCTTGTCGTGCCCGACGACTGGCGTGCGGTGGGCGCGCGGATCGAGGCCAGCGTGTCAGGGCGGACCAACGTCCAATTCGCGACAGTCGTGAACCGAGAGCGGGTCGAGGCCAGGATCTGGGAGCGGGGTGCTGGCGAGACGATGGCGAGCGGCTCGAGCGCATCGGCGGTCGCACGCGTGGTCACCGCCCTCGGACTGTGTGACGGCAAGCTGGTCGTGGGGATGGCCGGGGGCGACCTCGCGGTAGAGGTCGGGGGGGCGGGGGAGGTGGCGATCGTGGGGCGGATCGTGGGGATTGGGAGGG
>CANKNP010000420.1 GCA_947483545.1 Deltaproteobacteria bacterium | reverse complement strand
CGGCCCGCCCCATCTTGCGCAGCACCGGCCAGCCCGGCGACGACGTGTATGTCACCGGCCAACTTGGGCTCGCCGCGGAGGGTTTTTTCGCCTCCGCACCTTCCGACGCCGCACGTTCAGCCCTACGCCGTCCACGTCCGCCGACGCGCTTCGCGGTCACGCTCGCCGAAGCCGGGCTCCCGACCGCGATGATGGATTTGTCCGACGGTCTGCACGCGGATCTCTCGCGGCTGTGCGCTGCATCGGGACTTGGTGCTGCGATCGAGGCGGATTCGATCCCCGGGGTGGATCGGGTGGACTGGCGGGTGGGGTTCGGGGAGGACTATGAGCTGTTGTTTACGGCGCAGGTTTGCTCGCGGGGGGAGGTCGCGGCGGTGGCAGCGGCGGCGGGGGTTCGGATCACGCGGATTGGGTGCCTGGTTCCTGGGGAAGGGGCGAGGTTGAGGGGAGGGGAGTGGCCGGGGGGGTTGTTTTCGCATTTTGGGTAGCGATGCGGTAGAGTCCCGTTCAGTGGCCGCCGGGGCCTCCGCCGCGCGTATCGGGCGGTCCCCGGCGCATCGCCCCGCCTCCTCGGAACGCACTGGCCAGACCCGCTCTTCACCCGCTTCATCGAGCCGAACCTCGCGTTTCCTCGATCCTCCGGTGGGCCCTTCCCCTCGCCGTCCTTTGCCCCACCGCGCCCGCCTGGGCGAGCGGCGGGGAAGGGGTCGTGCTCGATCCTGGGCAGATCGCCCCAACGCTGCTTCTCATCCTCGCGTTCCTGGTCTCCTGCGCGTTCTTCGCCGGCTCCGAGAGCGCCTTGTTCTCCTTGCAGAAGGTGGACCGCCAGGCGCTCAAGGAAGATGGCCGGGTCGGCGAGCTGCTCACGCACCTGCTGCATCGCCCTCGGCGGGTGCTGGCCGCGATCCTCATCGGCATGGAGGTCTCGAACGTCGCTCTCTCCACCTTGACCGCGTCCGTGCTCTTGACCGTGGCGCCGACGGCCCCGTCCTGGCTCAACGTCGTCATCGTCGCGCCGCTCTTGATCCTGTGCGGCGACGTGCTGCCGCAAACGTTCGGCTTTCGCTACAACCGCGCCATCGCGCAGGTGATTGTCCGGCCGTTGAATTTCTGGGCCGAGATCGTGAGCCCGTTGCGCTGGGCGCTGACCGGCATCGTCGAGGGAATGCTCCGCATCGTAGGCATCAAGTTGCCCGACGAAGACCAGAGCATCCAGGAGAACCAGCTCCGCATGCTGATCGACCAGGGCACCGAGGTCGGCACGATTCAGCCGATGGAGCAGGAGATCATCCATCGCGTCTTTGAGTTCAGCGAGATCCCGGTTTCGAGGCTGATGACACCCCGCCCGGACATCTTCGGTCTGTCGATCTCGACCCCGTGGCCCGACATCCTCGTCGCGATCCGCGACCAGCGCTACAGCCGCATCCCGATCTGGCAGAGCAACCCCGACAACGTCGTGGGCGTGCTCTTGATGAAGGACCTGCTGAAGCTCCGCAGCACCGCAAAAGACCGAGCGGGAACGCCCCACGTTCGCCAGATCCAGAAGCTCCTGCACCCTGTGCTCTATGTGCCGCCCACCAAACACGCGCAGGATCTGCTCCGCGAGTTTCGCCAGCGCAAGAACCACATCGCCATGGTCGTGGATGAGCACGGCACCATCACGGGGCTCATCACCCTGGACGATTTGCTCACCGAGCTGGTCGGCGAGGTGTTGGACGAGAATGACGCCGAGGAGCGGGACATCACCACGATCGAGCCCGAGGTGTGGAGCGTGAAGGCGGGCATGGACATCGAAGACTTCGGCAACGCCTTCGACGTCGAGATGCCCGAGGGGGACTACACCACGCTCGCGGGGTTCGTACTGCACTTGTTGGGATCGGCGCCGCAGAAGGGCGACGAGGTGGTGTGGACGGATGATGGCCGAAAGCACCGTCTCAGCTTTCATGTCTCCAACCTGGACGGGCGCCGGATCACGGAGTTGACGGTCCGAAAGTTGGCGGTGACGACCGAGTCGGACGATGACAGCGGGCAGGGGGGCGCATGAGCGGAGAGATCCTGCTGATCGCGCTGTTGATCCTGACCCAGGGGTTCTTCTCCGGCTCGGAGATGGCGATCGCCAGCTCGGACCGCCTGTTGCTGAAGAGCCGCGCGGACGAAGGCGACGTCGGGGCCATCCGGGTGTTGAAACTTTTGGAGCACCCCGCCCGCCTGGTGGGGACCTGCCTGATTGGCACCAACCTCTCGCTGATCGCGGGTTCCACGGTGGCGGCCCATCTGCTGCATTCGATCGGAGACCTGCCGCCGTTCGTCGTTGTCCTGCTCTACACCCCGATGTCCTTGATCTTCGCGGAGCTACTCCCGAAGAGCGTCTATCGGGCGAACGCCACCTGGCTTGCCCCGCGGGTCGCGCCGGTGTTGACCGCTGTCGCTTGGGTCCTGACCCTACCGCTGTGGGTGGTTGAGTGGCTGTCCAAGGCGATCATGCGTGCTCTCGGATCCAGCGACACCAAGCCCCACACCGTGCGGCGCGAGGACATCCGGCTCCTGCTCCACAGCGCCGACAAGACCGACATTCACGCGCACGAAAAGGAGATGATCCTCCGGGTCTTCCACTTCTCCGAGACCCAAGTCCAAGACGCGATGGTGCCGCTCATCGAGGTCGCCGGGATCCCGGAGACAGCGACCTGTGACGAAGCGGCCGCCTTGATGGTGGAGGGTGGCTATTCGCGGATGCCGGTGTTCCGCAAGCGCATCGACCGCATCGTCGGCTTGGTGATGCACAGCGATTTGTTGTTTGCGGCGGACGGCAGCGCTCCCGTCGGCACGGTGATGCAAGAGGTCTCGTTTGTACCCGAGACCAAGCGGGTGGACGAACTGTTCTTGGAGCTGCGCCGCAAGCGTCGTCGGCTCGCCGTCGCCGTGGACGAATACGGAGGTGCTGTCGGGATCATCTCGATCGAGGATATTCTGGAGGAGATCGTCGGGGATATCGACGACGAATTCGACCGCCGCCGGCCGGTGGTGCGCAAGATCGGCGAGCGGGAGTGGGTGGCCAGTGGCCGGGTAGAAGGCGAGCAGTTGCAGGCCATCACCGGGTTTGTGATGCCGACGGGGGATTACGAGACGATCGCGGGGTTCTTGCTCACGCGGTTCGGGCATGTGCCGGTGCTCGGCGAGCGGTTCACTTGGGGCACGTTTGTGTTCACCGTCACGCTGGCCAACGACCGGGCGATCCTGGAGGTCGGGGTGCAGGACACGCGGCGATCTTGATACGCCCGCCGCGTGCTGATCCTCCTCGCCGCGCTCGCCTTCGCCGAGTCCCCTGACCCCACGTCGGCGCTCGCACCGGCCCCCGTCGCCGTCCCCGCAGACCCGCTTGCGCCTTACCGGGAGCTCGTGCAGGCCCGATGGCTCGCGCTCCTCGGGGAGCTGCCCAACACCGTGGTCTTGACGGCCGGGACCTACACGGTCCGCACGGTCGCCTCTTTTGGGCCGGATGGCACTCTCGCGGTCCTCCTTACCCGCGCGTCCGGTAGCGCCTCCCTCGACGAAGCCGCCGTCGAGGCTATCAAGAGCACCGGCGCGCCCAACCCTGTCCCGGACGGCGTTCGTCGTGCCGAGTTTGGGTTTGGCGTCCTCGTGGACGACGCGGGGATGCACGCCACGGACGCGCCGGCTGACGCGATGGCGACCCCGGTCCCGGTGGTCGCCATCGCAGACCCCTCCCTGGGCACTGAGCCCGAGTACCTTGCCCGGGCGCTCGTCCGCGGGCCGATCAGCCGTCGGGAGGGCGCCCCCAGCAACGTTGAATGGGCCGTGCGATCGGGAGCGGGTCGGGCCCTCGGCGCGTTGGAATTCGCGGATACCACCGGCGACGAGATCGGTGAGCAGCAGATCCTGAACAAGCGGCGGGCGGGGATCTGGGAGGGCGTGGCGCTCGCGGGCATCGGCACTGCGCTGG
>CANKNP010000419.1 GCA_947483545.1 Deltaproteobacteria bacterium | reverse complement strand
CTCGAAGAGCTTGGCCGCGCTCGGGCAGTTCGGTTGCTGTGGGCAACCGAACTCGAAGAGCTTGGCCGCGCTCGGGCAGTTCGGTTGCTTTAGGCTTGACGCTGGGCGGCCACGGGGGGCCGCCCCTACTGACACACAGGCTCGGCCTTCGGGCACGGTGCGCTTCAACATCCCCGGGGAGCCCTCATCCGTCCGCGAAGACGCGGCCACCTTCTCCCGCAGAGCGGGAGAAGGGTAGTTCCACCGTCCGGTGTTCCGCGCGCAGGCCGCCGCCCGCCCGGTTCGCAGCGGCGTGTCACGGCCCGGGCGTACGGCCGAGTGATGGTCCCAAGCCGCCCCATCGCCTCCAACACGCCAATACTGTCAATGGCAGGAGCACAGGGACGATCCGAACCGTGTCTTCGCTCCCGATGAGGCGGAATTCAAAATCCCACATCGAGAATGGGAACAGGAGCAGATAGCCAACGCCGAGGTGGGTTTGGAGCAGGTCCACGAACAGGTGCAGCAACCCACCCAGCGCGAGCTGTCGAAAGGCCAGCGAACGCTCAGGGATTCGATACGCCTGGGCCGCGACCCAACTGAAAAGCACGATGCCGATCGGCATGTGAAACGGCCCCCAGATGTAGACGCTCCACTCGGGGATCGCGGGGAACGTCCAACGTAGGATCAGCAGGCCCATCGCCGGGACACGACCGATGAAATCCGGCAGGCAGGTGCCCAATACAAAGGTCGCGACGGTCGGAGGGAGGGGCCACGGTCCGGCCACGCGTGGACAGGTCACGACCTTCCAGAGGAGGGCGGCGCACGTGTGGGTGATCAGGTCGGCCACGGGCCACCTCGCTCGGCGAGCCAGCGGCGCCCGTCCGCAGATCCGAGTCGAAAACAAATCGGCAATAGGAGGCCGAGAACCACAAACCCGATCACGCCGAGCCGTTCCTTCCAGACGCGCAAATGGTGGATTTCGACGTCCGTCTGCCGTCCGATGGGCGATCCGCCGTTCCAGTCGAAGGTGGCCGAGACGGAGACGGTCGATCCCACCGCCATTCCCTCGCTGGAACCGTCGATGGGCACATCCTTCACGAGCTTGGAGATTCGGTAACGGTCCGGTCCGTCGATGCCCGTGACGGTCCAAAGTGGAAAGAGCAGGGTCGCCCCCTGCCGGTCCAAAGGCGCCTCCATACACCACTTCCAACCCTGGGCGGCGGTCATGGCCACCTGGGCGTAGTACGCCCCAATCCCGAGCAGCGTCGTCATGCCAAGCAGGACCACCGTTCGTCCCCGCATCACTTCGGCAACCCCCCGTCGCCACCGGTGCGTCGGCCGCGCTCGAAGATCTCCCCCAACGCCGCGTACGCATCCGCGCCCAAGCGAGCGACCGGCGCCAATGTGGTGATGTCCACCGCGCCGTTGTGCAGCGCGCCCTCCGCCGCGACAAACATGACCACCCGCCCGATGATCAGATGGGTGCTGCCCAGGTCCAACGCCTCGTGCAACACGCACTCGAGCGTACATGCCGCCTGGGCTGGTCTGGGCGCGCGGATCCGCTCGCCTGGGGCCCGGACGATCCCGACGGCGTCGAACTCCGCCTGCTCCCAAGGCGCCCCCGTCGCGTGCATGGCATCCAAATCGGCGACGGATGGAATGCTCACGGAAAATTCCTTTGTAGCGAGGATGTTTCGCGCCGTGTGCTTCAGCCCCCCGCCCTTCAGCCGCGCGACCGAGATCGCGAGAAGCGGCGGGCGCGACGAGACGCCCATGAAATAGGAGAAAGGCGCGAGGTTGTCGCCCGTTGGCGATCCGGACCCGTCGTGGGTCCCGACCCAAGCGATCGGTCGAGGCACGATCATGCTTGTCATGAGCCGGTAGACGGCCACCGCGTCGAGCGAGTCGGGGTCGATCAGCATCCGGGGGATATAGTCAGCGGGTGCTCCTCCTGCTCGTGATCGCCTGCTACCGGCCGCCCGGCCCTGCCCCGGCCGGATCGCCCGCGGCGTTGCTCGCGAGCCAGACCGCGGAGGCGGGGCGCCAGGCAGCGCTGCTCGCTGCGCACACCGAGGAGATCGAGGGTTGGATCGACGAATGGCGGGCGGCGACACCCGAGGCCAGGCCCGAGATCGAGCAGCGCATCCAGGTGAAAGCGCTGGAGCTGCAGGCTGAGGCCGAGGCGCTCCGTGACCGTGTCTACGACATCGAAGAGCAAGCCAGCGTCTGGGACGAGTGATGGCGGATCCCTACAAGCGCTTGCGGGTGCTCGGCCGAGGCGCGACCGCGCATGTCTGGCTGGCCGAGGGGCCGGAGGGGCTGGTTGCGCTGAAAGTGGCGCACCAGGCCGGCCACCTGCGCCGGGAGATCGCGCTGCTGCGGCAGCTCCGGCACCCCTCCATCGCCCGGCTCGTGGCCTCCGACGACGATGGCGACTGGCTCGCGCTGGAGCACGCGCCCAATGGCACGGCGGCGGAGTGGGCGCCCGGCCAGCCGCTCACGCAGCTCGTCGAATTTGCCGCCCGGCTCGCGGAGGGCCTGGAGGCGGTTCACCAGGCTGGGTACGTCCACGGGGATGTGAAGCCTGGGAACGTGCTCGTCGCCGCGGATCACACGCCCCGGCTCGTGGACATGGGGAGCGCGACCAAGGGGCGGCGCTCCTCGGAGACGGGCGCGACGCCGGGCTACGCTGCGCCGGAGCGCCTCCGGTCGGGTCCGCCCACGGTGGCCGGGGACCTGTGGAGCCTCGGAGCCGTGCTCTACATGCTCCTCACGCGGCGGCCACCGTTTCCCGGCGATGATCCCGCCACGTTGACGTGGGCCCCACTCGCGACGCTACCCGAGCCGCCCGGGTCGATTCGCCCACGACTCCCCTCGGCGTTGGAGGATCTTGTGTTGCAACTGCTCGCCCACCGGCCTGAGGCAAGGCCGGCCTCGGCGGGTCGCGTGGCAGAGGAGCTCCGGGCGTCGATGCTCAGCGGGATGCGCCCGCCGCTCGTCGGGATGGGCAAGGCGCGGGATCTGCTCCGGCGCACGTTGGTGGACCTGATGGGCGGGGGGCGCTCGATGGTCGTGCTGCACGGTGCGACGGGCTCCGGGAGAAAGGCGCTGATCCGTGAGGTGATCGCGGCGTCGCGGAGAGAGGGCGTTCGGGTGATCCTACCGGGGGATGGCGACGCAATCTTGAAGGATCTTGCGACGGAAGAGCCCGCCGTGCTGGCGATGGACGGGGGTGCTGTGGGGAGCGAGGAGCTGCTCCTCCAGCTGCTCCGCGCCCCGGCCTCGGCGCTCATCCTGGTTCGGTCGGACCGGCCGATGCTGGCCCTCGCGCGGCGGGGAGCGCGCCACATCCAGCCTCCTCCCCTCTCGCTCGACGAGGTCACGTTCCTGATCGACGCCTTGGACCTGGATCGTCACCGAGCCGAGACCGTTCACCGTCGCTCCGGTGGGCTGCCTGGCGCGGTGCAAGGCATCCTGACGCCCATCCTGGCCTCTTCGTTGACGCCCCTCGCGCAGAGCGTGCTCCAGAACCTGCGCAGCGGCGCGCTGACCGTGCCCGTGCTCGCCCGACGTCTCGCGCTCGGCGAGCACCGACTCCTCGACCTGGTCGAGCCGATGATCGACCGGGGCCTCGTGGTCGCCTCGGCAGATGGCGTCTGGCTCTCGGTCCCGAGGTAGTTACATGGCCCTCCCCTCTCTCCCGGATCGCCGATGCTCCTCGCCCTGACCCTGGCCCTGTTCTCCAACCCTGCCATCGCCGGGGGCGTCGAGGTCAGCGGCGAAGGTGCCACCGACAACGATGGCAAGATCTTCAAGACCTTCAAGATCGGCAAGGTCAAGGTCAAGCCGTACGTCTCACCCGGCGGTGGCGTCACGCTCAACGGCTCGGATCTCTCCGGCGTGGCCGCGCTGGACGGCGGGTTCAAGTACTGGCGTAAGAAGATGGTGGGCGACCTGTACCTCGGAGGGTCCTACACCATCGGTGCGGGCTACGACCTCCACGT
>CANKNP010000418.1 GCA_947483545.1 Deltaproteobacteria bacterium | reverse complement strand
CTGCCGAGGGCTGGGGCACGGACGAGGAGACGATCTGGCGTGTGCTTGCCGCTGCCTCGGCCGAGGAGAAGGCGTTCGTGCTCGCCCAGCCGAAGCTGCTCCAGCACCTGCAGGGCGATCTGAGCGAGAGCGACTGGACGCGCGCCCGCCGCATGCTGTCGGGCGCGTTCGACAACGCCGATCGCATCGCCGTCGCGATGGCCGGCTGGGGGACCGATGAGGACGGTCTCATCGCCGCCATCGGCGCGCTCACCGCCAGCGAGTACGCGCGCCTGCCCGCGGACATCGACGCCCTGATCGACAGCGAGCTCTCGGGGCGGGCCCAGGTGCTCGCCCGGGACGCCCTTCACCAGAAGCGCATCGTCTTCGACGCCGACTACCGTGAGGCCTACATGGCGCGGCAGGAGGCTGCGCTCGGGACCGAAGGGCTGCTTCACGACGGCGCGAGCGCGATGCTCGCCCAGGAAGGCCAGACCCAGTCCGCCGTCGCCCGCCTCCTCGCCGCCACCACCGGCATGGGCACCGACGACTCGACGATCTGGACCGTGCTGGCCGCGCTGTCCACGTCCGAGCGCGAATTCATCCGCACCTCCAACCCGGACGGCGTGCTCGACGCGCTCAAGGGAGACCTCTCCGAAGGCGACTACGCGCGGGCCATGCAGATGCTCGGCGGCGCGGCCGACAGCGCCTCAGCGGCGTTCCGACAGGCCATCGATGCCTGGGGCACCGACGAGCGGCTCATCTACGACGCGGTGGATTCGGCTGTTCGCGATGGCGTCGGCCCCGCTCTCCTCGCGGACCCCGCGCTGATGGAAGCGCTCCGCTCCGACCTGTCCAGCGAGCGCATGTCCCTCCTCGGCGATGTGCTCTCGAGCGGCAGCTTCTCAGGGGTGCAGCGCCTTGCTTGGGCGACATCTGGCGCTGGCACGGACGAAGAGCTCGTCTTCACGCTGTGCGCTCGCTACGCCGCAGAATGGAAGATGGGCGATGGCGTGGACCCGGGCGTAGACGCCGTGCTCCAGCAGGAGCTCTCGACCCGGGACTACTGGACCGCGCTCGACAAGATCCGCGGCGAGCCCCAGACCGAACAGGAGCGGCTGGCGCGCAAGAAAGAAGAGTTGGAGCGCGAACGCGGGAGCGGCGTGAGCGCTGGCCTGATGGACACGTTCTCCTCCAGCGGCGAGCGGGCCGACGACGCCTGGCGCGAGTACCAAGGCAGCTTCAACCAGGCCCACACCGATGGCGAGGTCAGCCAGGACGAGTCCCTTGGGCTCCGCCAGGACGAGGCGTTCAGCGGGCGCATGACCTCGGAGTACCAGTCCACCAAGGCCTCGGCGGCGCAGTGGGCGACCCAGATCGCCGTCGCGATCGTCGGCATCGCCGCGACGGTCCTGACCGCGGGTGCCGCGGGTCCTTTCGTCGCCGGACTCGCCGCCGCGCTGGGCGGAAAGGTCGCCGTCGCCGCGGAGCTCATGGTGCTGGCCGCCGCCAGCAAGGTGGGGCTCAGCCGGGCCATCCTGGGCGAGGGTTACGATCTCACCAGCGCGGACGCCCTCATCGACGCCTGCGCTGCGTCGCTCGAGGTGGGCCTCAGCATGGTCGGCGGGCAGGTCTCCAAGGCAGCGATGGAGGGGCTCAGCAAGTCGGCCATCGCAGCCAAGGTGGGCGGCTCGGTCGAGCGCGTCTTCGGCGGCGCAGGAAAGCGGATCCTCTCCGCCGGCCTGGAGGGCTCCATCGATGGCGCCTTGGGCGGCCTCGGCGAGGGCACGTTCACCGCCGCCACCCGGGAGGAGACCTGGCAGGGCGACGGCGAAGCCATGATGGGCAAGCTGGCGGGCACGGTCTTCCAGCGCGCCGCGATGAGCGCCGGCAGCGGCTTCTTGACCCAGACCGCGTTTCAGAGCCTCACGGAGGTCTACGGCAGCGTGGTCCGCGCCAAGTACGGCGACGATCCCGCGCTGCACGAGACCCCGGGCGACGGCGACGGCACGGTCCGAAAGCAGCAGGGGGAGGAGCTCCCGGGCATTCTGGAGAAGCACTCCCAGTACAAGTACGAGGACATCGAGACTGGCAAGGCCTTCGTCCAGGGCGAGGGCGACGGCCTGGACATCGACCCCAACGATGTCAAGCAGGGCGCGCTCGGCGACTGCTACCTGATGGCCGGCATGGCCGCGACCGCACGCGCGAACCCGGAGAGCATCCGGCGCATCGTCAAGGACAACGGCGACGGCACCTTCGAGGTCACGCTGTTCATCCGCGAGAAGTCGTGGTCCACCCCCAAGGCGATCACGAGCACCGTGGACGCCCGGCTGCCCACCAAGGGCGGGAACAGCCTGCTCTACGCGAAAATCGGCAACTCCGGCGCTGGCGGCGACGAGCTCTGGCCGGCCCTGCTCGAGAAGACCCTGGCCCAGCACAAGGACAGCTACGATCTGATCTCCGGCGGCAACATCGCCAAGGGCTTTGAATTCCACGGCGCCACAGAGCTGCTCACCGGCAAGGCCGAGGGCTACTTCGCGGCGAGCAACCTGTCCGAGGACAAGGTGCTCGAGATGATGCAGGGCGCCTTGGCCAACAACAAGCCCATCACCGTTGACTCCATGAACATGGAAACGCTGCCCGATCTGACGAAGGAGGCCAACGCCGTCAACGTCTTCGGCAATCACGCCTACGCCGTGAAGTCGGTGGACGCCGTCGCCCGGACGGTCTCGCTGCAGAACCCCTGGGGCTCCAGCCACGTCACGGATTTGGCGATCAAAGACTTCAAGCGCTTCTACAGGGCGGTGCGGGTCGGCGGGAAATGACCCGCTGGTTACCCGGCATTCTCCTGCTCCTTGCGGGTGTCGCCTGCGCCGGCGAGCCCGCCCCCTCGACCAAAGGCCCCCCGTTGACTGCCATCACTGAGACCATCGACGAGACCACGGTGGGTGACCTTGGCGGATTTTCCGTGCCCATGGGAAACATGACACACATGGACTACACGCTTGCCGACGGCACAACCCGCCACGGGCTCGTGTGCAGCCTGGTGATCGGCGGCCGCACCGGCGTGTTCGTCGGCCAGGACAGCGTCGTGGATGTCGAAGGCACGCGCTGGCGGGTCACCTCCATCGAGAAGACGCCGGGGCAGCTGGGCTCCGTCACGCTGACAAAGATCGATGGCTGACGTGTCGCCCCCGGGCGGCGCGGGCGGAGCCCCCTTCGACACGGACGCCCTCTTCGGCGGTTCTGCGCGCTTGGGATTGCTGCTGGGCGCCCTGGAGTTGCCCTGGGAGCGGGTGACCCCCTTCGTCGCGGCGTTTCCCGGGGAGCTGGCCGCCTACCAGGAGATCTCGGTAGCCGGCGACCGGTCCGACCTCGGGCTGATGACCCGGGGCGAGGGCATCGACTTCACGCACCGCGTCGCACACTTCATGGAGATGCACGGCATCGAGGAGCCGGCGCTCCGCCGTCTGCTCGTCACCGCCACCTATTTCGAGCACCAGAACCTCTTCTTCAAGGTCGAGGTCGGCGTCTCCGGGGTCGAGGAGATGTCCTGGTATGTGCGCCGCAGGCCGGAGACGGCGGTGGCCCGCGCCTGGCTGGCGTCGGGCGGCGTCGATGCAGCAGGCCTCCAGCTCTTCGACGCAGTGGCGACCACCCTGGAAAAGAGCACCGTACACTTTCTGGCCACCAGCGAGCGCCCCGGCGCCGAGCCGGCCCTGAAAGCTTATTTCAGCCAGCCAGACAGCTCGGAGGCTTGGGAACGGATCCAAGCCGCAGTCCTGCTCACAGGTGTCGAACGCGCCGACTGGGCGCAGATCGGCGGGCGTTCGATGCACCTCGCCGGCCACACTGCGTTCGTTTCCCTAGCGTTCCGCGGCGGGCGGGCTGTGCCCGGAGCCAAATTGGACATTCACGATTTGGACCCCGCCCTGGTGAAAGAAATCGCCGGAGCGGAGGCCGCCGGGAGAATCGACCTGCTGCTGAAGGTGATGCGGCGCGAGCGGGTGGAT
>CANKNP010000417.1 GCA_947483545.1 Deltaproteobacteria bacterium | reverse complement strand
TGGCGCTGGGAGCGCTCACCGACCCACAAGAGAGCTGGCAACCGGTGCGCTGGCTGTTGCTGCCGCCTGCGTTCGCGGCGCTGTGGCTCGCGGCCGTGGTGGGGCGCGGCGATTCCGAAGATCGGCTCAGCCGCGACGACGAGCTCTCCGAGCGCCCCGCGCTCTATTATACGATTCAAGGCCAGAAGTTCACGCGCGGGCAGGTGGAGCAGCTCACGTTGGAGGCGACGGAGCTCACCCGCACCGCCCCCCTGGCGCCTTGGGCCTGGCTTACGCTCGGCCTCACCCGCACGCTCGATCTCGGTCGGAGCGGCGGCGGGCAGGTGGAGGATCGGGTCCTGGAGGTCGACCGGGCGGTCACCCGGGCGATCCTGCTTCGGCCTCGGGATCCCCGGGTGCTGGAGATTGGGGCGGCCGCGCTACTCAGGGCCAGCCGAGCGGTCGTCCAGCGCGATGCGCTGAAAGCGCGGGGTGAAGTCCTGCTCTCCGGCGCGGTGGCCCTCGATCCCTGGCGGGCCGAGGCGATCTTCCAGCTCGCCGACCCGCTCGATGTCGCCGCGATCGGCCGGATTGCGCAGAGCGGCGTCAAAGAAGGTGTAGGAGCCGCACGCGTGTACTACCAGTACGGTCGGGCGCTCGAGCGCAGGAAGGAAGGAGCGTTGGCGATGGAGGCGTACCGCGAGGCATCGAACCGCGACCGGAATTTCGGCCCGCCGGCCTTCTCTGCTGGCGCTCTGGCGCAGTCAGAGGGGGACCTCGTGCTCGCCGACCGCTGGTTTGAACGTTTCCTCGAAGCGCAGGAACGGCCGCCCGGGATGGAGGGCTGGGCGAGGCTCTATCGGAAGGACTACGCGGGCGCCGAGGTGCAGTTTCGTAGGGTACTGGCGGAGAATCCGGACAACCGCTGGTCTCTGGAGGGGGTCGCCGCGATCTGCCGTGCGCGTGGAGACACCATGGGTGAGGTGGGCGCGCTCCAGCGGGTCCTCCAGGGTAATCCAGGCGACAAGCGGGTCAGGGCGCGCCTGGACGAGCTCGAGGCTGGGCCCTGACCCATGGCCACACGTACCGTCACCGACTCGGTCGTGCCCTTCGAGGGTCCTCCGCCCACGCTCGCGGCCCTCGAGCGAGGGTTGGCCTCGCTGGAGCAACGTTTCCCTCGGGTAATCTTCGATCGTTATGGCACCGCGATCCCCGAGGTGGGCGCCGAGGTCTTCATCGCGCCAGGGGCGGCGCTCGTCGGAGCGGTGCGCCTCGGCGTCCAGAGCTCGGTCTGGTACGGGGTAGTTCTCCGTGGCGATGTCAACTTCATTCAGGTCGGAGCCAGGTCCAACCTCCAGGACGGAACGGTGGTGCACCTCGGAGATCGCGATCCGACGGTCGTGGGAGACGATGTGGTGGTGGGGCATCGGGCGGTGCTCCACGGCTGCCGGATCGAAGACGCCTGCCTCATCGGCATCGGGGCCACCCTGCTCGACGGCGCGGTCATCGGACATGGGAGCGTGATTGGCGCGGGCGCGCTGGTGACCGCCGGCACCGTCATCCCACCGCACAGCCTCGTGCTCGGGAGCCCCGGCAAGGTCGTCAAGACGCTCGGCACCGACGCCGAGGCCTTCCACGTAGCGCTCGCGGCCAAATACCTCCGCTTACAGAGCAACTATCGGCAGGGCTGAGGCTCTCCGGCCGAGCTGCCGCGAGCGGGACGCCAGTCCGGTGCACTCAAGGGCGCTCCATCCGGCAGGCCCAGAACGCGTCCTGGCCATCGTTACCGCCGGGCGTGGCGGCGCCACTCGGTGAGGTGTCGAGCACGGCGCGGATCGGCCAGCCGAGGCTCGCCGCCACCATCGGGCCCTCTTCGGGCTCGGGGGAGCAGACCGCGTAGACAATGCTGCCGCCGGGCGCCACCATGATCGCGGCGGCGCGCAGTAACGAGGTTTGAAGCTGGGCTCGGGCGCCGAGCTCCGCCTCGGTACGACGCCAGCGGATGTCCGGGTTGCGCCGGAGCGTGCCCAGGCCGCTGCACGGCGCGTCGAGGAGCACCGCCGGCCAGCGGCCGGGGGATAGGGTAGGGGACTCGGGCCGCCAGTCTTCCTGAATCACGTGGATCGTCCCCGGTTTCCCGTGCTCATCGGCGAGCATGCCCAGGCGGGCCGCGCCGTCACGGAGGCGCTCGAGGCGGGGCGCGGAGTTGTCCGCGGCGGTGACGGCGAGCCCGCGGGCGGCGAGCCGAAAGCTCTTCCCGCCGGGGGCCGCACACATGTCGAGGACCTCGGGCACGTCCGGCACCAGGTCTGCCACGGCCAGGGCCGCAGGGTCCATCACCCACCAGCGCCCCTCGGTAAATCCAGGGAGATCCGGGATCGCGCCGACCCGAGGTGGCAGCTTCAGCGCGCCCCGGTCGGGCAGCAGCGTGATGCCCGCGTGCTGGAACGCGCGACTCACTCCGGCGGGGTCCTCCCGCGGCACGAGGTACACCTCCGCCGGCTCCTGATTCGCGGCCATCCACGGGGCCGTCGCATCGCCCCAGCGCGCGCGCCATCGACGAATCATCCAGGCTGGATGCCCAGAAGCGGCGTCCGCCCCGGGCGTGAACTCAGCCTGGTGCCGAAGGACCGCGTTGACGAAGCTCGCCGCGTGGGCGGCTTTGACCGTACGCGTCAGCTCCACCGCCTGGTCCACCGCCGCGTGGACGGGCGTACGAAAAAACCTTGCTTCCAGCACACCCAACCGCAGGCAGCGGAGCACGGCGGGGTCGATGTTGCGGGTGGTGCGGCGCGACGCAGCTTCGATCACCGCGTCGAGCAATGACCTCTGCCGAAGCACCCCCAGCACCAGCTGCCAGCAGAGCGCGCGCTCCCCTTGCGCGGTGACGTCGGACAGCGCCCGTAGAAGCGCGTCCTCGTAGTGGGCCCCGCCGTCGATAAGCTCCAACGCGGTCCACGCGGCGCGACGGGCCACAGTGACAGTCGTGCGGCGCCCACTTCTGGGGGCACGCCCCGGCCCTCGCTCTGGTGCACCGGCGCCAGGCGGCGATCGGGACGCGCTCAGGAGCCCAGCTCGGCGTCGATGATCTTGGCAAATGCCGGCGGAGGAAGAGCACCCTTGACGCGGTAGCCGTTCACGAAGAAGGTGGGGGTGCTGGTGATCCCGAGCTTGCCGGCGCGCGCGGTGTCCTCTCGGACGCGGCGGTCGACGTCGGCCCCGCCACGATCCTGCTTCCACTGGGCCATATCCACGCCGGACTCAGTGGCGATGCGCGTCAGCTCGGCCTCGTCCAGTTTGGGGGCGGTGAAGATCGCGTCGTGGAAGAACCAGAACTTCCCCTGAGCGTGGCCAGCCAGAGCCGCCTTCGCAGCTGGTCCGGCCAGCTCGTGCATCGGGAGCGGCAGGTTCATGAAGACCACGCGCAGCTTGTCGCCGTAACGATCGGCGAGCGCGCTGAGAGTCGGGAGCGCCTTCTTACAATAGGGACACTGGAAATCCGAGTATTCGATGATGGTGATCGGGGCGTCGTCTCGCCCTTTCGCCGGCGCATCCCCCGGCGCGATGGCGTACCAGATCCCGAGATCAACGGCGTCCCGGATCTCGTCGGTCGACTTTCCCGCGCCCGCCAAGCGGGCCGCGCGAGCTACAAGCGTCGGAATGTTGGAACAATGGGTCCGGTCGAGGAGCTTCGGCATGTCGAGCATACACTGCCCCAGGCTCTTTCCTGTCTCGGAGCAGGGCACACAGCCGCCTGGCACCGAGTTGAGGATGTAGAGGGCCGTCTCCAGCGCCTCACCCGAGAGGGCCACGACAGCGTCCACCGAGCTCAGATCCTCTGCGGTGAGGACGCTCGCCTCAAAGTCCTTCTTTTTGTTGGATGAAGCAGGCTTGTTGTCGCCCTCGTCGCGGCTCCGACGCGGAGCTGGAGCCTCGGCCGGCTTCTGCCGCGCGGTCTCCAACTGGGCCTGCAGCGTGCCGACGTCGTAGCCATAACGGTAGCCGCCGTAGGCGCCG
>CANKNP010000416.1 GCA_947483545.1 Deltaproteobacteria bacterium | reverse complement strand
TCGATGCACAGCACCCCCCCCTTCCACCAGCACACGTCGCACGCCGCGCTCCGCGAGCGCCCGCAGCACGTCCGCCAGGTCCAGGCCGCGCTCCCCTCGGGCCACCCTCACCCCTTTCGCCTCCCCGAGATCGTCCCCTCGTTCGCTGAAGATCACGCAGCCTGGCCCCAGGACCTTCGCCGTCCGCGGCGTGCGGAGCCCGCTGTCCAGGACCACCCGCAACGGCGCCCCCCCCCTCGTCCCCCGCGCCGTCAGCTTCGGATCGTCTGCGAGCACCGTCCCCACGCCGACCAGCACAGCGTCGTGTTCTGCGCGAAGCTGGTGACCCGCGCCCCGCGCTTCTGCCCCCGTGATCCACTTCGACGCCCCCGCGTGATCCGCGATCCGCCCATCCAACGAAATCGCCGCCTTCAATGTGACCTCTGGCAGCCCCCCCGCGACGACTCGGAGAAAGCCGAGGTTCATGCGTCGGCACGCCGCCTCCCGGACCCCCACATCCACCCGCACGCCCGCGCTCCTGAGCTGAGCGATGCCCCGTCCGGACACCAGCGGGAACGGGTCGCCCGTGCCGACGACGACGCGCGCAACACCTGCAGCCAGGATCGCGTCTGTACACGGCGGCGTCCGACCGTGATGGCAGCAGGGCTCCAGGGTCACGAAGAGCGTGGCGCCTACAGCGTCCCCGGGCCTGAGCTTTCCGAGCGCGTGCGGCTCGGCGTGGTCCTGCCCGAGCGGTTGCGTCCAGCCTTCCGCGAGCAGCTGATCGCCTCGAACGACCACACAACCCACCGCCGGGTTTCCGCCCGTCGCCCCCAACGCCCGGCGGGACACACCGAGCGCGAGATCCATCCACCCATCGTCGGTCACGGCGCGCCGCGCACGGAGGGGAGAAGCGGCCCGACGACCGCGAGAAAGTCCTCCGGCGTCTCAAAAGCGCGGTAAACACTGGCGAAGCGAAGGTAGGCCACCGCGTCCAGGTCACGAAGCGCCGCCATGGCGATGTCTCCCAGCTCGTGGGTGGGCACCTCCCGGTCTGCGCGGCGCGAGAGCTCCCGCTCCACCCGCACGACCACGTCCTCCAATTGCTCCTCGGTCACGGGCCGCTTCCGACACGCCAGACGCAGGCCCGCGAGCAGCTTTTCCCGCGAGAACGCCTGTTTGCGCCCGTCACGCTTCAGGATCACCGGCATGCGGAACTCGGCCCGTTCGAAGGTCGTAAACCGGTGCGCACACAGCTCACATTCTCGCCGCCGCCGGATGGCCTCGCCTGCGTCGCGCGAATCGACGACGCGGCTCTCGGGGTGGTCACAGGCGGGGCAGTGCACGGCCGGGGGGCTAACCTACCGGCTTCCGGAACCTCAACACCTCGGTCAACTCCCGGGCGCCGAGCAGGCCCTTCGGGCGGAGGATCATCATGCCGATCAGCAGCAGAGAGTAGATCACCATCCGGTACTGCGCGATGGGGCGCAGGACCTCCGGCAACGCGGTCAGCACGGACGACGCGATGAGTGGTCCAGACAACGAGCCGGTCCCCCCGAGCACAACCATCGCCACCAGCTCGATGGATCGGTCATATTGAAACTGGGTTGGGAAGATCGAGCCGCGGTGAAACGCGACCAGCCCCCCGGCGATGCCCGCCCAAAAGGCCCCGATGATGAAGGCGGTGACCTTCGCCCGTGTGGTGTCGATCCCCAGCGAACGTGTGGCGATCTCGTTGTCCCGGACGGCCTCGAACACCCGCCCCTGGCCGCTGGCGATCAGGTTGCGGAGCGCGATCCCGCCAACAAGCACGAAGGTGAATGTCCACCCGAAGTTCGTGAAGGTCGGCAGGCCGATCATGCCCTTCGCGCCGCCCAGCCACGCCGCGTTCTGGATGAGCACGATGATGATCCCGTTGAACCCGAGCGTGACGACCGCGAGGTAGTCGCCCACCAGCCGAAGACTTGGCAGGCCGACGATCAAGCCCGCCAGCGCGGCGGCGAATCCGCCGACCAGCATCGCAGGCACGGGGTGCCAATGCGCGTACAAGGCCAGCGCCCCGGAGGTGTACGCACCGACAGCCATGAACCCCGCGTGCCCGAGCGAAAACTGGCCCGTGAAGCCGAGGACCAGCGCCAGGCCCATCACAGCGAGCAGGTTCATCCCCACGCGCACGATGATGTCGGTGATGTAGGGGTCCGTCCAGGGGACCGCGAAGATCTGGATGCCCCACACCACGCCGATCGCGGCGAGCAGGCACGCCCAGCCCAGGAGCGCCCCGCGGGTGGGCATCAGACCTTCTCCGGCGCGTGCTTACCGAGCAGTCCGGAGGGGCGAACCAGGAGAATCACGATGAGCAGACAGAAAGCGATCGCATCCCGGTAGGTGCTGGTCAGGTAGCCGCTCACGAAGGTCTCCGAGAGCCCGAGCAGGATCGCGCCAACCACGGCCCCCGGAATGGAGCCGATGCCACCGAGCACCGCGGCGACGAACGCCTTGAGCCCCATGTTGGTGCCCATCTCCGGGTCGATCTTGTGCATGTCCACCGCGCGCAGGAACGCTGCGGCTCCGGCGAGGCTCGACCCCAGCGCGAAGGTGAACGCGATCACCCTGTCCACGGGGATGCCCATCAACGCTGCGGCATCGCGACTGTGGCTCACGGCCCGCATCGCCCGCCCCATTTGCGTGCGCTCCACGATGTAGTGCAGCAGCACCATCAGCACGAGGGTGACGGAGAGGGTGATCACGTCCATGCTACGGAGCGTGAGCCCCTCCGCGATCTGCCACTGGGCTTGGGGCAGGAGCGTCGGAAAGCTGGCGAGGGGCCCCGCCGCGATGAGCGTGCCATTCCGCAACAGCATCGACACGCCAATGGCCGTGATCAATAGGTTCAACCGACCAGACTTGCGTAGCGGGCGGTAGGCCATCCGCTCGATGGCCATCCCCAGCAACGCGCAAAACGCCATCGTCGCCACCACGACGAAGGCGACCGATGTCACGGTGGGGTTCGTGTCTGCGCCCGTCCATCTCGCCAGGTACAAGGCTGCGAATGCCCCCAACATGAACACCTCGCTGTGCGCGAAGTTGATCAGCTGCAGCGTGCCGTACACCATCGTGTAGCCGAGAGCGATCAAGGCGTAGATCGCCCCGAGCGAGAGGCCGTTGATGAGCTGCTGCAGGAAGACGGTCACAAGCCACCGGGGCGGCGAGTTCTATCGCGATTCGACGTCGGGGTCATTCAGGCCGCCCGCGCTTGATCACCCGCCAGCCCCGGGGTTCCACCTCGACGTCGCCGTAGACCTGCTCCCCCGTTCGAAGGTCCACGCCCTCGCACCCCTCGAGGATCATGGCCCGCTCGACCTCCGACGCGCTCCCGACCACACACAACTGCCCGGTTTGAAAGGCGAGGACGTCGGCGAGCCCTGTGTCCAGGTCGATGGCGTGCGCGCCCGCCCAAGCTGCCCGCACCGCCGCCAGCCAACGAACGTGATGAAGCATGCTCTCGGGATCCACCTCTTCGTCCGCCACGTTCCAGCCCACCTTGCACGCTGGGTCGGGCTGAAACCACGGCTCGCCCCTCGTGAATCCGCACGCCGGTCCGCGGTCCCAGGGCATCGGGGCGCGCCACGGCTCGTCCACCGGGAGCGTGGTCGCATCGGGGAGATCGAGCTCCTCGCCGTAGTAGAGCGTGGGGGCCCCTGGGCCCAGCAGGTGGATCGTGAGGAGGGTTCGGCGAAGGACCGCGTTCGCCACCCGCGTGGCGAGCCGCGGACCATCCCCGTCGCCGAGGAACGGTCGGGTCCGGTCCACCGCGTCGCCCCAGTCCGCGAGGACCTGTCGAAGGTCGGAGAAGTCCTGATCCACGGCGGCGGATGCGTAGGCGGTCGCGCGTGGGTGGTCCACGACCGGGCCGAGGGCTGCCCACGCCACGAGGGCGCCCGGGTCGGTGGGGGTCGTGGTCATCGACACGCGGCCCTCCACTGCGTGGAGGAGGTCGATTGCGATGTCGAGCGACGT
>CANKNP010000415.1 GCA_947483545.1 Deltaproteobacteria bacterium | reverse complement strand
CGGCGCCAAGGGCGCTGTTCACGTGGCCGACGGTCCCGTCAGGCACAACAACGCCACGATGTGGTGGATCGTCCACCCCAAGTGAGTCGTGGGGCCCGCATCGGGGCCGGCGGCGAGTAGTTCCGCCGCGCCTTCCAACCGTTCTTCCCGGAAGTGCCCGATGCCCGCCGCCGTCTACGCAATAGCGTTCTTGTTCCCTGCGCTCGCCGCCTTCGGGCTGTGGATGGCCGGTCCGCTCGTCTGGCTCATGCCTCTGGTGACGTTCGGAGCCCTGCCCCTCTCCGAGCTCTGGCTCGCGCCCGTGCGCGGAAACCGGGCGGACGAGGACGAGGCACGAGCCGAGCGCGCGTACATCTGGATCGCGCGCACGCTCGTGGCGGCGCAGTGGGGGCTTGTGGGGCTCTTCCTCCACCGTTACTCGAGCTACACTCCCGGCTGGGAGCTGGCCGGGGCGATCGTCACGCTCGGCATCGCCTGCGGCACGTTCGGGATCAACGTGGGGCACGAGCTCGGCCACCGGGTCTCGAAGCTCGACCAATTCCTCGCGAAGGCCGCGCTCGCGAGCAGTCTCTACGTGCACTTCTACATTGAGCACAACCGCGGTCACCATGCGAAGGTGTCCACGCCAGAAGACCCCGTGTTCTCCCCGCGGGGGTGCACGGTGTTCGGCCACTGGGTACGCGCCGTGCCGGGCACCTGGATGGAGGCCTGGCGCCTCGAGGCGGCGCGACTGGCGAGGAAGGGACTTCGTCCCTGGTCATGGCGGAACGAGCACCTCCGCCTGCAGCTGGCCCAGGCGGCGCTGGTCGCAGCGATCTTCCTGCTCGCGGGGCCGGCGGCGGGCCTGGGCTGGTTGGCCGCCGGCGCGATGGGGATGCTCCTCCTCGAAACGGTCAACTACATCGAGCACTACGGGCTCTCCCGACGCAAGCTCGACGACGGCCGGTACGAGCGCGTCCAGCCGCTCCACAGCTGGAACAGTGATCACCCGCTGGGGCGCGTCCTGCTGCTCGATCTCTCGCGTCACAGCGATCACCACGCCAACCCCGGGCGCCCCTATCCGCTCTTGCGCAGCTTCCCGGAGGCGCCGCAGTTCCCCACCGGCTACCCCGGGATGATCGTGCTCGCGCTCTTTCCCCCTGCATTCTTCGCGGTCATGCATCCCCGACTCGCGGCGTGGGAGGCCGATCGCTCACGTGTTCCATCCGGACCGCGCGAGGGCGCTCGCGGCGCGTTTTCGGAGCTCGACGTGGCGGCCGCCCCGGATGTCATCGATCAACCGGCGTAGCTCCGTCGCGGAACACACGCGCATTTCTGGCTCGGGAGACAGGAGCAGGGCCAGGAGGTCGCACACCGGGGCCGACAGTTGCGGCACGAGGCTCCGCGGCGATCGGGGCCGGCCCTCGGCGATCCGGACCAGCGTCGCGAGCATCGTTGGGGCCTCGTGGGGGACGCGCCCGGTCAGCGCGCGGTAGGCGAGCGAGCCGAGGGAATACAGGTCGGAGCGCTCGTCGATCGTGTCTCCGCGTGCCTGCTCGGGTGACATGTAGTTTGGCGTGCCGATGACGTCGCCGACCTTGGTGATGGTGGCCTCGACCCCGGTCATCGCGGCCACGCCGAAGTCCAGGAGGCGCCACCGGGTACTGCCCGCCTCCCGCGCGAGCATGAGGTTGGACGGCTTGATGTCGCGGTGGACGATGCACCACCCGTGAGCCTCGGCGAGCGCGTGTGCCACCTCCTCCAGCATGCGGAGCACCTCCGCCTCGGCGAGCCGCGGCGTCTCGCGCAGGATCGCCGCCAGGTCGTCGCCCGCGACCCGCTCCATCACGATGTAGGGCGTGCCGTCATCCATGCGTCCCGAGGTGAAGACCCGCACCACGTGTGGGGACACCAGGGCGGCGGCGATCCGCGCCTCCCGCTCGAAGCGGCCGAGCACGGCCGGATCGTCGGCCAGGCCCGCACGGAGCAGCTTGACCGCGACCTCGGCGCAAGTGTCGGCATCCCAGCCCTCATACACCTCGCCGCTGGCGCCGCGCCCGAGGACCCCACCGAGCCGGATCGCGCCGAGCGAGCGCCCGGTCCACCGCCCCCCTTGGCGCGCGCCGGCGAGCCGCACGGCGTCGAGATCCTGCGCCACCTCGCGCAGGCGCGCCTCGTCGTTCTCCGCTCTTCGGGTCGCCTCGGCGACCTGGGCGACCAGCGCCCGCGTCGCGCGGCCGTTCGCCCGGGCCTGCGCGACCGTCAGGAGCATCACCACCGGCACCACCACCGTCATGAACACCTTCCCAGCCAGCGGCGCAGCATCCGCCGCGAACACTCCGCGGTCTACGACGGCGCCGGTGCTCAACAGGATGCCGAGCGCCGCGTAGCTGCCCGCCGCCCCGAGGCCGATCGCCCACGCGGTGAGGCCGTCCCTCCCCTGACCGAAGAAGGCGAGACCGAGCGCCACAGAGAGCGCCGTGGGGGAGAAAACGCCGAGGTAGTATTGGATGACCGCCGCGGCCAGGACCGCCGTCAGTCCGTGGAAGCGGAAGAGGGCCAGGGGATAGCGGCGCGACCTCCAGGCGTACACGGCGCATCCCCCCGACACGCCCGCCAGGCCGGCGAGCGCCATGGCCACCGCCGTGTTCATCGGCCACGCCTGGCCGAGGAAAGGAACGCAGGCGAGCACAAGCATGCAGAGCTGCGTCAAGATCAGTCCGAAGCTGCGGGCCCGCGACGCCTCTTCGTGCACCAGGAAGTCCGAGGCCGGGACGCCGACCGCGACCGGAGCGGGAGCGATGAGCTGGCGCGTTGCGGCGCGGAGGTCGATATCGGTCATCCGACGGATATTACCCCACCGTCAAGCGATGCAGACCGTGGCCCCTTGGGAGAGGAGAAGGCGCAGCGATCCGCCGCGTCGCGGGCGGAACAGCACCCGCTCCGGGTTGACTCCCGCGCCCAGCAGGTCGCGGCGCGTACGGTGCACGAGCTGGTTGAGATCCCCGCGGTCGCGGTCGCGGGCGCGGGGCCAGACGCCTGCGATCACCACCTCATCGGGGATGTCGTCCCCGGGACTGAACCCTCCACCGGGCGCCAGCAGCACTGCAATCAGCCTCGCCCGCAACTCGGGGAGCTCGACGACCCGCGGCGGAAGCCGCTCGTCGAAGTGCAGCAAGAGGCGCCCGCCGCTCGGGAGGAATTCGAAGTGCGCGGCGACGGCGGCCTCGTGGGGGTCTCCGGCCACGGTCGGTCCCTCGGACTCCCCGTCGTCCGCGAGCAGCTTCGCCTCGCGGCCGGCGAGCACGAAGACGTCTCCCGGCGCTGCGGGAAGGACCTCCCCGGGTTCGCGGGCCTCGCCGTTGACCTCGCAGGGGTGCCCGAGCACGACCGCCAGCGCGCTCTGCGCCACCAGGAACCGGAGCGCGCCCGGGGGCCAGCCCGGGACGCCCACGTGGTCGTCCTCTCCGCCCCCGGCCGAGAAGGAGGGCGTCTGGACACCGTAGCGCTCGCCCGTCGAGAAAGCCAACCATCGTGGCGCGTGCAGCTCCGTCGCGGCGGCACGCCCGACCCTCAGGACGAAGCGCCCTCCCGGCACCTCCACGATGTCCCCGTCCCGGACGAGGACCCCGGCCGCGGCAGGGCGCCCGTTGTGCAGGGTCGGGTTGCGGCCCAGCGGGAAGAGCTGGAGGTCGGCAGCCGTGCCGAGCAGGATGGCGTGCCGTTGCGACGCCGCCGGATCGGCGAGGAGGATGTCGGCCTCGGGGCTGCGGCCCAGCAGCAGACCGGAGCGCGGCACTCGCACGGAGCATCCGCCCTCGCGCTCCAGGCGAAAGGCCGTGAAGTGGCGCGGGGGTGTCAACGCCGGCTCCGGACGATGTCCGCGAGCGCTGGCGGCCGCGATATCAGAACGCGACCGTATCGGCGGTGGAGTACCACACGTCTCCATCCACGCTCATCTCGTCGTCCCATGCGCCGCCGATCGGGTAGCGGACATGATCGGCCTCGCCGCAACCGTAGCAGGTGTACCAGTCGCCGGCGGGATCG
>CANKNP010000414.1 GCA_947483545.1 Deltaproteobacteria bacterium | reverse complement strand
TTGGCGGGGGGAGTGGGGGTCGGCCCGGCGAGCGCGCTCGTCGCGAGCCCCAAGGCGAGGAGCCAGGCACAACCACGGATCACTTGGGCTCCACGGGGACGATCGGCGCGACGGGCGGGTCTGCGGGAGCGGCCGGCGCAGGTTTGCCCGTCTTCGGATCGAGATGGACCACCGTGGCGCCGGCCTTTTCCGCCTCCCGAACACGCGCCTCGTTCAGCGCCTCTGCGCGCTTGAACACCTCCAGCCCCTCGTCGCGCTTCCCTTCCTTCGCGAGCAGGTTCGCGTGCAGCAGCACGATGTCTGGATCCGCCGAATCCAACTCGAGCGCCCGGTCCACTTCCTTCCTTGCTCCTGGGTAGTCCGCCAGGTTGAACAGGCACTGGGCTAGGTGGCGGTGCGCCTCGGCGTCCTTGGGGAGGCTCCGCGCGATCGCCTCCACATGCGGGCGCTGGTCGATCCAGCGTTGGTCCTCGCCATACAGGCGCGCGAGCATCCGGCGCGCCATCACGTTGCCCGGGAAGTCTTTGACCTCTGCCTCGAGCAGCTGGAACGCGTCGTGTCGGGCGCCTGCCGCGATCGCCAGCAGCGCGAGCTGGGAGCGCGAGGCCCGGCGCGGGGTCGGTCCGCTCACCGCCACGCGCAAGTAGAGCTCGGCCTTCTTGAAGTCATTCTTCTTCAGCCAGTACTGACCCAACAGCGCGCTGACCCCAAAGTTTCGCGTGTTCTCCTCGCAGTACCGGGTGCCGAGCGCGAGCGCCTCGTCGTCGCTCTTGAGCTGGAACAAGGATTGGACCTCGATCTCCTGCGCCGTGGGCCCCTTCGGGTCCTTGGCCAGGGACTTGCGCGCGTACTCGAGCGCCTGCTCGGGCTGGTTGTTCTGCACCGCCATCGTCGCGAGGGTCGCCCACACCCGAGGCTCGTCGTTGAACTCGACGCTGAGCGCGTGCACATATTCGCGCGCCTCGTCGAACCGCTTCATCCGGGCGAGCAGGTTCACCCGCCGCATTCGCAGCTCAAACGCGTCTGGCTTCAGCGCGACGGCCTCGTCCACCAGCGCGAGCGTCTCCTCGGGCGACTTGCCCACCGCACGGTCAAGCAGGCGCAGCTTTTCGAAGAAGGGGCCAAAGTCCTTGGGATCTGGCAGTGAGGCGTAGTTCACGCTGCCCTGGCTCGGCGCGACGTACCCCAGGGCGGCGAGCTGGGACTGCGTCTCGGCGTCCATCGTCACGACGTTTCCGTCGGGCAGCGTGGCATTTTTGTCAGCGAGCACCTTCCGAAGCCGGGCAACGTCCTCTGGGCGCGCCTCCGCGAGGTTGTTGCGCTCGGCGGGGTCGGCCGCCAGGTCGTACAGCTCGGGCCGGGGCGTGTCGATGAACTTGAGCGAGCCGTCCACGACCATGCGATGCGGTGCGATCCGGAACCGATCCGTGGCCTGGTAGCTCTCCGCGTAGGGCGTCGAGGGCGCCCCGGGCTGCGCGTGCCCGTCCAGCCCCTCGGGCACGGGCAAATTCAACAACCGGAGCAGCGTCGGCGTCAGATCCGCGGTGGAGACGGGAGGCTCGTACACCGTCTTGGCGACGCCCGCCCCTGACAGGATGAACGGCACATGCTGGGTCGCGTTGTAGGTGAACAGCCCGTGCGTGAGCTCGTGATGCTCCCCCAGCCCCTCGCCATGGTCGCCGATGATCGCCCACAGTGCGCTGCGGCCCTCAAACGCGGCCACCACGCGTCCGATCTGGTCGTCTACATAGGCCAGCTCGGCATCGTAGGGCCGATCCGCCATCGTCGTATCGTACGGCGGCTTCGCGATGTACGGAAAGTGTACGTCGTACAGGTGGAGCCACAGGAACACCGGCTCGTCCTCGGGCTGCGCTGCGAGCCAGCCCAACGCATCGTCGACCACCATCTCGGCTGAGCGTTCGGTGTGCCAGAAGTTCTTGTCTGCGCCCTCCTCCTCCGGCATGCTGTCGTAGTACGCATCAAAACCTTGGGAGAAGCCCCACTGTCGCGTGGTCACGAAGGCGGCGACGCTCGCGGCGGTGGTGTAGCCCGCGGCTTTCAGGTGCTCGGCGAGCGTGGTGAACTTCGCATCGAGCACGTTGTCCCCGTTCGCCCGAATGTGGTGACTATAGGGGAGCAACCCGGTGAACATCGTTGCGTGCGCGGGGATCGTGAGCGGCAGGGGGGAGTAGGCGTTCGCGAACCGCATGCCGCTCGACGCGAGGGCGTCGATGCTGTCCGTGCGGGCGTCCGCATACCCGTAGGCCCCGACGCGATCCGCGCGGGTCGTGTCCAGGGTGATGACGATGACGTCGGGCTGTTCGCCAGGGGCGATCGCCACAGAAGGGGCGCCGCCGGAGCAGCCCCCGTCGCAGGCGGAGAGCACGATAGCGGGGAGCCAGAAGAGAAGGCGCCAACGTAGATGCACGGACCACCGCAGAGGGGCGGCACCTACCCACGCCGCCTGCAATGGGCAAGACACGGCTTGTCATGTGTGCCGGGTTACCCGCCGCCCGAGGACCGCCGATGGACCCGTACAGCTTGCTTGAGCCCGCCGCCACCCGCGTCCGTGACCCGCTCTCAGGCCGCTCCGTGTGGGTCGCGGGCATGGTCCAGGACGCCAAGATCGAAGGCGAGACGTTTCGGTTTGTGCTCGCGGTCAAGAAGGAGCACGCCGTCGAGGATCGAAGCAGGCTCCGGGACGCGGTCATCCGCAACCTCGTGGGGGCGGGCTGGCAGGGGGAGGTCGTCTGCACGCTTCGGGTGGAAGGGCTGACCGGGAGCGCACCTGCGGCCGCGAAGGAGCCGGTGAAGGGGATGTCTGGGCCCGGGGTTCAGCCCCACGGTGGTCCCATCACGAAAAAGCCGATCCCAGGCGTCAAGTACATCGTCGCCGTGGCGTCGGGCAAGGGGGGGGTGGGTAAGAGCACCGTCGCCGTGAACCTCGCCGTGGCGCTCGTGCAGCGGGGCCGTCGCGTCGGGATCATGGACTCCGACATCTACGGGCCCTCGATCCCCCTGATGATGCATGTGAACGGCCGCCCGATCGCCAACGAGGACAAGAAGATCCTGCCGCTCCGGGCCTACGGCGTCGAGTGCATGAGCATCGGCTTCCTGGTGGATGAGAAGGAGCCGATCATCTGGCGCGGGCCGATGGTGATGGGCGTGGTCAACCAGTTCCTCAAGGACGTCGATTGGGGTGAGCTTGACTACCTGATCGTGGACATGCCGCCGGGCACGGGCGATGCTCAGCTCACGATGATCCAGGCAGTCCCAATCTCCGGAGGCGTCATCGTCACCACCCCCAACGCTGTCGCGCTCTTGGACGCTGTGCGGGGCGTGGAGATGTTCCGGAAGCTCGACGTTCCGGTGTTGGGTGTGGTCGAGAACATGAGCTGGTACCAGGCCGGCGAACTTCGGACGTACCCGTTTGGGCAGGGCGGAGGCGTCAAGATGGCCATCGACTACGGCGTGGAGCTGCTGGGCCAGGTCCCGTTGAAGGATGTCATTCGGGAAGGCGGCGACGAAGGCCGCCCCGCGGTGCTCGCTGGCGAGGTGGTGTTTGACGGCATCGCGGCGGCCGTGGAGCGCGCGCTCCCGCCATGACCGGGTCCCACACCGCGCTTGTGGACCGGTACGGCCGGCTCCACACCTACCTTCGGGTCAGCGTCACGGACCGGTGCAACTTCCGGTGTGTCTACTGCATGCCCGCCGAAGGGCACGAGTGGCTCCCGCGCGCCGATGTGCTCACGCACGAGGAGATCGTGCGCATCGTCACGGTCATGGCCCGCAGCGGGCTGCGGCGCGTTCGGCTGACCGGCGGCGAACCCCTGCTCCGTCGGGGGCTCGTATCCCTCGTCGCGGCGATCGCCTCCGTGCCCGGGATCGACGACGTGTCGATGACGACGAACGGCCAGGGCCTCGCCGACCTCGCCGGCCCGCTCGCGGCCGCGGGGCTCTCGCGCGTCAACATCTCGGTCGACTCGCTGGATCCCCAGCGGTTCCTACGCCTGACGCGGGGCGGCCGGCTCCC
>CANKNP010000413.1 GCA_947483545.1 Deltaproteobacteria bacterium | reverse complement strand
GTCTCGGTAGAGGCTGACACCGCGCCCGGGGCGACCGGCCGATTTGCGTTTGACGTTCTCGCACCCGCGGCGGGCGAGTACACGCTGTCGCTGGGGCTGGTCGAGGAGTGGGTGACATGGTTCGCGGACGACGGCGGCCCGGCCGACGGGGAGATGGTGGTCGCCCTCAACGTCGTCGCGGCCGAAAGCGACACGGGCCCCCGCGATCCCGCTGTCTCGCCCGACACCGCCGGTGCCCTGGCCGAGCCCGGTCAGCTGGTGCCGATGGCCGAGATCGTCGCGTGTGGATGCCAGTCCTCAAGCGGCGGGGCCGGCGCCGCGATCGGATGGCTGGCCGTGGCGCTTTCGGTCGCGGGCCGGCGGAGCCGGATGTTGGGTGCGCCCGTCGGGGACGCCGCTGAAGGTTGGCGGGGATCCTCCGGACGTGTTCATGAACGTGGAGCGGTAGGATGTGGGGGATCCTCGCCCTCGGCGTTCGTCGATCGGGGGTGTACGTGAACGTGGAGCGGCAGGATGTGGGGGATCCTCGCCCTCGGCGTTCATCGATCGGGGGTATTCATGAACGTGGAGGCATTGGAGGTGCGGGATCCTTGCCCTCGGCGTTCATCGACCGGGGTGCCGACGTCGGCCCGGCTGGGCCCGGGGTTGTTGGGCTAGGAGTCCGTAGTTCATACGCCGGGAGCGCCGCCCGCGAGGGCTCGCAGCGGGCGCCGCGGCTGCTCCCGGAGCCGCAGAATTCAACGTCGCGCGGGCCCCCGGCGCGGGTACTCCCGCGTCGGGGCTAGGCGGGTGGTTTTCGGCGCGGGGTTAGGGCTGGAGCCGTGAACCTTGTCCTCTTCACCGCAGCAGAGCTCGCCCAGCCGCTCCCCCGCACAGACCCGCGGGCGATTCATCTGCTCTCGGTGCTCAAACGTCAGGTGGGCGAGGCCTTCGATGCCGGCGTGATCGATGGCCCTGTGGGCCGTGGCACGCTGCTCGCTCTGGCTACCGAGAGTCTCATACTCTCGTTCACCTGGGAGGAGCCTTCGCCACCACCTCCTGAGCTGGTGACGTTGATTGTTGGCTTGCCACGGCCACAAACTGCGCGTGACATCTTACGGGATGCCACGACTCTCGGTATCGCCGCGATTCACTTCGTGCTCACGGAGAAGGGCGACCGCAACTATCTTCAGAGCTCGCTGTGGACGACCGACGAATGGAGACGCCACTTGCTCACGGGAGCCTCGCAGGCGTTCGCCACGCAGATCCCGTCGGTCACGCGCGGTCACACGCTCGCGGAGACACTGGGGTCTCTGCCGACGACCGCCCATCGGCTGGCGCTCGACAACTATGAAGCCACGGCGCCTCTCGGGGCCGCTCGCCTTCCGGCGACAGCCCACATCGCGCTCGCTTTGGGACCCGAGCGAGGTTGGTCAGCGGCAGATCGCGGTGTGCTACGCGCTCATGCGTTCGAGCTCGTACACCTGGGCGCGCGCGTCTTGCGCTGCGAAACTGCGGTGGTCGCTGGCCTGACGTTGGTACGGGCAGCTCGCGGTCAGGCTTGGCCCCGGTGATACACCCCGGCCCTACCGAGGCCTCCAGCATGTCGAGAAACACGAAGCCGTTGACCCGCAGCGAACGGCAGGCGTTGGCGCTGGGAGTGGACAACGCCCCGACCGAGGTCGCGACGGGGGCAGGGGTGACGCCTGTGGCCGTGTCTGCCGCGGAGCGACGCCCGATCCGGAGCGAGCACCGCACGGACATGCTGGACCTCAAGGCGTTGGCGAACCGCATCGCGGCGCTCTCCGAAGGGCAGCGCCGCGCGCTCCCGTTGGACGACGAGACCCGGGAGCAGGTCGAGCTGTTGGCGCGGGCGGAGGGGGCGGGCCGACGCCGACTGGTCATGCGAGTCAAGGGCCTGCTTGGCGCGGGCGACCTCGTGCAGTTGCAAGCGGCGCTCGCCGGCGACGGCCCGGCAGAGCACCACGACCGGGAGTGCGTGCGGTGGCGGTCGCGCCTGGTGGACGGGGACGATGCTGTGCTCCAGCTCTTTGTAGAAGGCCACCGGGCGGCGGACCGGCAAGCCATCCGTGCGAGCGTGCGGGACGCACGTGGCGTCGGGCCGGGCGCCGAGCGGGCACGGACCAGACTGTTGGAGCTGCTGCGCGAGGCGCAGAGCGCGCCCACGATCGAGGTTGACTGACTACCTCGCCGCCGCGTTCGCGCCCTCCGCCAACAACCCCCTCCGATCCACCAGAACCACGGGAACCCCGCTCGGCCCGGCCGGCTGAGCCATCGCCCCCCGAGCCCGCGCCGCGGCGAGGGTCGCAACCCCCTCGGCCGCCGTCACTCGCTCCGGCAACGTGAACCCTCCGAAATAGATCGGCGTTGTCCCATCGAAGCTGCCGGGGACCACGACAACGAGCCGACCAACCGTCGGATCTGCGATCAGCCGTTCGGCCGGCACCGCCCCAACGTAGAGCACCGGCACATGTACATCCCTGGGCACAAGCCACGCTGGATCCACCTCCAGCACAAACAACGTCCCGCTTCGAACCTCGATCCCATCCGCCGACCACTCGTACGTATAGGGCACCTGCAACGAAAAAGGGGTCGCGGACACGATCCGGACGCTCTCGCCCGCATCGAGCCCGGTGGCGAGATCCCCGGCGAGGGAAAGGCCGCAAAGAAGCATGATCATGGCACAAACCCCACGCTGTCGAGGGCGATGGCGCCGACCGCTGCGCCTTCGCCGAACTCCAACCGGAGGGTCGCGAGCCGGGAGAGGTCGAGGGAGGAGCCGAGGGTGAAGTCGGCCAGGGGGATCTGCACCGTGACGAGCTCATCGGCCCAGCCGGCGCCATCGCCCGCACCCATGCGCTGGTAGGGCACGGGGGCCTGCGCCTGATCGACGAAGCCGACGCCGGCCTCGACCCCGTCGGCGTCGATGAGCGTCACCGTGAAGGCGAGCGGGGCGGAGAGCTGGACTGTGTAGGGATCGCGGCTCAACTGCGCGTAGGTCAGGGTCAGCGCTCGCTGGGTGCTCGCATTGGAGACACCGGACGAGAGCTCGTACGTCCAGGACGGATCGACGCCTTGATCCCAGCGAAAGCTGACCCCAGCGGCCTTGTCCACGTAGCTCGTGGCCTGCGTCATACCGTTCATGCTGTCGCCTTCATCCCAGGTCATCACGTTGTCGTCATCTTCGAGGTCCCCCTCGGCGATGTCCAGGACGGTGCCGGAGACCACGCTGCCGGAGCTCGCGAGGGTGGGATCGTCCTCGGTTTGAAAATCGTCGATGACCAGCGGCCCGACGAGCGGATCATCGGCGTAGGTCGTCGAGATCACGACGTGGTCAGCGATGCCGGAGGGCGCGAATCCGACGTAGCCGCGGCGGAAAATATCGAGCAGGGTTGGGTCCTCGTCGAGCCAAATCCTCGCGAGGGCCAAAAGATAGGACTTGGCGATCCCCTGGGCCTCGTCGCGCCCGATGAGATCGGGACCCACGCCATCCTCAAACCCGCAGCAATTGAAGTCGTTGTGGTCGGCACCCTGCACATAGGCCGACGCCTTCCAGCCCTCAGCGGCCTGCCAGATGCGGTAGAAATCACACTCGTCGCAATCGACGCCCCCGGTCACGTCACCGTCGGCAGTGCCAGCCAGCAGGAAAAACGGCACGTCGTGGGGGGTGGATCCGGTGACCTCCTCAAACACCGTGGGCGCGATGCTGGCGATGAAACCAATGTCCTCGGCGGTGAACTGCTCCGGGGTCATGTCGCCATCAAGCACACGATCGTAGGCGTAGGCCACGCCCTCGCCGCCCCGGGAGTGTCCAATCCAGCCAATGCGGGTGTCATCGACCAGGCCGTCGAGCGCGCCGGCCAGCTCGGTGCCGAGGTTGGCCAATAGATAATCGGTGTTGGTGATCGTCGTCTTGGAAGCCGCCTTGATGCCCGGCCCGGTATTATTTTCGTGCGCCATGACAACATACCCCCAGCTCGCGAGGTGCTCGCCCAGGTAATCGTACAGTCATACTGGTGGCCGTTGCCGTGCGAGATCACGATCAG
>CANKNP010000412.1 GCA_947483545.1 Deltaproteobacteria bacterium | reverse complement strand
CCTGCTCGGGGACATCGATCTGACCGCGCCCGGTCTCGCTGACGAACCAGAGCCAAAGGTAGAAATCGCTGCCGATGTGGCTCGGGGTCTCGTCATCCGGGCCGCCGGGGGGCGGCTCGTCGGCGTTGAGTTCGCTGGCTTCAAAAGTGCTCATTCGGAGTCCTCATCCATGTTGGCGCTGCGGAGATCGGTCGCACCGCAGGCCATCAAACGCGCGGAGACGTCAGGCAGATCCGCGAGGTAATCGAGGGGCGCGAAGGGACGCAGGATGAAGCCAAAGGTGCGGTGGAAAAGTTTTCGGAATCGGTCACACTGCGCGTCCGACTGACTGTGGAAAAGCACCCAACCCTCGATCGTGTTCCATGTGACGTCTACGATCGTGACCCGCGGCAGGGTCTTCGCCAGCATCTCCAGCTCCAGCGTCTCGCGGAGCTCAGCCTTCACGTTGAACGGCACCTTCTCCCGGTTATTCGCCTTGCACCAGGTCTGTTGACGCTTCTGCAGCGTCGCCTGAAGCAACTTGGTCGGCAAAACTTTCTTGTCCACCCGCAACGAGAACACTGCGTACTGTTGGTAGAGCCAGACGTTCACATCGTCGAATTCGGTGTCCAGCAGGTTGTGGACCTGCACCCAGCCGAGCCGCTCCTCTTTGTGGGTAGCCGTCAGCGCGTCGCGAAACGCGCCGTCGTTGAGCTTGGCGATGTACTCGTCGGTGAAGTCCTGCGGGGGTTGGCCCAGGACTTGAAAACGACGGGCGGAAATAGCCCCTTTGAGCGCGCCCATCAGTGGTCCTTACGGGTGTCGCGCGCATCCGCCAGCGCGTGCCTCAAGACCACGACCTCGACGCCCGCGCGGGTCTTCAACCCGATCTCAAACTGCGCGAACCACGCGATCTCGCCGGTGAACACCTCGCCCTCGACGGTGGACAGCCGCACGGGGGTCTTCGCGTCCCACCACGTGCCGATCTTCCGGTTCGAGCACGCATACCGATCCTGCGGACGAAGCCTCGGCTCGCTGGACTGCGCCCGTAGCTCCTTGTCGTACTCCAGGTGCTTGCGTACGGCCTTGTAGTCCGTCGCCAGGAAGGCGTACTTCACCGCGGTCTTGTGGATCAGCTCGGGGGTGGCGTCGGGGCTGTCGGCATCCCGGACCTCCACCTCGTACTTGTCGTTCCGGAGGAAGACGAGCGGGCGGGTCTTCTGGCCGAACAGGCCGACGGACCAGGTGGTGTCCCGCGTGTCGAAGATCGTGCGGGTACCCCCCGCCACCAGGTGCGCCTCGACTTTCCGTGTACAAAGCACCGTTGCCAGGTCGGCGTGCCCCATCGCGATCTGCATCGCCAGCGGGCGCGGGATGTCATGCAGCTTGGAGACGCGCTCCGCCTCATCGTCCCGTTGCAGCCGAACCACGGCGTCGTTCGCCGTGAGTTGCCCGTTCGCCACCGCCTGGGCGAGCGGCAGGGGCAGCCCCTGCTTCATCAACTCCTCGATCCGACGCTTGCGCGCCAACGCTTCTGGCGGCAAAGCAGGCTTTCGCGGCCCACCATGCCCACCCCCACCCGACTTGCGCTTGCCATCCTGCACGAACACCTCTCTCGGGCGGGGCCTATCATGCGGGAGCCAGAATTGAAGGCGGCACGAAGTGCGCGCCTTCAAGCTGGCTCCCGTGTTTGCGTCTCGGGCGGGAACGGCGCAGGAGCGCCGGACCCGGCCGAATCGACGCGAACACAAGCCCGCGGATGCGGGCGTTCTTGGCCAACACTGGCCGATAATCCCGGCGCGCGCCCACGCGCGACGGGAGAATCGGCGAGCCAGCTTGGGACCACGGGCGGCACCGCAACCCGTGCGACCGGACGCCGCTGGAGCGGGGACGGCGACGTGAATGTCGTGGGTCGGCAGGCACGAACGAGGCTGTGGTGACTCGGCTCGCAAAAGGGAGCTTCGAAGGATGACCGCCGTGTGGCAGGGGGCGGCACGGTGTTTGCTTCCCCGGCTGCCGGAGGTTCCCTTGCGCTTCACCCTGATCGCCCTTCTCGCCCCGCTCTCCCTCGCCGCGTGCGACTCCACGGTCCTGGATGTCCCCAGCGGCACGTTCCTGTTGGAGGACACGCAAGGCGACGTCGCTGACACCGGCGGCGATGGCGCGGACCCGAACGCGGATCTGCTGGTCCTCGACATCGCCGGGTTGCAGTTTGAGGTGCAGCCCGCGGACGGCTCCGCGACCACTTCGGGTTCACTCACACTTCAGGCCGAGGACCAATGGCTCGATGACTGCTACACCAACGTGAGCCACACGACGACCCGTAGCTACACGATGGACGTAGGCCAGCTCGTCATCTCCGACTACGCGGTTGCGTCGCCGGTGATCTCGGCGAAGTGCGGGGGCCGGCCGCTGGTGTGGTCGGCGGAGACGGAGGGGCCGGATTCGGGTCTTGTGTTGGTCTTCGAAGAGCTCCCTGGAGACTGACCTGCGGTGGCGGAAGCGACGGCCCTTTCACCCCGCCCCGAGCACCACGCGTAGCTCCTGGCCCTGGGCGAGGATGATGTCCACGATGCTGTCCCCATCGAGATCCCCGACCCAGCTCGCGTCGGTGTAGAGCTCGAGGGTCCAAGCGTCGGACCCCGTCGTCCACGCCTCGTCCACCTGCACCTCGCAGCTCTGAGCATCCCAGCGCGAACGGTCGCCGAACGGTCCAAAGATCACCGCCCCGCCGGCTAGGAGCAGGTCGGGGATGTCGTCGCCATCAACGTCGGCGAGGGCGTCGGGCACGGCGAAGGGGATGGCGAAGCGGGTGGTTGGGGCTTCGCCGTCGGTGATCGGACCCAGGAAGAGCTGGGCTTCGGCGAGTCCGGACAGGCCGGAGCCAAACGTCAGGTCGAAACCGGCGGTCAGCAGGTCCACGTCACTGTCCCCGTTCACGTCTGCCAGCCAGGGGAGGATCGCCACACCCCCGATGCCGTCAACAGCGAGGCGAATCGGCGCGTCCTGGATCGACTGGGTGCCCGGGAGGATGGGGCCCGCGGCGATCCGAAGGTCGGCCCAAGCGAACGAGGGCCGGTAGCACTGGTTGGCGGTCAGGATTCCTGCGTTGAACACCAGATCCGCGATCCCATCCCCGGTGAGATCCTCCGTGGCGGCCTGTGTGTAGATGTGGGTCCCGGCGGTCTCCTCCCAGAGCGCGTCCACGCTCGGGTCAAAGGTGGCGTCGGCGGTGATCGGGCCGAACTTGACCCAGGGGCCCACCACCAGGTCGTCGAATCCGTCGGCGTTCAGATCCCCGGCGCTGATGTACATTTGATGCGGGTACCAATCTGCCCAGCGGCCGCCGCTCCCGGCAAGCTCAAAGTGCGGCGTGGCGCGATCGACCGACCCTGTGACCGGGCCGGGGAATACCAGTACCTGCGGAACATCGCCGTCCGGAATATCGATCGCGAGGTCCAACAACCCATCCCCGGTCAAATCGGCGAGGACCGGGTACGCCTTCGTCCCGCCGGCCCACACCTCGGTCGCGGTCGTCCAACCTTCCCCATCGAGCCGCGTGATCGTTGCGCTCTGGCTCACGTAGATTTGGGCCGCACCGGTGCCCGCCAGATCGCCAACGACGATCGCGGAAGTGCCGAATTCGATCGGGATGCTCGCGGGCAGCTCACGTTCCATATCCGCGGTCACCGTCACGGCGGTGTCGCAGGCCTGCGCAACGTCGCAGGAGATCGTGGTGGGGAGCGTCTCCTTGTGGCAGGCGAGGAGCGCAAGGAGAAGCATTCGGATGGGTAACCGAGCGGCTCGCGGGCGGAGGGGCGGTTCGGCATCGCCGCGCGCGGGGTTGAAAACGAACCTCACGGGTAGGGATCTGGGGGATCCTCCCGCGTGAGGTTCGCACGCCCGCAGCCTTCCCCGCCAGATGCCCACGGGCGGCCCGCGGCCCGCGTGAACCCCCGCCGATGGCCCCAAGCCCGCCCACTCCGGTTACCCCGGCCTGTGCGCTTCGCCCCGCTGGTCCTGCTCCTCCTCGCCTGCCGCCGCGGGGCCCCGACCGCCCCGGCCCCCACT
>CANKNP010000411.1 GCA_947483545.1 Deltaproteobacteria bacterium | reverse complement strand
TGTTCATCTACGGGCACATGGGGATGCCGGCGATGGGCGGGGCGGGGGCGGGGGTCGCGACGAGCATCGGCAACTGGTTTCAGCTCGCGCTGTGCGCCGGGCTCTCCTTCCAGCATTGGCGGCCCGCAGTTGCCTACCTCCGCGAGGCCCTGGCCTGGTCGTCGTGGTCCCGGCTCCTTCCCCTCGGCGTGCCCCTTGCCCTGCAGTCCGGCACGGAGATCTGGGCCTTCTCCCTGGCAGGTTGGATGTGCGGCTGGGCGGGACCCGCCGGGCTCGCGGCCCACCTGATCGCGATCAGCCTGTCGTCGCTCTCGTTCAACATCGCCGTCGGCTTCTCCACCGCGGCCGCCACCCGCGTCGGCCAGCTCATCGGCGCCGGCTACGGCTTCGGTCGCACCGCCCTCGCCGCGCACCTTTGGGGCCTCCTGGTGATGTCCTTCTTCGCCCTCTGCCTCGCGCTGTTCCCCGGCGATCTGGCCCGCATCTACGTCGACGACCCCGAGGTCATCACCATCGCGGCACAGCTCCTGCCGCTCGCCGCCGCCTTCCAGCTCTTCGACGGCACCCAGGTCGTCGCCTTCGGCATCCTCCGCGGCGCCGTCGACGTTCGGATGCCGACACTGGCCAACCTCGCCGGCTTCTGGCTTTTCGGGCTGCCGCTGGGCGCCTGGCTCTTGCTGGAAAAGGGCATGGGCGCGCAGGGGGTCTGGATTGGGCTGGCCGCGGGGCTGGGCGCGGTGGCGATCATGCTGGCGTTGCGGGTGCGGTGGACGGTGGGGAGAGGGGGGTTTCGCGTGTAGGACGTCAGGCCGGCTTGCCCGTCACCGCCAGCCCCCGTTGGACCGCCGGGCGAGCGGCCATCGTCTCCCGCCAACGATTCACATGCGTGAACTCGGCAGGATCCAAGCCGAACCGGTCCGGCGTCCGCATCCAAGGGAAGCACGCCATGTCCGCAATCGAGTACTCCCCGGCGATGAAGTCGCGGTCCGCGAGCCTCCGGTCGAGCACGCCCCAGAGCCGCCGGACCTCGGCCAGGTAACGGTCGATGGCGTAGGGGATCTGCTCGGGCGCTGCGTTCTTGAAGTGGTAGGCCTGGCCGGTCATCGGCCCGACCCCGGCCATTTGCCAGAAGACCCACTGCGCCACCTCGGTCCGGCCGCGGACGTCTGCGGGCAAGAAGCGGCTGGACGCCACCCGGGGTAGCACGCGGCCCGTCGCCTCCCGATGTAAAGCGGCGTTTCACCGCGGCAAGTGCGCGGCAGCGAGGGGTCCAAGCCGCCCACTCCCCCGGGGCCCGGCCCGCACGCCAAAAACACCAAACCCCGCCCGGTGACCCGGACGGGGCTGGTGGCGGTCAGACGCTTGCGCGCCCGATCGGCTAGCCGCGCTCGACCTTCTCGATGGCGATCTCGAGCTTCTCGATGGCCATCGCGGAGGAGTCTGCGCTCATGTCAGGGACGTACCACTTGCAGGGCCAGCCTTCGTAGAAGTTGTAGCGAGCAACCTCGGTCTGGCCGTCCTGGTCGAGGATGATGACGGAGCCGGAGCGCCGATCGATCTTGCCGTCCTCGATGTTCTTGCGCCACGTCCACAGGTCGTCGGTCGCGGTGTAGCCACGCTCGAGGACGATGTTCGCGTAGGTGGTGCGGCCGGGCTTCTTGCGGACGACCTTGTCATTGCCCTGCTTGAACTCGACGATCTCAGTCTCGGAGTCCATGCCGGACACCGACTTGAAGCCGCCAACGATGATCTTGGTGTCGCTGATGACGCCTTGAATCTCAAGCAAGAAGTGGAAAGAACCGTACAGTTCGTCAGTAGGCATTTGACTTATACTCCAGGGACATTTTCTACCGTGCGCGTGGGCGACGTACGGCGGACGAGACTCACGGGGTTTTTACGAGGTGTGCACACACCCGGCGAGCACCCTGAGAATGGCAGAGCGCGATCAGGAGGTCAAGCGATGCGGGGCACTTTTTTCGATCTTTCTTTGAGCCCCGGCGCGGGCCATGAACAAGAGGCCTACAAGCAGGCTTGTTCCGAGGGCGTCTGGCGCCGTTCCGCAACCACAATCTGAAGATCCGCCGGTCGATCCCCCGCCGGAGTCCTCGGCCCGCACGCGAACGGTGTCCGCCGTCGAGTAGTTCGCGCCGTCGGAGACGGTGAGCGAGATCTCATAGTTTCCAGAGAGATCCGCGGTGAACGTCGGATTTCTCGTGCTGCTCGATGCCAACGAGGCGGCCGATCCCCCAGGGCGTGAGGACATCGTCCAGACGTAGGCCAGCGTGTCGCCTTCGGGATCCGCCGAGCCTGAGCCGTCCAGGGTCACAAACGCGCCGATGGCGACGACTTGATCGGCCCCCGCGTTGGCGGCCGGATCCCCGTTGGTCATCGTCGCGGTGATCTCGACCTCGTCGCTGTCATCGAGCGCGCCATCGCTCACCGTCAACGTTGCGACGTACCGCCCGCCCACGTCGGGAACGAACGAGGGGTTGGCGCGTGTCTCGTTGATCAGCTCGGCGGCGGATCCGGAGGGCAGCTCGGTGAGCTCCCAGGCGTACGTGAGCCCGTCCATGTCGGGATCGCTGCTGCCGGTGCCGTCGAGGTCCACGACCTGTGTGGCGGAGACCTGCTGGTCGTCGCCGGCGTCGGCCGTGGGCGCTGAGTTGCCGTCCACCACGCTGTCGAGCGGACCGCCGGTCTCAAGGAAGCTGTCGTGACTGTCGATGTCGCGACCCGGATCGGCGTCCTTCTTGTACGTGTCGAGGCCGATGCAGCCGGTCAGCAGGACCCAGGGAGCAAGGTGTCGGAGCATGACAGCACCATACCGCGAACTCGGGCATCGCGGGCCGGTCCAAAATCCAGCAGATCATCGGGGCGATGATCTGCTGGATTTGGCGCCGACGAGCCGCCGCACTACCCACCACCCGGCCCTCGCGTTAGCCCGCGCCTCCCTTCTGGAGACCCCCATGGCCGTCGAACGTACCCTCTCGATCATCAAGCCGGACGCCGTCAAAGGCGGCCACATCGGTCACATCATCGCGCGTTTCGAGCAGGAGGGGCTCAAGATCTCGGGCGCTCGCCTCTGCCAGCTGTCCAGGGCGGAGGCCGAAGGATTCTACGCCGAGCACTCCGCCAGGGGCTTCTTCGGCGAGTTGGTGGACTTCATGATCTCCGGGCCGGTCGTCGTGATGGTGCTGCAGGGCGAGGACGCGATCGCGAGGAACCGGGCGATCATGGGCGCGACGAACCCCGCCAACGCCGCGGAGGGCACGCTCAGGAAGCTGTACGCTGCCTCCGTGGGCGAGAATGCGGTGCACGGGTCGGACGGCGGTGGGTCTGCGGCTCGGGAGATCGCGTACTTCTTCCGGTCGATCGAGCTTAGCTAAGGCGGCCTCGGGGCCCGGGCGGCCGGGTCCGCCGCGGGCCGTGGGACGGCCGTGCGCATCTGGCTACGGCCTCGCCCGCTCCCACCGCAGTGGCCCCACCCCCTCTCGCGTCGGCACCAGCGCCGCCCCGTCCTCTCGCACGACGACGGGCCGCCCGGTCAGGTAGCCCGCGATCACGCCCTCTTGCATGTCGATCAGCCGCGTCTGTGATCCGCGCAGCGCGACCCAGCGCCCGAACTGCTGGGCGTAGGAGTTCGCGGACTTCAGGAGAACACGCTCTGCCCCGGTGACCACGTCGATCCAGCGGAGGGTTTCCGCTTTGTCTACCTGGAGCAGGTGGTCGCCGTAGAACCCCTGCTCTCCGGCGTAAGCCCTTGGAATGAGCGAGTGCCGCTCCAGGTCCGCCAACTGGTAGCCGCCGACCTGGATAAACCGGGCGGGGCGGGGCAATCCCCGTGAGCCCGGCAGGGGAAACACCATCGGGTGGGCGCCCGCCGCGTCGTAGAGGACCGGCGCAGCGGGGTCGCCGCAGACGGCGAGCACGGCGGCCGCATCCTCCAGGAGCCCGAGCACGGGGCCCGTGCAACTGGGGGGCGCGACCGTGCGCTCCTCGCCGACCATCGGCACCCACACGATCCCGCCATCCACGCCTCGGACCACGATCCCCGTCGCG
>CANKNP010000410.1 GCA_947483545.1 Deltaproteobacteria bacterium | reverse complement strand
GCGCGCTCGCGCTTATCGGCATCGCCCACCCGCGCTTTCGGGACGCGCTCACCGCCGAAGCGAGGACCCTGGGCTACCTGGGCTGACGTACTCGCCGCGAGTACCCGACCGGCGCCGAAGAGGGCCGAAGTATTCGACTCCGCTGGGCGTTTCGGTGTACTCAAGACAAGCCATGGCGACCCCCGACATCTACGCGTACCTCGACTATCGAAAATACCTGGGAGACTGGTTCGATGGCATGAAGCAGGCGTACCCACGGTACAGCCATCGGGCGTTCGCGAGGAAGGCCGGGCAGAGTTCCCCGAGCCTGCTGCTCTCCGTGATCGAGGGGAGGCGCAACCTGACCCCAGCAACGACCGACGGGTTCCTCAAGGCGCTCGGCCTGGACATCGACGGCGCCGACTTCTTCCATGCGCTGGTGGCGCTCGATCAGGCCGAGACACAGGTCTTACGCGCCGCTGCCTGGGAGCGGGTCCGTGCGACCAAGCGGTTCCGCGAGGCCCGACGCCTCGACGGCGACGCCGTGCAGTACCTCTCCCGTTGGTACATCCCCGCCGTGCGAGAATTCGCGGCGTGCGCGGGGTTTCGGGCAGATGCGGGCTGGCTCGCCACCCGGATGCGCCCTCGCGTCACCGCGGAGCAGGCCCAGGAGGCGCTGGATGTGCTCTTCTCCCTTGGCATGTTGGCCGAGAAGGACGGAAGGGTGATCGCAGCCGAGGGGAGCCTCGTGACCCCGCATGAGGTCGCCGGCATGGCAGCTTTGAACTACCATGTTGGCATGGTAGACCGCGCGCGCGAGGCGTTGATCAAGACCCCGGCGAAGGAGAGGCACTTCTGTGCGGTGACCGTCTCTGTCCCCGTGCGGCTCATCCCAGAGCTCAAACGAGAGCTGGACCACATCAGGAGCGCTTGTTGGAGCGCTGCGACGGTGCCGAGGGTATGCGTCAGGTCGTCTACCAGATCAACCTGAACCTGTTCCCGCTCACCGAGGTGTCGGAATGATCGCACCCCTCGCCCTGCTTCTGACGGGCTGCATCCCCGACCCGGATCAGGGCACGGCCGTTGGCAACCCCACGATCCTGGCCCTGCGACTCTCGGATGGCGACGGCGTTGACTTTACGGAGGCGACCGCGACCGCGGACTATGTCCGGCTGACCAACCCCGAGGATCTCGAGATCCTGGCCGAGGACAAGACCGTCAACCTGATCGCGGAGACATCGATCTACTCGCCGGTGGGCGACTGGACGGGGTTGACCTTGCAATTCGCTGGCGGCATCACGCTCTCCACGGCGGAGCTCTCCCGCGACATCCCCGTGGACAGGCTCGCAGTGGTGGGGGTGTTCTCGACGGCGACGCCGCTGATCCTCCAGCTCGGAGGCAGCCAGTGGATCGACCCGGAGACCTGGGAGGAGGGCGAGGCGGGCGACATCGCCGAGCTGTTCTCCTGGGGCACGGCGCTGTACGAGGATGCGGATGGCGACACGCTCCTCGACGCGGAGGAGGAGTCGGCCGGGGCAGTCGCGTGCGAGCGGTGTGAGGATGAAGAGGAGACCGCGACCGAAGACGACGAAGACGACGAAGGCGACGACGACGACGACGACGACGACGACGACGACGGAAACGGCAGCGGGTCCAGCTCCGACCGACGCCAGGGCGACGACTCGCGCCGCGCTCACTGATAGTAGACCAGCTCCCAATCCTGTTGCAGGTACTGGCCGGCGATGGGCCCCACGTCCCGCGCGAACGCCCAGTCGCCCGCGAGCGTCCCGGTGGTCGAGGTCACGCTCGCGACGTCGGGAAACGTGCCGTACCACACCGTCCGGGGGCCCAGCTCGTTCACCGTGACGCCCTCGGCCGTCGCGCCGCTGGTCACGCTCGCTGGCAACAGGGAAGTCTCGCCCACCACCAGGCCGTCGGTCACGCTCCAGGCGAGAGTGTCCGCCCGCAAGAGCGTCAGGACCCATTCCGTGTCGCCGATCTCAAGGGTGAGCGCGAGCGGCGCGGGCTCCTCGCCCGTGTCGGTCGCCGTGTCACCCGCTGTGTCCACGCCCCCCGAATCGCTCGCTGTATCCGCCGTGTCGGCGCCCGTGTCGCCGGTGTCGCCAGCGTGCTCAGACACCAGGTTGAATACGAACACCCTGCCCGACGCGCCGGCGTAGTCTTTGGCCGCGTGGCTCTCCGCCTCCGCCTTCCCTTTTTTACAGCCGACCAGGACCAGGATCAGCAAGCACCCGAAGCGCCTCACTCTCGCGTCCAGACCGGGATGTGGTTGTTCTGCGCCGGGTCCTGGCCGGGCAGCCAGAACGCCGGCCAGGTCGGATCCTCGCCCAATACGGCGAGCGCGGGGTCAAATCCCGCAACCCAAATCTGCGGAGACCCGCTCACGACGTTTCCGTAGGCCCGCTTCGAGGAAAACGCGAGCCAAAGCACATCATCGTCGGGAAGCGGACCCCAATGCGGCCAGGAGTTGGTGATGTCTGTCGCGTTGTTTGCGTTGGTCAGCACAATCGGCGATCCACCATCGCCGTGCATCACGTACAAGGTCGCGTCGGAATCGTCGTAGGCGTCCTGGGTGGAGATGTTGAAGGCGATCCACTCGCCATCCGGCGACCAGGCCGGGTAGTAGGCCATGTAGGGCTCCGGCGGATCGTAGAGCGTCACGGGCGTGCTGAACTGGCCGTCTCCGGTCACATCCATCACCGCGATCTTGCCACCGCCGAAGACCCAATCACAATCATGCCGATCCGTCATGACCAACGCGACGCGCGTACCATCGGGGCTCCAATCCACGTGTGTCGCAGTCCCGCCGGTCGGCACGTCGTAAAGGTAAACCCCCGTCGTACCATCATAGAGCAGGAGGGCGCCCGCGTAGGTGGTGAGCAGGTATCGACCATCGGGGGAGAAGGTCTTGAAATTGCCGTAATAGGAAGTGTTGTACCCGAGCACCTCGGCGCCATCCGAGAGCCGCCGCATCCCCATCCCGCCGTTCCCCCCGTCATAACTGTAGGCGATGTACTCGCCATTGCTCACATGACAGCCGACACAATAGCCTGTGTTGGCGATGGTCAGATATTCGGTGGCGGAGCCTCCGTAAGGCACCTTCATGATGCCGGACGCCGAGGTGCTCCAATAGTAGATGCTGCCCTGGCCATCCATCCGGTTCACGTTGAGCGTGAGCGCATCGGCCGAAAGGACCTGCTCAGCGACCGCGAGCGAAAGGTCCACCGTGACCGTGCCGCCCGCGTTCGTGCCGGCGATGCTCGCCCAGGTCGCTTCGTCCGCCGTCCACGATGTCCCGGTCGTGTAGATCGTGACGTCGGTCACGGCGCTCTGAAACCGGAGCTTCACCGCGGCCTGGCCCATGTCCACCCACTGAAACGCGATCCCCGGCGTGTTCCGCGGAAAGTTCACGTTGTCCGTGGGGTAGGTCCACAGGAGCTGGCCGCCGGTCTCAGGCCGCTCAAACAGGCGCGTGTCCACCCCCGCGTCGTTCACCGACTCGGTGTACACAAGCGTGACCTCGGAGATGGCTTCGATCCCGTCGAAGCGGGCGCGCACCCAGGTCACCCCCCCGTTCTCCGTCGAAGGCGTGAACAGCCCCTCGGCGTCGATCTCCCCGGCGCTGGAGTTCGAGATCGTCCACTCCACCGTCTGCAGCGTGACAACCTCGCCGTTCATCAGCTCCGCCACAGCCTCGAACGCCTGCGTGACGCCGCCAGCGGGCGAGGTCTGCAGCGTCGCCTCCGGCGGGTTGACCACCAGCGTGGCTATCTGGACCCCGTCGACATCGACGAAGTCGGGGGAGCACGCGAGGAGGGTGAGGAGCATTGCGGTCAGTGTAGCGCGTTCTGGGCGCCGTCGTTCCGCGCGCTCGGCGAACCTCGCGCCCGGATCGACGGTTCTTTGCACCGTTCCTACCGGCGGAATGCGACGGTTCGTCGAAGACGCCGAGCCCGTCGCCTTCCACCTGGAACGGTGCGGTTAGGGGCCAGCCCGGCTCCAAGTCATGCACTTCCCGGGACTTAGGACGGTGTTGTGTGCCGAGCGCCCGGGCTGGCCCGCCGTTCCGCGCG
>CANKNP010000409.1 GCA_947483545.1 Deltaproteobacteria bacterium | reverse complement strand
GGGTGCCGGCTCCTGATTCGCTCTCCGGGAAGAGGAAGCGGCGCGCGAGCGTCGAAGGAACCTCACGCCGGGGATGTGCCGAAGCCATACGGTGCCGCTGACCTCGGGGATGTCCTGGTAGGTCCAATAAAGTTCTTCAAGCAGGGTGAGCCGGTTCGTGCCTTCGGGTGCGGCAGGCTGCAACCTCCCTCGATGCTGCTTTCGCGCGCGGTCGAACACCCTCGGGTGGTCGGTAGCGCGGGTCTCCAAAACCATAGGCAAACCGAGCGGCACCGCAAGGCGCTGCGAGGTCGAACCGGTGTCAGCCGCCCCGAACGCGCAAGCGCTCGGGGCGGCTTTATTTTTGGCGCGGATCCTGGCCGAACCGGCTATACGCGCGCCGAATCGGAGGCCCGCGTGCGCACTCTTCCTCTCCTTCTCCTGCCGCTGAGCGGCTGCTTCGGGCTGCAGAGCAACATCTCGGTGGACACCGGCTACTGGGGCGACAGCGCGGAGAGCGAGACGAACGGCACCCCCGTGTCGGAGGATCTCACCGGCAAGGTCTACGCCGTCGGCCCGACGGACATGACTCTGGTGGAACCCGCGCAGTTGGCGGAGTTGTACCTGGAGAACGTCGGCAAGGACATCCTCATCTATGTGGCTTCAGAGACCACCACCACGCTCCAGCTGCAGGCCGCGCTCGCCGCAGACGATGGATCGCAAAACCCGTGCGAGACCGTGCGGGATCTGCCCCAAGCCGACTGGCTCAACCCCTCGTTTCAGGCGGGCCCGGCCGACATGGAAATCGGCTTCGGTGGTCAGCCCGCGACCCTACAAGACGTGGAGCTGACCGGCACCTTCAGCCCTGACGCGGGCAGCTTCGGCGACGGCACATTGGCCGGGGTCGTGGACGCGAGGGAGCTGGCGGCCGCGCTCGGCGGCATCGACGCCTGCGAGATGCTGGACGGCATGGGCAGCAGCTGCATCCCCTGCGACGACGGGGAGCTGCAGTGTGCGAGCGTGCGCTTTGAGGATGTTCAGGGCACCGAGGCGAGCATGAGCTTCGACCCGACACCGACCTGCCCGTAATGTCTCTCCAGTCACTCCGGCGTGAGCGCCGCCGCGGCGGTCACCGGTCGGAAGACGCTCACCGCCCGCGTGGTCGTGAGCCCGTCCGTGTCCCGCACGTAGATCACGATCAGGTTCCGGCCCTCCTCCAACGCGGTCGTGGCTGAGAACGGGACGGAGCGCAGCGGCGTGCCGTCCCCCCCCCCCGAGTACGAGAGCTTCTGGTCCCCGCGGTAGACGATCACGTCCCGCAGGCCCTTGTCGTCGGTCACCACTCCCGAGACCGTGATGTCACCGGAGGCGCTGGTCGCCGACGGCTGCCGCGTGACCTTGATCACCGGGGTCTCGACCGCCCCCTTGGGCAGCGCCTGGCCGATGCGCAGCGCGATGGGCAGCTCCTGCACGTAGGCGTTGTAGAACTGGGCCTGATCGATGCTAGCGTAATCGTAGAGATCGGCCTCGTACATCCGCAGCGTCATCGGGACCTCGGAGCCCTCCTTGGGCGCAGCGACCACCTTGAACGAGAGCTCCCCCGTGCCGGGCACACCGACCGCGAGCCCCTTGAGCTCGAACTCTGCCTTGCCGCTCACGACCTCCACCACGCGCCCGAGCCCCTCCCCCTTCCGCAGGTCGAACGCCGCCCGGCCGCCGACGCCCAGACCGAAGTTCCGGGCGCTGACCTTCACCACCACGGTCTCTCCGACCTGCAACACGCCGTCGCCGTTGCCGCCCGCCTTGTCATCCACCACCCAGGACCATCCATACTGCGGCAGCTCCGGTCCCTTCGTGCTCACCATCGCGGTGCCTGTCGCGAGGACCGCCCGCTTCGCATCCTCCAAGGACAGCGCCACGTCGGCGACGGACGTCGGGTAGGACTTGGGCAGCAGGACCTTGAGCTCGAACGTGCGGGTCGCGCCCGCTTCAATTCGGCCGAGGTAGAACTCCCGCCCGTCGAGGAGCTCGTCCGCCGACTTGGACCGAACCAGCGCCTGACAAAGCGGCTTGTTGCCAGTGTTGGTCACGGAGAGGGTGAGCGGCTCCAGGGTCCCGGCCTGCAGCACCCCTGCCGCCCCCGTCCGCAACGACATCGCCGCCGTCGTGCTTGTGGGGTTCGCGCACGCGCCCCAATCGATGCCCTGCGCCTTGAATGCGGCTTCGATGCGGGCGGCCTCCGCCTTCTGTCGGCCGGCGACGACCCCGGCGGCGTCCCTCAGCACGTCCGCGCGGCCCTTGCCCCGCGCGGCCAACAGCACGTCCCGAGCGAACACCACCTCGAAGTCTTTGGTGATGTCGGCCCGATCGGTCCTGGGCACATCGTCGGAGTCTGGATCGGGGGAGAGGTACCGCACGTCGTAGACGGTGGGCTCCTGCTCCAGGACCTCGTTGTTTAGATGCCCCGCCAGATCCGCCTCGCGTTGGATCTGGTCGCGGTAGAAGAGGCTGATCCGCGGGCCCGAGGTCTGGCCAGGAAGATCCTTGATCTCCTTCGGGGGGTAGACCTTGGACCGAACCAGCTCAATGTCCGCGGGGATGCCGACGTTCTGGATCGAACGGTCGCCGGGCGTCAGGTAGCGGGCGGTGGTCATCTTGAGCTTGGCTTCCTGGGCGCCCGTCGCGAACGGCCAGAGGTTCTGGACAGACCCCTTGCCGAAGCTCCGCTCGCCGATGACCACGGCCCGCTCGTTGTTCCGGAGCGCACCGGCGACAATCTCCGCCGCAGAGGCAGAGTTTCCGCTCATCAGTACAACCATCGGCCAAGCGATGTCGGTAGGATCTGCGCTGGCCTCCTTCACATCCCGGTTCTCGCCCCCGCGCTCGACCGTGGACACGATCTCGCCCTGGGGCAGGAACGTGTCGCTCACCTCGATCGCCCGGTGAAGGAACCCGCCGGGGTTGTCGCGCATGTCGAGCACCAGGCCCTTCACGCCCGAGGTCCCCGCCTCGCGCTGAAGCTTGGCGATCTCCTCGTCGAGTTGGCTCTTGACCTTGTCCTGGAAGCTCTCGATCCGCACGTATGCGATGTTCCCCTCGAGCAGGCGCGACCACACCCGCGTCGGCTTGATCATGTCGCGGACGATCGTAAAGTCCCGCGGCGCTGAGAACTCCGGACGGGAGATGGTGATGGTGACGGGCGTGCCGGCCGCGCCCCGCATCTTCGACACGGCCTCATCCAGGTCCATGTTCAGCGTGCTCTCTCCCTCGATCTTGAGGATGCGATCGCCCGCCTTGATGCCCGCGCGGAACGCCGGGGTGTCCTCCAGCGGGTACTCGACGCCGAGCTCCCCTTTCAGGTTCTGGATCGTGATGCCGAGGCCGCCGAACTCCCCATCGTTGTCCTCCTCCATCTTCTTGGCGCTCTCGGGGGGCAGAAACACGGAGTGCGGATCCAACGTGGACAACGCCCCGTTGATCATCGCGTATTCGACCTCTGGCAGCGGCACTTCGTCGGTGTTCACATGCGTCTCGAGGATCGCGGCCACCCGCCGAAGCGTGTCCTCCAAGGTGGCAAAGTCGGTCGGCGTGACCACGGTCAGCACGGTGCTGTAGTTGCCGACGGCCACGTGTAGCGCGCTCCCGTGGCCCTCCAAGCGGAGGAGCACGTCGGGCACACGCGCCTCGACCGCCGCGAGCGAGGCTGCCAGCATCCCAGCGTGGTCGATTCGCTCCGGATCCACGTACTGAAAATGCACAAACTCGAAGGTTCGATGCAGGTTCTTCAACGAACCGAGGCTGTACCCGCCCCCAAGCGCCGAGAAGCTCTGGGGCAAAAACCTGCGGATGCCCGTCGGCTCGCCGGCCTCCGCGGACAGCAATCCCCCTCGATCTGCGGAGGCAACAGCGGCCTCCGTCTCCGCCGCGACGTGGTAGCCGATGAGGACGAGAGAGGTCAGCACGCCGAGGGCGGCCGAAGTGCGGATGAAGCGGTACATCGTTCAGGGAAGATAGGTCCGACCGGACACGGGCGCAAGCGCGGCGACGAGGTGACCGCCCCTCTCTGCGCCTCCGGTGCGCCCGCCGCAGCGCCCCGACGCGGGGCTCGGGGCCAGGGTGCGCGCCCCAGCCCTGCT
>CANKNP010000408.1 GCA_947483545.1 Deltaproteobacteria bacterium | reverse complement strand
CCCCCCCCCCCCCACCGTTCCGGTTACGATGCCGAGAACCCGGTGTCCCGCCATGGGTCAGCTCCGACGCGCATACCTCGTCCCGATCTCTGAGATCGCCTGGCGGCTCCCCGGCTGGCCCAAGCGGCTGCTCGGAGAGTTTGCGCTGGCCGAGCGGGGAAGCATGGTGGACATGCTGGCCGCCGCGCATTCTACGACTCGGCGGGAGATGCGCCGGAAGTACTTTCTCCACGCCCTCGACGAGTGGCGCCACGCCGGGATCTTCGCGGGCCGGGTGCGTGCGCTCGGCGGCATGGCCCGCGCGGAGGCCGCCATCGAGGACGCCGGCTTGCTGCAGGACCACGGGATCGTCGGCGGGCAGACCCTGTTCGAGCGGATGGGAGAGATGGAGTTCTTGGCCTTCGTGTTCGTCGCCGAGGCCGACGCGGTGGAACAGTTCAATGTCTACCTGGATCGCAAGCTTCCGGACCCCGAGACGATTGGAGCGCTGCGCGACATCTTGAAGGACGAGTCGTTCCACGTGTCCTACTCGAAGCTGGAGTGCGAGCGGTATCGGCGCGACGGAAAACCCGTGGACGCCGCGATCCGAGCGGTCCGCTGGCGCCGCGTGAAAGAAGGCTGGATGCGGTTCACGCGGGACTTCGGGGATCGCGTGAGCAGCTTGTGGCTCACCATCCTGTACTTCGGCGCCGTCGCCCCCTTCCGGCTGATGGCGCGGCTGGAGCCTGGTGGCTGGCAGGCCGTGGCCGCACCTCCCGGCGGCGATCGCCTCGCCGCGGCGCGTCTCGAGGGCTGATGTCCGTCTACATCCTCGGGATTTCGGCGCTTTACCACGACGCTGCGGCGGTGCTCCTTCGGGATGGCGTCATCATCGGCGCCGCCCAGGAGGAGCGCTTCTCCCGGCTCAAGCACGACGCTTCGCTCCCCCAGCGCGCGGTGACGTGGTGTCTGGAGCAAGCAGGCATCACCATCGGCGAGGTCGATCACCTCGTCTTCTACGAGAAGCCGCTGCGGAAGTTTGAGCGCATCCTCGCCACCTCCGTGGCGACGTTTCCGCGCTCCTGGGGCGCTTTCCCCCGCCAGATGCGCGCTTGGCTGGGCGACAAGCTCTGGCTCCGTACCCGCCTCTGCGCGGCGTTCGGCGTGCGTCCCGAGCGCGTGCTGTTCTGCGAGCACCATCTCTCCCACGCCGCCAGCGCTTTCTTCGCCTCTCCGCATGAGAACGCCGCCGTCCTGGCCGTAGACGGTGTGGGCGAGTGGGCGACGACGTCGTTGTGGCGTGGCGCGGGCAACACGCTGGAGCCGGTGTCGGAGGTGCGGTTTCCGCACTCGCTCGGCATGCTGTACAGCACGCTCACGGCGCACCTTGGCTTCGCCGTCAACGAAGGCGAGTACAAGGTCATGGGCATGGCGGCCTACGGGGAGCCGCGCTTTCGGGCGGAGCTGGATCGGCTGCTCACGCTCGATCCAAACGGCGGCTACGCGCTCAACCTCGACTACTTCAGCTTTCACTACCACCCGACCCGCTCAGGCTCCCCAGCGCTGGAAGCCCTGCTCGGGCCGGCCCGGTTTCCAGGCGCCCCGTTCACCCCGGCCTGCGCGCCGGAGGGTGCATCCGCCTCGGAGATCGCCGAGAGCCAGCGCTTCGCAGATCTTGCGGCCTCCGCCCAATCCCAGATCGAAGACGCGATGCTGCACCTCGTTGCGTATGCCAAACGCACCGTCGGGACCGATGCGATCTGCCTCGCCGGAGGCGTCGCGCTCAACTCGGTGGCCAACCGGCGGATCGCGGCGGAGAGCGGGTTTGCGCACCTGTGGGTTCAGCCTGCAGCCGGCGATGCGGGCGGGGCGATGGGCGCAGCGCTGTGGGCCTGGCACTGTGTTTTGGGGAACCCGCGGGGGGCGACGCTGGCCTCGCCGGCGTTGGGACGATCCACGCCGGTGGCGCAGGCGACCGAGATGTTGACGGATCTGGGCGCCAGGTTTGAGGTCACCGAGGATCCTGCGACGAGCGCTGCGCAAGACCTCGCGAGCGGCAAGGTCATCGGCTGGGTGCAAGGCGGCGACGAGTGGGGGCCCCGGGCGCTCGGCCATCGCTCGATCCTCGCCGACCCCCGCACCGCGGAGATGCGCGATCGGGTGAACGCCCGGGTGAAGTACCGGGAGTTGTTCCGTCCGTTTGCCCCGGCGGTCAAGGCCTCCGCCGCTGCGACCTGGTTCGAGCTCCCGCCGGCGGCCGCCGAGCCTGCCAGGTGGATGCTCTCGACTGCGACGGTTCGACCAGAAAAACGCGCTGAGGTACCTGCTGTCGTACACGTAGATGGTTCAGCGCGAGTACAGTATGTGTCTGAGGCAGCGTCACCCGTGTTCCACCGACTGATAGAGCAGTTCGAGCAGCTCACGGGAGTTCCGATCGTGCTCAACACGTCGTTCAACTTGAAAGGCGAACCCATGGTGTCCACCACCGTAGACGCGATGGCCTCGTTCGTTCGATCGGGGTTGGACGTGTTGTATGTGGATGGGCTGCGCGTGGAGCGCCCAAAGTGAGCGTTTATGAACCTTCGCGCGTCGAGGCATGGCTCCTCCGGCTTGGCACAGCCGGTGCGTTGCTCACCATGCTCATTCGCGGGGGGCGATGGTGGATGGTGCCGCTCGCGGTGCTGTTCCTCGTCGTCGGCGTCGGGCTGCTCTTCTTGCAGAGCATCCACTACGTCGCTCCCTTCATCTACATGGTGTTTTAGGCCAACATGCGTGCCTGGTCGCCGCGTGATCCCCGGCGGCAAGCCTGGATGCGTGCCGTTCCGCTTGCAGCGCTGGCTCTTGCCCTCGGCTTGCTCGCGATGGGCGCTTTCCAAGCGCTCCGCCCGCCCGCGGCCCCGCCGGTCTGGCACGATCTCGCCGCCGCCATGGAGACCCTTCGCAGCGATCCGGCGCCTGAGGCCTGCGCCAAGCTGACCGGAGATGAGCGGCTCACCTGCCTGCTCTACGCTGCCGACCGTGGCGTTCATGTGGGGGATGCCGCCGTCGTGCGGGCGGTCTGCGTCGCGATGGACGACGCCTCTTGGAAGCAGTCCTGCCTGCTGGACGCGCTCGCGATCGATCCCTCGTTGTCGCTCGTCGCGTACATCGACGCCTGTGAAACCGAGACGCCGTTGTACACGTTCCACTGCGCGGCGCACGCGAGGAACCGGATGGAGCTCGCACCCCGGGAGGTCCCCCTCGCGCCCGAGTCCAAGCCCTCCGAGCTCGTCCGCGTCTTCCCGATACTGGTGGATGGGCACTCGAACGCCGAGAACGTTGTGGCTGCGCGCGCATTTGGCGAGCTGCTCGATGGTTCGGGCGAGCCTGAGTCCGAGTGCGCCAAGATTCCCGCGGCGTGGGCGCCCGCCTGCGTCGAGGGCTTTCGCCTGTGATCTGGCTGCTCCTGGCGTGTTGGGCGCCCCGCCCGGTCGCTGCGAGCGTCTCGGACTGCATCGGCCCGGGGAGGGATCACTGCCTCGCGGAGCTGGCCATCCGCGTGATCGCGCATGACCCTGTCACCGGCGTCGCGGCGCTCGAGGATATCTCTGACCCTGAGGCCCGACTCGCCGCGGGCGGCGCGATCTTCGCGGACAAGAACATGGTGTTCGACTTCGCGACCTCCAAGCGGATCTGCGCCGCGCTGCATGACAGCTATGACGAGGCGTTCTGCCAGCGACGGCTGGGGCAGGGGCATCTGAGGGGCGGGCCGTAGGCGGGCCTACGCACAAGGTGCCGGGCGTTGAACGAAGGTGTTTCCGGTCTGGATCCGCGTAGGGGCGGGCCGCCGATCCGCGCGCTCGGCGAACCTCGCGCCCGGATCGAGGGTTTTTTTGCACCGTTCCAACCGGCGGAAGGCGGCGGGCCCGTCGAAGACGCCGGGGGCCGCCCATCCGCAACCGAACTCGAAGAGCTTGCGCGCGCTCGGGGAGTTCGGTTGCTGTGGGCAACCGATCTCGAAGAGCTTGCGCGCGCTCGGGGAGATCGGTTGCTGTGGGCAACCGATCTCGAAGAGCTTGGCCGCGCTCGGGAAGATCGGTTGCTGGGCGCAACCGATCTCGAAGAGCTTGGCCGCGCTCGGGGAGATCGGTTGCTGGGCGCAACCGATCTCGAAGAGCTTGGCCGCGCT
>CANKNP010000407.1 GCA_947483545.1 Deltaproteobacteria bacterium | reverse complement strand
TGGCGCCGTCTACGAGCGGGTCATCGACATCGATCTGGACACCGTCCCTCTGACCGTCGCCACGCCCGGCGACAGTCGCAACCGCATCACCCTGGCCGACGTTGGGAACGTGGCCATCCACAACGTCGTCATCGCCTCTTGCACGGGCGGGTCGCTGGCCGATCTGCGCGCTGCCGCCGAGGTACTGCGGGGTCACAGGTTCGCTGCGGGCGTCCGCGTGACGGTCACGCCCAGCTCCGCGGACGTGACCGCCGACGCCGAACGCGAGGGCCTGCTCGCCGAATTCCGAGCCCTCGGCGCCGTCGTCACGCCCCCAGGCTGCGGCTCCTGCATCGGCAACGGCCCGGGCATCCCGCTCGCCGGCGAGGTCACCGCCAGCACGACGAACCGCAACTTTGACCGTCGAATGGGCTCAGCTGGCCCCGTGTACCTGGTCAGCCCCGCGGTGGCGGCCGCCAGCGCGATCACCGGGAAGTTGACGGATCCGCGGGCGTTGTAGCGGGTTGGCGGGCTTCGCCCCTCCCACGGTCTGTTGAAGGCGCTCAGGGAACGCCCGTGGAGATCCCGGCACGCTTCTTGGGTCCGGTGCGGCGAAGGATCGCCGCCGATCCGCGCGCTCGGCGAACCTCGCGTGCGGCTCGGCGGTCTCTTTGCACCGTTCCTACCGGCGGAATGCGACGGTCCGTCGAAGACGCCGGGCCCGCCGCCTTCCACCTGAAACGGTGCGGTTAGGGGCCAGCCCGGCTCCAAATTAAGCACTTCCAGGGACTTAGGACGGTGTTGTTTGTCCAGCGCCCGGGCTGGCCCGCCGTTCAAGCGTTACAGGCACACACCCCCGGAGTCCGCCATGACCCTGACCCTCCTGATCGCTGCGGCGCTGGCCACAAACCCGGCTTTCGCCGCGGATAGCGCAGCGGGCAAGTCCGTCTATGACGCCAACTGCACCGCCTGCCATGGCACCTCGGGCAACGGCAAGGGCGCCGCCGCGATTGCGCTCAACCCGAAGCCCACGGATTTCACGAACGCCGCGTTCTGGACCGGCAGGACGGACGCCCAGGTGTCCGCGAGTATCAAGTCTGGGCGTCCCGGCACCAGCATGACGGCGTTCACGCAACTGTCCACGGCGGATCTGGACAATGTGACGGCGTACATCAAGGGGTTTGCGAAGTAGGTGGCCAGCGGCGATCCCCTCCGAATGCCCACGCTGGGCGGGTCGTGAGGGTCGTGACGATGATCCTGCCCGCGTTCGCGCTCGGGGGGGCGCGATAAGCGGCGGCATGCCCACTGCCCCGGACGTCGATGCCTGGCTGATCGGCCTCAACCATCCGCAAAAAGACGTGATCGATGCGGTTCGTTCAGCGGTGCTTGCGAGCGACCCCAGGATCGTGGAGGGGATCAAGTGGAATGCCGGCAGTTTCCGCACGACGGAGTGGTTCGCCACCTTCAACGTGCACGGACCGATGGGTCCGAAGGTGGTGGGGCTCGTATTGCACCTCGGCGCCAAGGTGCGCGCCCGAGGGGTGAGCGTCGCGGACCCCGCCGGGCTGCTCACCGCGCTGGGCAAGGACCGCGCCTTGGTGACCTTCGCCGATCTGGCGGATGTGGAACAGAAGGCCGCCGCCTTCGATACGCTGCTCCGCGCGTGGATAGCCGAGGTGTAGCGATTGTTTGGCGCACGCTGCGGGTGCCGTCCCGGGTTAGCGTGCCGGCCCCTGAGTGAACCCATGGCCGAAGGCATCACCCCGCGCGACTCCGACTACTCCCAGTGGTACCTCGATGTCATCGCCCAAGGCGAGCTGGCAGACTACGCCCCGGTCAAGGGGTGCATCGTCTTCCGTCCGCACGGGTTCGCCATCTGGGACCTGATGAAGAACGACCTCGATCGACGCTTCCGCGAGACCGGGCACGTCAACGCCTATTTCCCGCTGTTGATCCCGGTCAGCTTCCTCTCCAAGGAGGCCGAGCACGTGGAGGGGTTCGCGAAGGAGTGCGCGGTCGTCACCCACCATCGGCTTCGGGTGGCGGAGGGCGGCGGGGTCGAGCCTGATCCGGCCTCGAAGCTGGAGGAGCCGCTTGTCATCCGGCCAACGTCGGAGACGATCATCTGGCACATGTATGGCCAGTGGATTCAGTCGTGGCGAGACCTGCCGATTTTGATCAACCAGTGGGCCAACGTGGTCCGGTGGGAGATGAAGACGCGCCCGTTCCTCCGGACGGCTGAGTTCCTTTGGCAGGAGGGGCACACCGCGCACGCGACACGCGACGAGGCTGTGGAGGAGACCCTCCGGATGTTGAATGTCTACGCGGATTTTGCGCGCGAGGTCATGGCAATGCCCGTGATCCAGGGCGTGAAGTCCACGTCCGAGCGGTTTGCCGGCGCGGAGGACACCTACTGCATCGAAGCGCTCATGCAGAACGGCTGGGCGTTGCAGGCGGGCACGAGCCACTTTCTGGGCCAGAACTTCGCCAAGGCGTTCGATGTCACGTTTCAGAGCCCCGGCGGCGAGCGTGAGCATGTCTGGGCGACCAGCTGGGGCGTGAGCACCCGGATGATCGGGGCTGTGATCATGACGCACTCCGATGACACTGGGCTTGTGTTGCCTCCGGCGCTGGCGCCGATTCAAGTGGTGATCACGCCGATCTGGAAGACCGACGCGGAGAAGGCGCTCGTCCTGGCGCACGCCGCGCGGATCCAGGCGGCGCTCAGCCCGGTCCTAAGGGTCAAGCTCGACGACCGCGACACCATCAAGCCGGGCGCCAAGTACTTCGAGTGGGAACGCAAGGGCGTGCCTTTGCGGCTGGAGATCGGCCCTCGGGACGTCGCGGGGGACTCGGTGTTCGCGGCACCGCGAACGGGCGGGAAGAAGTTTGGAATCCCGGCGGCCACGGTGCTGGAAGGCGTTCAGGGCGCGCTGCACGCGATTCAGACGCTGTTGTTCGACCGCGCGGTGGCGAGGCGCGAGGAGACCATGCGCCGGCCGGCGGACTACGCGGGGTTCAAGGCCGATCTGGAGAAGGGTGGGTTCATCGAGGTGTTCTGGCACGACGATGCCGTGGCCGAAGCGAAGATCAAAGAGGAGACGCGCGCGACGGTTCGTTGCTTCCCGCTGGCAGGCCAATCCGCGGCTGTGGGGCAGATCTGCTTTTATTCAGGGCGGCCTGCAACGCACGTCGCTCTGTTCGCGCGGGCGTACTGATGCGCGCCCTGAGCCTTCTGATACACGTCGTCCTGCTCGCCGGCTGTATCACTCACGACGACGGCAAAGACCCGGTGTGTGATTGCTACGTGGACACCGCGGTGACCGACACTGCAGACACAGCCGACACGGGTGATACAGGTACGGGCGATACATCTGACACAGGTGATACGTCTGACACGGGCGATACGTCCGACACGGGTGATACATCCGACACGGGTGATACATCCGATACGGGCGATACGTCCGATACGGGCGATACGTCCGACACCGGTGATACATCGCGCACGACAGGGCCCTCTTCGTGTAGGCCGTAGCGCGGGTTCCTGCCGTGAGGTTCTCACGCGAATGCTGCAGGTTCTACCCTTCTCCCGCCTCGCGGGAGAAGGTGCCCGTGTACTCGCGGGCGGATGAGGGCGGTTCGATATCGCCGGGGAGCCCTCATCCGGCGCCGAAGACGGCGCCACCTTCTCCCGGAGGGAGAAGGGGAGGGACTGGCAGCTGCGGAGCACCCGCGGGTCGTAGCCTCCCACACCCTCACGGCGCGTACGTGTAGTCGTACAGCCGCGCCGGGTCGGGCTCCGGCGAGGACTCGGCGAACTGGTAAGCGTCCTCCGCTTCGGCCTCGACGGAGGCATGAAGCGCTGCGAACGCATCGTCCGCCATGCCCATCCCGCGCAATCGGGCCTCGGTGATCAGCAGCGGGTCCGCCTTCTTCTTCTCTTCCAGCTCGCCCTCTGGACGGTACTTGGCCGGGTCGGACATGGAGTGACCGCGAAAGCGGTAGGTGATCGCCTCCAGGATGACGGGTCCATGGCCATCACGTGCGTGTGCGGCCGCAGCACCGACGCGATCTCTCACGTGCTCCACATCAAAGCCTTCGAACTGCTCGCGCACCATGCCGACCCCCAGCCCGCGGAGGCTCATGTCGATGAGCGCCGAGCTCCGCTCCACGCTCGTCCCCATCGCGTAGTAGTTGTTCTCGCAC
>CANKNP010000406.1 GCA_947483545.1 Deltaproteobacteria bacterium | reverse complement strand
CTCTGGGTGGGCTGGGTGCGCTCGTGGGTGCCTTCGGCGAGCCGATGTTCACCTGGTTGGGCATTCAAGTCGCCTCATCGAGCCTCGTCACGCTCGCCGCAGGACTCCTGGGGGTCCCGCTCGCAGGTCTCATCGGGCGCGGCGCCCCGCCTGCGGTCGGCGTGCTCGCGGCGCTCGTGGGGGCGGTCGGTTCGTTGCAGTTGGACGACGCCCGCGGTCCGCTCGTCGCGGGCGCGCTGCTGCTCGCGGCTACCGGAAAAAGCGAACAAGAAGGCAGCTTGGGGCCGGCGGCGGCGCGGCCGGTCCTCGGCGGGCCAAGCGGGCTTCTGATGGGCCTGGCGGCGGCATGGGCGTGGCAGGCGGGCCGTGTCCCGCTCGATCCCAGCGTCAACGGCGCGACCGCGCTGCTGATAGGAGTTGGCTTTGCAGGCGTCGCCCCAAGGGTCCTGGTGCCCTTCGGGCCGCTCCTCGTGGCGGGCGCCTTGTGGGTGGTCGTCTCCTCGCCCGACGTGATCGTATCGGCGGGTTTGGGGGCGGCGCTCTGGTTTTTCGGCGCCGTCGGGTTCGGCGCGGGGCTCGGCGCATCGGGCGCGGCCGGCCGGGTCGGCCTCGGCTTGGGCGTGATGCTGGCCCTGTGGCGCGGTGTGCCCGAGGCGCTCCACGCGGGCGCGGCGCAGGCGGTGGCTACGCTCGGGCACCGTGACGACCGGCGCCTCGTGGCGGCGCGGCGCGCGCGCGCCCAGCAGCATCTCTACGCGGTCGGCGCTTGGGGAGGCGACGCCCTCCACCGAGACGCGGACAATCTGCTCCTCGAGATTGATGGGCAGATTGCCGATCCTATCGGAAGGGCGGGGCAAGCCGAGCGCCTCGCGGGGCTCCTGGGCGGGTGCCTGAGTCCGCGGGCGGGCCGTGCCCTCGTCGTGGGAGACGATCTCGGGCTCGTGGGCCTTTCCCTTGCACCCCTTGGGTTTTCGATGGTCGAGGTGGCGGCTCCCGATCCCCAGCTCGCTCGCGCGCTCGTCGAGGCACGTCCGGAGCTTCGGCGGATCTGGCTGGCACCTACGCTGATGCTGGGCGCGGTGCCGGGCAGTTTGTGGCGCAGGGCCGGGCCTTCGCTCGACAGCCTTGTATGGGTGGTTCGGGCGCCGTGGCGGGACGCGCGTGGGGGCTGGCCGAGCGCGCATGAGCTGCGTCGCGCACAGGCGCGGCTCGCTGACGACGGGGTGATGGTCGTCCTCCTCCCGCTTTTGCAGATCGATCGCGAGGCGCTCCTCCACGTCTCCTCCACGATGACCGGGCTGTTTCCGCAGGTCGGCATCTGGCTCCCTCCCTCCGGCGCGGACCACGCCCTCGTGATCGGCCGGGGCGGAGCGCCTCGTCCCTGGCCAGCTTTCTCCGCGTGCGTCGGCGAGGATCCGGCCGCGCTGGACGCTCTGCGCTTCCCCGACCCGCTCGAGGTGGCCGGGCTCGCGCTCGTGGATGCCCCCCGGCTCGAGGCCTTGGGCCCGGGCGCGCCCCCGCCGAAGGGCCTCGATGCCAGCCTCGCTCAGAGTCCGAAGCTCCACCTCACTTCCCTCGAAGAAGTTGGTTTCAATCTTGATGAATGGCTGAGTGACGCCCCGTTGTCGGCGATCGCGCCACGCACCGAGGCCCGGCGGATGATGCTGCAGATCCTCCGCCGCACCACGCGGGGTGAGGTTGAGGCGGCGTTGAAGGCGGCGCGAGAGCTCTCGGGGGCCGAAGGGGGCGATGCGGCATTACGACCCTTGATCGACCCTTATCTTGCGCTCGCCGAGGCGGCGATGCGCCGGGGCCGGGTGGAGGGGCCGAGCTCGACGGCGTGGGGGGAGGCGAGCTCCGCGCTCGACACTGCGCGGATGATCCACCCTCAGAGCCCAGACGTGGCGTGCCAGTCCGGGACGTTGGCGGCGCTGCTTCGGAAGTGGAGCGAGTCCGAGGCAGCGTGGCTGCGATGTGCGGAGCTCGATCCGCGCCGGTATCAAGCCTGGGACGGGGTGGGTGAAGCGCGCTGGGCGCGGGGCAACCGCGGGGGCGTTGAGGAGGCGGTCCGGAAGAGCTACGAGCTCCGCCCCGATCTGTGGACGACCTCGTACAACCTCGGCGTTTATCTCTCCCGTATTGGGCGCTACGACGAAGCCGAGCGCCTTTTGCGGCAGGCCGTCGCGGCGATGCCTGAGGGCCGACCGAGCTCCGCGCCGGATCTGGAGCTTGCCCGTATCTATCTCGCTACCTCGCGCCCGGAGCTCGCGCTGGCCCAGGCGCGAAGGGTGCTGACCACCTCCCGCGACGCCGACGCCCTGTTTCTCCAGGGGGCGGCCCGCTACGAGCTTCAACAAGCCGCCGCGGCCGAGCAGGATTTCCGGGACGCGCTCACGTTGAACCCGGAACACCTCGACGCGCGGGCGGGCCTGGCCCGGATTCAACTCGACGCCAAGCAGTACGAGGCAGCCGCGGCCTCGCTGAAGGTGCTCATCCAAAAGGACCCGAACAACGCCGGGGCGCGCGAGAACCTGCGCATGCTGATTCCGTTGCTCGAGGACGGGAAGAACGACTGAAGCCCGGCGGGAGCAGCGAGAACGGCATGCCGTCCGCGCCCTCATCGCGGCTCGTTGCGGAGGTCCTGCCCTGCCTCCGCCCCGACGGGCAGGCTGACGTGCCCCGTCACCCCGCCAGAATAGGGGCTGGACGTCCGGAGCGCGCCGTCAGTACATCTCCATCCACGCTACGGCGCGGGTGCCTAGGAGGCCGGCGCTGCTCACCGCGATGGTCTCGACGATCGCCTCGCCCTCGGTGGAGGGCTCGCTGGTCCCGAAATACACCGTGTTGTACTCGGAAACCGCCGGGCTCGACACATAGCCGGGCGCCTCGGTGTACTCCTCCGAGGTGCCGTCGCCGTCAGTGTCCAGCGCCCCCGAGCAGTCGGTGAAGTTCAGGCCGTAGAGCCGGCCCGTGCCCATCTCGCACTCGTCGCTGTTGGGGATGTAGGTGCTGAAGTAGACCACGCCGGCGTAGACCATCGGCTCGGAGGTCAGGCCCTCGCCCGAGTCGAGGGTCTTGTACCCGTCGGCGTTCCCGTCACACTCGATCGGCTGTGCGTAGGTACAGTTCAGCGGATCGGTGTCCTTCATCGCGAAGAAGTAGCCCGTCCCGCTCCCGGTGCGGTCGAAGGGGGTGCCCGTCCCCCAGTAGATTGCCAGATCGCCGTCATTTCGCCAGGCGGTGGTCGCGGCGTAGTAGACCTCGGGCCGGGCGCCGATGCCATTGGAGCCGTCGGTGCCGGAGTAGGGGTCGTAGAACTCGCACCAGGTGTAGTTGTCGGGATCATCCGTATCGATGAGGATCTTGTAGATCCACGACGAGCCTGGGGACTCGATGTCGGTCTCTCCCCCGCCGCCTTCGTCGGTCGGCCGGTAGGAGGTGGTGAGCGGGAAGTAGGCGACGTCCGCGTCGCCGTCGCCGTCTACGTCAACTACGGCGAGAGAGGCCGAGATGTAGCCACGCTCCACCGCCACGTCGGCGTCGCCCTGGAGGTCCGAGGTGCCCGAGACGCCGCCACCGTTGGCGGAGAGGTCGGGATGGACGTCGCCGACGTCGTCGCCGGTGATCGCGTAGTTGTCCGTCGTGTCGTCGTCCCAGTCGGTGTAGGCCTCGTAGTCCGACACACCCCACATGAAGAGTGCAGGTTCCGCGGTCTCATAATACTCGACGGTGCCCGATCCGAACGGAACGGCGCGACCGCTGCCCCACATCGCCACCCAGCGGTCCTTCGCCGCCGCGCCCGAGGTGTCATAGACGTTGAAAACCACCGGACGACCGACGGTATAGCCCATGCTCGTCGGGTCGGTGGTGTTGGTCTGCTCCCACAAGAACCGGGGCTCCCGGGTGTCGGTGATGTCGAGCGCGAGGGTGACCGGGCCGCCGAATCCCTGAGAGACCACCAGCACACGCTTCCACTCGCTGCCGTCAGCGGCCTTGGTGCCGTTGCCCGCCTCGGAGGCGTTGCCGTCGCCGTCGTCGATCCACACATCTTCCACGACGGGCGAGCCGTCGAAAAGGAAGGTGCGACCGTACCACACCAGGTCCATCAGGCCTGAGGTCCATGCGTGGTCGCGATCAACGTGCGTGAGGTAGCTGGGGATCCACGCCCAGAGCTCTTCACCGGCCTCGTCTTCGGAGAGCG
>CANKNP010000405.1 GCA_947483545.1 Deltaproteobacteria bacterium | reverse complement strand
GCCGGGCCCATCGATCAGGCAGCCACGCTCGGCCTGTTCGAGGACTGGGACGTCCCCTCACCAGCCATGCCCCTCCGGTCCACCCCACGCGCCGATGTCCGACCGCGAGCCGTCGGCGTCGAGGATGGCTGGGTCTCCGGCGTCGATGAGCGGTGAGCCGGGGTCCAACCGCCGCGCGTCGTCGACGAACTGCGGGTCGACCGCGACGTTGCCTGCTGCCCCTGTGGCGTCGGGCATGCCGAACACGCGGTCGTAGAGGTCGCTGTAGCGCGCCCGCGCAGTGCCGGCGGCGACGCACAACCCTGGGCTGGTGTTGCCGGAGAGAGCGGCGTTGGTGAGCACCAGATCGCCGTCGGAGACCTCGATGCCCCCGCCGCACGCCTCGGTCTCATTGCCGTCGATGGCCGCGTTGGTGATGACGACGAAGGCGCCACCCGCGACCTCGAGACCACCGCCGGCGCCGTAGGGGTAGAACGACCACCCCCAGGTGTTCTCCGCCAGCAGCAAGGACGTGAACGTGGGGTAGCCAGCCTTCACCAGCACGCCGCCGCCTACGTTCTCCGTGACCGCGAGGCGCACCAGGACCGGGGCGCCGCCTTCGATGTACACGCCCCCGCCACCCTGGCCGGCGCTGTTGGCGGTCACGTCCACATCTTCGAGGACGGCGTCTGTGCGGATGAGGGCCAGGCCGCCCCCATACCCGTAGAGTGCGGCGCAGTAGTTGGTGTTGGCGCCATTGTTGACGATGGTCACCCGTGAGAGCGTGGGGCTCCCCCCGGACACGTAGACCCCGCCGCCATCCGAAAATCCGGCTGCGATGTTCCCGGTCACGATCACGTCCTCCACGGTCGGCGATGCGTCGACCACGAGGAGCCCCCCGCCCCCCTCCCAGCCGATGCCGCGCGTGAGCGTGAAGCCGCGCAGGACCGCGCCCGGCCCCTCCCCGGACCTGAAGGTCACCGCGGGCCCGTCCCCATCCCAGTCCTCGTTGCCCCCGTCGAGGATGGTCACCCCGGCGCCACCGGTGCCCAAAAGGGTCACCTCCGCGCCGCCGAAGTCGATGGTCTCGGCGTAGGTTCCCGGCTCGACGCAGATGACCGACCCGTCGGGCGCGATGTCGATCGCGGATTGGATGTCCGGCGAATCCACAGGCACGACCATGTCGCACTCGGTACAGTCGGCCTCGCCGTCGTGATCGGCGTCCCCCGCGTCCGTCGGCGCGTCCCCATCGCAGTCATCGTCGACCGCGTCGCAGGTCTCGGTCGCGCCGGGGTGGACGCCCGCGTCGGTGTCATCGCAGTCCCGGCCAGGCAGCCACCCGTCGCCGTCGGCGTCGCCATCGGCATCGCCGTCGGTGTCGGCGTCGCAGTCCCCATCGGCGCCAACGAGCGCGCCATCGCAGTCCTGGTCGACCCGGTCGCACTGTTCGACCGCGCCGGGGTGGACGAGTGGGTCGTCGTCGTCGCAGTCGTCGTGGGCGACGACCCAACCGGTCCCGGGGCACACGTCTGCAGCAGCGCTGGGATCGCCGTGGCCGTCGCCGTCGGCATCAGCGTAGAGGTGCTGCGCGTCGACCGCGTCCTCGTCGACCGCGCCATCGCAGTCCTGGTCGACACCGTCGCACGCTTCGACCGCGTCGGGGTGGACGAGTGGGTCGTCGTCGTCGCAGTCGTCGTCGGAGACGACCCAACCGGTGCCGGGGCACACGTCTGCGCCGCCGCTGGGATCGCCATGACCGTCGCCGTCCCGGTCGGCGTATAGATGCTGCGCGTCGTCCGCGTCCTCGTCCACCGCGCCATCGCAATCCTGGTCGACACCGTCGCACGCTTCGACGGCACCCGGGTGGAGGAGCGGGTCGGTATCGTCACAGTCGCCGCCCGCCGCGGTGTAGCCGTCAGGTGCGGCGCACGCGTCGATCTCGGCATCCCCGAAGCGGTCGCCATCCCAGTCACGGTACCAGATGACCCCCGGGCAGGGGTTCGGCGTCGCGATCCACGGGCGGGCATCGGGCGGGCCGGACGGTGGGGGCTGGCAGGCGAGCCCCAAGACGGCGAAGAAAAGCGCCATGCTCGGACGATACCACAGCGTGCCAGCGCGTGCGCCACATAGGCGATGCTGTAACCGAGGCTCAGTTTGCGCTGGTCCGTCACACTGCGGACCGGATTGGAACGCCGTCTGACGTCGCGATTCGGCTAAGCCCCCGCCAATGTCTCCTGCGTTCACCGAGGCCTTCGCTGCGCTCCCGCGGATCGGCCTCGTCGAGGGCCCGAGCCCGCTGTGTAAAGCGCCGGAGCTCGCTGGCCGGGCGGGCATCGGCACCCTGCGGCTCAAGCGGGACGACCTGTTTCCTGCGCTCTGGGGCGGGACCAAGGTGCGGAAGCTCGATCTCCTGTTGGCCGTGGAGCCCTTCCGCAGCGCGCCTGCCTGGGTCGTCGCGGGCGCGGTCGGCTCCGGCCAGGTCGCCGCCGTGGTCGCCGCAGGGCAGCGCTTCAGCCGCCCGGTGCATGCTCACCTGTTCTGCACGCCGCTTCACGCTCACGGGAGGGAGAACCTGGCTTGGACCGCTTCGCACGCGGCAGTCCTCCACGCCTACCGCAGCCAAGTGGACCTCGCGCTGCGGGCCCCCGGCGTCGTGCTCGGGCGCTCGACAGGGGCGGGCGCCGTGGTGCCCATCGGCGCGACATCGCCCCGCGGCATGCTCGGATGCGTGCTCGGTGGCATCGAGCTCGCCGCCCAGATCGCGACCAGCCCCGACCCCGCACCAGACGCCGTCTACGTCGCCCTTGGCTCGGGTGGCACCGCGGCGGGGATCGCCGTCGGTCTGGCGCTCGCGGGGATCGATGTGCCCACGCAGTTTCGTCGAGGGGGGCGCAGCTCAGGTGGATCGTCAGCCGGGGCACGAGCGCGCTACCCACCGACCAGATCTCCAAGCGCTGCGTCCAACCCTCCGAACCGAAACGCGAAGCCGGCTTCGTGAATCCAACTCATGCCTTGCTCTCCACTGTGCGCCCCACCAGGTTGAAGAGACCCGCCGCGCCATCCAACTCGCGGTGCCAGTCCCCGAGCGTGCGTGCGTCCCAGCTCACATGGCGCCACGGTCGGGCGACTCGTGGCGCCGGGCGCGAGAGCAGGATGACGGACGTGCCTGAACTCGCGAGGTGTGTGGCAAGGGAGACGCCAAGAAAGCCACTCCCCCCAGCAATAACGACAGGACCGTTCAGGGGAGTCACAAGCATTCGGGTGGGCTAACCAACGCGTGCGTTTTTGGGCGGCTTGATACCCGGGTTGAGCCGTCCACCCTTGGCGTTGTTTGAGGCCACGGGGTTCGTCCGCTTCACGCTGGCGTCGTTGTCGTCGCTCCTGACGCCAGCCAGCCGACCTGACGTCGCGGCCGAGACGGACGGCCCCCTAAAGCGCCCCGAGCACTCCTTCGATCAGGTACAAAGCGTCAAGGCTCGGGTCGCCCGCATCAGCACCGGACCCATCGATCAGCAAGTCGGCGAGGCCATCACCGCCGAGATCGCCGCCGCCAACACGTCCGATGTCAGTGCCGGTGATCTCAGCAGTCGCGTCCTCCATGATCCACGCCCCCGGCGGCACGGGTCCGAGCACCAGGAACGCGGACCCGCCAACCATCACCAGGTCGTCGATTCCGTCGCCATTCGTGTCGCCGGGAATCGCGATCGAACCGGGCAAGACGTAGGTCCCCGGCGCATACCATGACCAAGCGTCCCCGGGACCAAGCTCCCCCTCGGGGGGCGGTCCCAAGAAGACGTAGGTCGCGGGAGAATACGGAGCTACGGCGCTGAAGTCTCCGTACCCGTCGCCGTCTAGATCCCCGGAGGCAAGGTACGTGCCCAGTTCATCTCCAACCCCACCTCGCACAACCGTCGCGGCGTTCGCGAGGTTCTGCCGCCCCGAGCTCGTCCCTCCCGAGACGAAGAAGACAGCGCTTTCGGGCGGGGCGCCCACAAGCAGGTCGTCACACCCGTCTCCGTCGAGGTCACTGGTACCATCCAGCCTTGTCCCTGCCTCCCCATAGTCCATGTCCCCCTCCCAGCTCGCGCTCGCGTCGTCCGCGGAAGCGATCGTTGAGCTGAGGGGCCCGTCGAACTGGTACACGATCCCGGCGGCATGGGCCGAATAGTCCGAGAGACCCGGGGCGCCTACGAACAGGTCGGGAAATCCGTCGCCGTTTGCGT
>CANKNP010000404.1 GCA_947483545.1 Deltaproteobacteria bacterium | reverse complement strand
GGTGGGGGGAGGTGGAAGGCCCGGAGATGCAGGAACGCGGGCGGTTTCACGCCGAGGAGGCGCTTGCGAGCACGGGCGATGGGGTGTACCCTCCAGGGGTGTCCGCTGAGGTGACCCGTTCATGCTTCCTATCCGCTCCGCAGCGTGTCCTGGGTGAGCGGCAGGGCGGACATCCCCAACACCCCGAGTGCTGAGCATGTCGTGGCAAAAATGTACCACTTCTTCGGTGAGAGGGTCACATCGACCATCGGCGCCCAGGTCCACTTGAGCCAGCTCGTCAGCAGGTTTGCGCCTGTCAACAGCGACGCATCCGCGACGGACATGCCGTTCGCGCTGGCCATGAAGGTGAGCGCTACGCCGACGAACCCGCTGAGCGCGCCGAACGGGATGTAGAGCATCGTGAAGATGACGGGGTGGGGCACACGCATCGGCGCGGCGGTCATGTCATGGCCAATCGACATCAAGGAACCCGAATGCGCTCAAGAAGCTCCGGCAGTCGGGCCTTTCCGTCCGGGGCCTTCACCGTGTCGTACGAGTAGATGACCCGGATCTCGAAAGCCCCGGCGGCGTCGCTTCCGGTCGCCACCACGGGCAGGGCGTTCGGGTTGTCGTCGTAGCCTTTGTACCCGAGCTTTGCCCAAGCTTCCCTGTTCGGCTCCGTATAGGTCACGACGAACGTGAGACCGGCGGCCGTCCTGATCGTCTCCTGGCCAACGGCCTTGTACCCAAGCCCGGTCCACCCAAGTGGCTCATCATTGCGTGTCCCGAAGTAAAGAATGCCGTCGGGCCCGTAGAAGTCGGCCCCAACCGCGCGCGGAGAATCGATGCGCCAGCCCTCCGGTACGAGGAAGCGGTACGCCTTTCCGGAATGGGTCTTGCCCGTCCAGGCTTGACCCACTGGCTCAGGCACCGATGGCGTGGTGGGGGCGGGGGAAGGCGCCGGAGTGACAGCGGGCACCGGGGTGAGCGCGAGTCGAGCGACAGGCCCAGGATCGGGGTTGCCACAGCCTGAGAGCAGAATACCGGCGGTGAGCGCGAGAAATGCGTGTGGGTTCAATGTCAGGATGCCTCTCAAAGCGAATGCTACACGATTGCCGTCGGGTGTGCGGATGACGGCGACGAAAGGCCCCCATGACCTCGTCACTCCTCGAAAAAGTCCTCATCTATACGCTTGATCTCAACGTGTTCATATACGGAGACGCCCACACCATGCTCGATCATGAGACGGCCGAGCTCGTCGCCATCCACCAGCCGAATGATCTTGCTGCCGCCCGGGACGTACTTCTTCGCGCTCGTAGCAAAGGCACCCCACGTCACAATGACCCCCTTCGTCGCGTGGTGCTCATCCATCGCTCCAGAAAAAGCCTGAAGCCGGTCCCGCGGTACGTCGTTTTCCCACCGCTTTGCCTGCACGTACACCCGCTCCAGGCCAAGTCGGTCAAGATAAAGCACGCCGTCGATGCCGTGGTCGTCAGTCCCACCCGTCCGCTCAAATCGGCCATAGCCCATAGCCTTGAGCAGCTTGAGCACAGCCACCTCAAAAAAGGTCGGGGACCCCGCCTTGAGCCGCAGAAGTATTTGTTGCCGGAGCGCCCGGTGAAGCTCGCTGGTCGCCGCAGAGATCCGCTCCTCCGGCGTGAGCGAGTCCGGCGGCCCGGCGTCCTTGGGCTCGTCCGATGCCGGTGTGCCGTTCCACAGTCGCTTGAGTTCTCCGCTGGTGAACGACTCAAGATTCCCCAGGCGCGCGACGCCGGCGGGCGTGATCGCCCAAAGGCCACGCCCTGGGTTTGCAACAAGCCCGCCAAGTCTCAGCCAGGTGAGCGCCCAGCCCACACGATTCTTGTAGGTCTCCTGCCCGGACTGGATCGCTTCCGCTCGCTCAGCGGCAGTCAAGTTGGCCCATACCGCCATTCGCTCGTACAAATCACCGCGCGACGCAGCATCGGTAGCCAGCGCCTCCAGCACTGGCCGGGCAAACTGGAAGTAGGCAGGGATCGACACGGTCACCTCTCGACGGGCCGGTAACCCAGGTGCCGTGCATTCCCGCTACCTCTGTGCACTCGGTGACTCCGTGCGAGACCTCTCCATCTTCAGTCGATGCAAAGCGGCGGTGTACGGATGAACCTGACCGCGATCTGGCCCCAATAGCCGCCCAAAAACGCCAAAGACCCCGCCCGGAACAAACCGGACAGGGCCCTGGCTGCGTCGAGTAGAAACTACTCGACGACTTTCTTGACCTTGGGCACGCACTCTTCAGTCACGAGCTCGAGCAGCACCATGTCGGCCTGGTCGCCAGGGCGCTTGTCGAGCTTGTAGATCCGGGTGTAGCCGCCGGGACGCGTAGCGTAGCGGTCGCTGTACTCGGTGAAGAGCGTGTGCAGCACGTCCTTCGAGTTCACCCAGCGACCTGCGAGCCGGATCGCGTGGACCCGGCGTGCGAGCGCGGACTTGAGCGCATCGTCGGTGAGGCTCGCGAGAGACGCGTTAGGAACGCGTTTTGAGAGCGTGATGACCTTGTCTGCAAGGCGCCGTGCCTCCTTCGCGCGAGCCTGGGTCGTGCGGATACGACCGTGCTGGAGAAGGGAGGTGACCATGTTCTTGAGCATGGCATTGCGGTGCGAGGAGACGAGGCTGAGCTTGTTGCCGCCGTTGAGGTGACGCATGGTATTTTCCTAGCCCCGGTTCTTGGGGAAATTGGTGAGCTTCATGCCCAACGACAGGCCGTACTCGGTGAGCAGGTCCTTGATCTCGTTGAGCGACTTGCGGCCGAAGTTCTTCGTCTTGAGCATCTCTGCCTCTGACTTCTCGACGAGCTGCCAGATGTACTCGATCCCGGCGTTCTGCAGGCAGTTCGCGGCGCGCACGGAGAGGTTGAGCTCGTCAACGCGCTTGTAGAGCGCCTCGGAGTAGCTCGCCTCGGCGCTGGACTCACTGCCCTGGTTCGGCTCGTCGACTTCCTGGAAGTTGATGAAGACCTGGAGCTGCTCCTTGAGGATCTTCGCGGCGAATGCCAGCGCATCACGGGGATTGACGCTGCCGTTGGTCCAGATCTCGACCGCGAGCTTGTCGTAGTCGGTGCGGTTGCCAACGCGGGCGTTCGTCACGGTGAACCGAACCCGACGGATGGGCGAGTGGCTCGCGTCCACCGGGATCGTGCCGATCGGGCGCTCTGCATTCTTGGTCTTGTCCGCAGCGACGTAGCCCTTGCCCATTCCAACGGTGAGCTCTGCCATGAAGCGGCCCTGGCCGGTGATCGTGCAGATCACGTGGTCGGGGTTGAGCAGCTTGGCCGCACCGCTGAACCGGATGTCGGACGCGCGGACAACGCGGGTCTGGCCGGGAACGCCATCGACATCGACCGTGCCGGTGAAGGACTCGGTGCGTTCGGTCTGGATGAGCAGGCCCTTGATGTTGAGGACGATCTCGGTCACGTCCTCGATGACGCCGGGGATCGACGTGAACTCATGGAGCACGCCTTCGATCTTGACGTTGGTGACCGCTGCACCCTGGAGGCTTGAGAGCAGCACGCGCCGGAGCGAGTTGCCGAGGGTTGTGCCGAAGCCGCGTTCGAGCGGCTTGACAACGAACTTCCCGTAGGTGTTCGTGGGGTGACCGTCGACCTCAAGTCCGCGGGGCTTGTGGAGGGAACGCCAATTGCTATAGTAGGTTTCGTTCATGGTGAGGCTCCGAAACGGGCTTCGTGCATGCGTGGCCAACGCAGCTCATCGCCCGATCGAATAAACCCCTTCCGAAGCAGAGCTTCAGAGGTTGGCTGGACCAAAGGGGTGGGTCGGATGACCCGGGGACAAATCCAGGCCGAAACGACCCGGAAAGGGGGCCGGGCGACCGAAGCCGCCCGGACTGTTCACACGCGGCGACGCTTGGGAGGGCGGCAGCCGTTGTGCGGGATCGGCGTGACATCGGTGATCATCGTGACGCGAAGGCCGGCGTTCTGGATCGCGCGGAGAGCGCTCTCCCGGCCGGACCCAGGGCCCTTGATGACTACGCCGGCGGTCTTCATGCCGTTCTCAACGGCCTTGCGAGCCGCATCCTCGGCGACGAGCTGGGCGGCGAAGGGCGTGCTCTTACGCGAGCCCTTGAAGCCCTTCACGCCGCCCTGGTCACCCGTCGACAAGTCCGTCCATCGCACGCCGATCACGCGGCCCCCGTCCATGACCGGGGCGGTCACCTCGATGTTGGTGCGGAGCTCCCCGTCGAAGGCCTCAAGC
>CANKNP010000403.1 GCA_947483545.1 Deltaproteobacteria bacterium | reverse complement strand
GTCGAGGACGACGTGGAGACACGCACCGCCTATTGGCAGTGGCCGACCGTCGAGGACCGACACCCCGACGCCGCCGCGTTGGACATCCTCTCGAGCGTGCTGTCCGGCGGGCACGGCACGCGCTTGGACGACGCCTTGTATTACGATCGCGCGCTCGCCAGCGATGTCGGAGCCTTCGTCTACCCGCAGGAGATCGCCGGCAATTTCATGATCTACGCGTCGTCCCCCACCGTCTCCTTGGCCCGTCTGCAGAAAGGTGTTCTCGCGGTTTTGGACGGATTGGCGAAGTCGCCGGTGACCGAGGACGAGGTGAACCGCGCGCGCGCTCGCATTCGCGCGAGCATCCTCGATGGGCTGGAGGCCCCCGAAGACGTCGCCGAGCGGGTCGCAGATTGTTGGCGGCTGACAGGTCGGGCGAATTGCGTCGGCGACGATTGGAGCCGCTACCACGCGGTGACCCCCGCGGATGTGCAGCGCGTCGCCGGCCAATACATCGTGGGGATGACCCCGAACACGATCTCCAACGTCCCCCGGGGCGATGCCGGCGCGCTCCCGAACGCCATCGTCGTGGAGCTGCCATGATGCTGTCGCTGCTCTGCGCGTTGGCCCTGGCCGCGCCCCGGAAGACGGTCCCGTACATCGACGTGACCCCCGAGCCCCCGCCCGCCGCCCCTCCCGCGCCCGTCGGCCCGGATCGTTCTAAACCCCCGGCGGTCGGCCCCACCGAGCTTTTGACCCTTCCGGATCCCGAGGTGCACGCGATTCGCCCAGGGGTCGAGGCCTGGCATGTTCGTGTGCCCGGCGTGCGTCATGTCGAGGTCTCCGTCATTGTTCGAACGGGGGGCGTCGAACGCCCGGAGTCGGCGGCCCTCTGGTCGGCCACCTCTGCCGTCGCCGATCTCGCCACCGATTCGATGAGCCCGACCGAGGTCTCCGCCGCCGAGGATTTGCACGCCATGGACGTGTACACCCAGCTCGGTCGCCACCAGGGGGTGATCGCCTTCGACGCCGTCCAGGACGATCTGGGCGACGCGTGGACGCTCCTCGACCAGGTGATCCACCAGGCCGCACCCCCCAAGAAGGACCTCTCCCGCTGGGTGCGCGACCAGGTGCAGTGGTTGACCGTCGATGGCCCTGCGAGCCAGGGCGCGGTCGCTGAGGAGGCGCTCCGCTACGCCTGGTACCCGAAGGACCACCCGTACGGGAAACGGCCGGATCTCGCCTCGTACAAGGCGCTGAAAGTGGCCGGGGTGTCGGCGCTGTACGAGGATTGGATGCGGAGCGGGCCGATTCGGGTCATCGTCGTCGGCGACGTCGAGTGGTCCGAGGCGGAGCCCCACGTGCTCGCGGCGGTGGCGGGCATCGGGGCGGATCGGCCGGCCGCCGGGGCGGTCGCGGTCACGCCGCCGAGCAAGGCTCGGGTGGTCGCCGTGGACATGCCGGGTCAGAAGCAGGCGGCGCTGAAGATGCGCTCTGCGGCACCCTCGATCGGGGCGGCGGACCGCGTCGCATTCTGGGTCACCAATTGGGCCCTGGGCGGACATTTTCTTTCGAGGCTGAACACCAACCTCCGCGAGGAGAAGGGTTTCACCTACGGCGCGGGCTCCAACTATCAGTTGGATCGCACCTGGGGAACGCTGACGGTGGGGACGGACGTGAAGGTGGAGAACGCCGGGGCGGCGATTGTGGAGATCGAAGCAGAGTTGGCTCGGCTCGTCGCGGAGGGCGTCAGCGCGAAGGAATTGTCCATGGCACAGCGCTCGCTCTCCGCAGATTGGAACAACCAGCTCCAGAGCGCGAACAGCGCCGCGGGCCTGTATTCGGCGCTCAGCTACGTCGGGGAGACCATCGACCAGCGGAAGCAGCGCTATGCGGCGCTCGCAACGTTGACGCCCGAACAAACCCGGGCTGCGGCACAACAATGGATGCGCCCTGACCATGCTCGGGTCTGGGTCGTCGTCGGTGACCGCACGCAGCTCGCGCCCCAGCTCGACGCGCTGGGCTGGACCGTGGAGTGGACCACGCCCCAAGCGGCGGTGTTGGGGCAATTCTGACGATGGCGACCCGAACGACCTTCCTGACCGCCGAGTGGCGGCACCTGGTGATGCTGAACTACGAGGTGGATCCCGCGTTGTTGGCGGGAAGAGTGCCGGGTGGCACCGAGCTCGACACCCACGACGGAAAACATTGGATCAGCGCGGTGGGGTTTCTTTTCCTCGACACCCTCCTGTTGGGCGTGCCGGTTCCTTTCCACCGTGACTTCGAGGAGCTGAACCTGCGGTTCTACGTGCGACGGAACGTGCCCGACGTGGAGCGGGGTTTGCCCTATCGACGCGGGGTTGTTTTCATCAAGGAGCTTGTCCCGCGCGCCGCGATCGCCACGGTCGCGCGGCTGATGTACAACGAGCCGTATGAAGCTCGCGCCATGCGCCACGAGATCGCGCGCATCGACGCAGGTCGAGGGGGCGCGGACGGCCTGGGGGTGGGTGATCGCGTCACCTACGGCTTTGAACACGCCGACGGGGCCGACTGGGGGCAGCTAGGCGCGACGGTCGCGGGGGCCGCCACTTCGCTCGTGCCTGGGAGCCACGCCGAATTCATCGCGGAACACTACTGGGGATATACGCCGCAAACCGACGGTAGCACGGCCGAGTATGAGGTCCGACACCCACCGTGGCAGGTACATCAGGCCAACGCGCCGCGGTTCGACGGAGACTTGGAGGTCCTGTACGGGGAGGGGTTTGCCGGCGTGCTGTCCAGACCGCCCTACAGCGTGTTCATCGCAGTGGGGTCGAGTGTCACGGTGATGGGCGGAGAACGCCTGTGATCGGAATTTGGCTGCTCTCCTGTTTTTCCCTTGCGTACGCGGGTCGGATCGAGCGCATCGCGGAGCTCTCCAAAGAGGAAGGCGGCCACGCCGAGGTCGTCGAGACCGTCACCAAGTGGGAGAAGGCAGGTTCGCTGGGCGATGAGGAGGAGGCGCTCATCGAGCTCAGAGATCGCTCCGCCTTGGCGATCGCCCTGGCGGTGGGCTCGACCCAAGCCATCGCCGATTTCCGCGCGACCTATCCGACGAGCAAGCTCCTGGCCGAGGCGCTCGAGGAGGAGGAGGACCTGGCGATGGAGCAGGCCCAAGACGAGGGAACTTCCGCGGCGATGCGTTCGTTCCTCCAACGTTATCCGGCGAGCAAGCTGCGGGCCCAGGCGCTGGTCTTGGAGGACGGCCTGGCTTTTCAAGAGGCAGCCGCCATCGGCACGTTCGAGGCCATCGAGGAGTTTAGGCGGTACCACCTGCGGAGCCCCTATTTGGCGACCGCCTGGGAGGCGATCGCGGCCCACACGCCAGGGATTCACCTCCTGCTCCCGGATGGCCGGCCCTACCTGCTCCCCGCCACGCCCGTTGTGGACGACCGCGTCAAGTTGGAGCGGTCGTTCGCGCTCGGCTCGGTCCGGCCCACGGCGGCCGTCAACCTGCCGGGCGCGGGGAGGGGCACCTCTTCTGCGTGGTGGGGGCTCGCGGCGCTCTCCGACGACGGCGGGTTCCTGGCCAGCTCTCCTATCGGCCTTCGTTTGGGTGCTTTGCTCGGGGCGGTCCCGCCTGGACTATTGGATTTGGCGGCTGCCTCTGGGGCCCACACCGCGCGCGTCTCGGTTGCCACGGAGCCCCTTGTCGCCCCGGGGTTGTGCATCGGCGAGGCTAAATTTGCATACCTCTTGACCACGCCCGATGGGGGTCGGACCGCGTTTCCGTTCGCCATCCCCTGTGAGGGGCAAACCGTGGATGACACAGCCGCGACCGTGCTGATCCGCGCGCTGGAGGCGGCTGAAGCGGGTCAACCCGGCCCGGCCTCCCAGCTCTGGGATCGTGCGATGGGCCTCTCAGGGGCGAGCCGCCTCGAGGACTTTCTGGGAACGCTGCCCGGGGAACGCACCGAGTTGAAAGAGCTGGTGACGCGACGCCCTGCCGCCGGGGATGTATTGGCTTGGGATGGCGCGCAGACCACGTGGTGGCATGACACGGGGGGGGAGGCTGTCGCGCTGGGGAAGATGGATGGGCTGTGGTGGGTGGACGGCGCCCGCTTGTGGAAGGCAGAGCCGGTGTTGGCGCCCTGGACGGCGAGCGCCTCGGGCGGGTGCAAGGCGGCCACGGGGGAGCGAACGTCGTGGGTCCTTCGGGATGTTTTTGGCACCGAGCAGGTGGCGATTTCATTTGAAGCGGCGCGGGGGGGAACT
>CANKNP010000402.1 GCA_947483545.1 Deltaproteobacteria bacterium | reverse complement strand
TCCGCGTAGTGGGGGAGCGTAGCGACGGCGCGGTCCCAAGCGTCGTGCGGAAACGGCGAGCCAGCCGTGGTCTTGACGCCGTCGGTAACCACGACGGCGACGGTGTGGCCCACCGTCATCGCCTGCATCGGACGCACCAGCAGGGTGCGCCGCCCGTCCGTCACCGCGTCCGGCCAGGCGTCGAGCTCCGCGAAGCAGGGGATCTCGGTGCCGTCGTCCAGATCGAGGATGCGGATGGTGCCGCCGATCCCGAGCCCGGCTTGCCCGGAGAGCGAGGCGGGGTCGATGTCGGCGAGGTCCCAGAGCCGTGCTGTCGAGACCTGGACCGGGGAGAACCCGGTGCGCCAAGCAACGCGGGTGACGTCCCAGGGAGTCTCCGCCGCCGGGAGCGAGCCCTCGGGGATGGCCAACGCGCCGTCCACGACGAGATCGGCGTTCGGGAACGGCCCCAGCGCGCCCTGGTCCAACAGCCCGTCCGGCGGGATCAAAGCGGTGGAATCTCCAGATTTACCCGTGCAGGCGACAAGGAGGAAGAGCGGGAGACTGAGCCGGATCATGCCCGCGGATTATCGCTTGGCTACGACCTCGGCGAACTTCTCGGTGACGAACCGGCCCCCGCCGAAGCGGTGAACGCTCACCGCGACGCGGACCAGCGGGTCCTTGCCAGCGGGATCTACATGGGGCGGGGCGGGCTGCCGACGGAACCCGCGACCCACCGGCGACGTGCTCACCGTCGCGAACACGGTGTCCATCGCTGTACGGACCCGCTCGGCCTCGACGGCCTGACCCTCGCCGGGGGGGAGGAGGCCCTCCGCGAGCGCGTGACGGATCATCTCGGCCCGATGCAGGGCGTTCGCCACCCCGTCGATGACCTGCTTCACGACCAACAGGAAGAAGATCGTGCTGAACAGCTTCTTGATCGGCCAGATGAACACGCTGTACAGGCAGCCCATCAGGATGCTGGAGCGGTCCTGGGTGAGCACATGCAGCGCCCCGGGCTCGATCTCCATGCCGTGGTCCTTCGCGACCCCCGCGTAGATGTTCCGCGTGATCCGGCGCTCCACCCAGCCGTCCAGCAGGGGGAGGGGGATCAGTACACATAGGCCGCACAGCACGGCGAGGGGGACGACGCGGGCGTTCAAGGCTTGCTCCTGAGGCGGTCACCGTACCGGGCGCGGGCAGCGTCCGCACCCTGGCGGGCGCCAAAATCCGCGAAGTTGATCCAGGTCCCCGCGAGCTCCGGGGTGAGGGAATTGACCGTCTGCCACATGCCGTCCTTCCATTGTGCGGTGAAAAAGATCTGTGCGGACCCATCGGACATGCCGACAGTGACCAGGCGAGGCGGAGGAGCGCCGTCCACCGTGGCGCCCAACTGCGCGGCTTCGACGGACGTTGTCGCCCCGCCGATCAGCCGGCCATCGCTCCAGGGCAGGTCCCCACCGTCTGCTGCGGAGCGCTCGCCGGGGTTGGAGCTGCGGCCGACCGCGACAAGGACGGCGCCCAGCTCGAACGCAGCGAGGAGCGTTGGGGTGAGGGCGGCCATCGTCAGGTCCAAGTCCAGGCGGCCCCTGAGGGGGGTGTCATCCAGGAGCAGGACGGGGCGCATGCGGCGTGCGATCTCGGCGCAAGTGAGCGACGGGTCGTGCGCTGCGCGACGGGCGAGGCCATCCGCGGCCGGGTGGTCGAAGGAGAGGGGCGTGCCCGTCGCGGACTCGAAGGCGACCGCCGCTTCGTCAAGCTTGTACGCCCGAAGCAGCGCGTCGGGGTCGGGGGGGGCACAGCCGGGCGCGAGGAGGAGGAGCAAGACCACGGAGCGGGCGTATCCGGAAAGGGGGAGGGAGGGCTTCGGGCTTCGGGCTTCGGGCTTCGGTCGAGGCGCGTGCACTACCCTTCTCCCCTTTGGGGCTCATCTGTCGACACATCTTTCGGCCGCTCGCTACCCAAACCCCCGACCCGGCGTTTCTGCGATCCCGAATGCCCGGATGGGTCTCGCAAAGCCGCAAAGGCGCAAAGGCGAAGTGGGACCTCGCCGCGCGGGTGTAGGCACGTGAGAGAATGCCAGGTTCATTACCTTCTTCCTTCGCACCTCGGCGCCTTCGCGAGAACCCTCGATCCGCATCTGGAGATCGGGGCGCCCCGGACTTGTCAACTGTGTCGACAGGTGAGCCTTTGGGCAGAAGGTGGCCGGTACTCCCGCCGGACGAGGGGCGTGTGTACCTCGCCGATCCCGGGGCCCGCCACCCCGAAACACCAGAAATCGTGCCGGTTTGAAGCGGCGTTCCACGGCCCGGGGTTGCCACGCGGCCCGGGAACCAAGCCGCCCGACCCTCCTGCGAGCGTGACGCCCTCTCCCCCCGTTCCCGTGCTACGCGATCACATGACCGTCTGGTTGTCCCGACAAACTTCCCTGCTCGCGTTGGCGCTGGCCGGCTGCGATGGCTCCGACCGCCTTCGCGTGCCGACCGAGACCGGTGCGCCCGCGGACACGGTCAATTCGGGGTCACACGCCGACTCCCACGGCGACTCAGACGCTGACTCCCACGGCGACTCAGGCGCCGACTCGGACACCGACTCGGACACGGACAGCGCTGCTGACTCCGACACGGGCGAACGAGTCGATGCGGACGGCGACGGGTACACCATCGCGGAGGGAGACTGCGACGACACGGACCCGTCCCGGAACCCCGGAGAGCGCGACAACTGCGACGAGATCGACGACGATTGTGATGGGCTGATCGACGAAAACGCGCTGAACAGCTTCACCTACTACGCGGATCTGGATGGCGACGGGTACGGCGATCCGGGGACCACGACCGAAGCCTGCACGGTGCCGGTCGGGTTCGTCAGCGGCGCGACGGACTGCGATGACGGGGACCCCGCGATTCACCCGGACGGCACGGAGGTGTGCGACAACGGGATCGATGACGATTGCGACGGCGGCGACCGCGTTTGCGGGGCGAACGAACGCTCACTCTCGACGGCGGACGCCGAATTCACCGGCGAAGCTGAGAGCGACTACGCGGGCGGGTCCGTCGCCGGAGCGGGCGATGTGGACGCGGACGGTTTCGCCGACTTTCTGATCGGTGCGGGCGGACAGGACGGGGGTGGCTCCGATGCGGGCGCCGCCTACCTTGTGCGGGGAGGCCCGGCGGTGGCTTCCGGGTCGCTGTCGTCGTCAGCGGCCACGTTCACGGGTGCCGCCGGTGACGGTGTCGGCGGGGAGTTGGCCGGCGTGGGTGACGTCGATGGCGACGGCTATGGCGACCTGCTGATCGGCTCCAATGAAAACGACGATGCCGGGGAGCACGCGGGGTCGGTTTGGCTCTTGCTCGGCGCGCCCGCGATGGCCTCTGGGTCGGTCGCAACGGCCGGTGTGGCGTTCACCGGCGAGAGCGCCGAGGATCACGCTGGCGAGGTGGCCGGGGCCGGCGATGTGAACGGCGATGGCTACGCCGACATGCTGGTTGGTGCCTGGTACAACGCGGAAGGTGGCTACGACGCAGGCGCGGCCTACCTTGTGTTGGGTCAAGCGTCCCTCGCTGGGGGCTCGCTCTCGGATGCCGACGCCCAGTTTACGGGCAAAGCGGCGTCCGACTGCGCGGGCGCGGTGGCTGGGGCCGGGGACATGAACGGCGATGGCTTCGATGACGTGCTTGTGGGCGCGGCAGGCAACGGCGATGCCGGGTATGGCGCCGGAGCCGTGTTCGTCGTGCTCGGCAGGGCGTCACCAGCGTCCGCCTCCCTCGCTTCGGCCGACGCCCAACTCACGGGGGAAGCCCCCGGAGACTACGCTGGCGGGCAGATCAACGGAGCGGGCGATGTCAACGCCGACGGGTACGACGACATTCTGGTGGGAGCGCCATGGAACAGCGACGCGGCGTACCTGGCGGGTGCTGTGTACCTTGTGTTGGGCGGCCCCTCGCCGGGCTCTGCGTCGTTGTCCGACGCCGATGCTGAGTTCAGTGGGAGCGCCGCCGAGGACTACGTCGGCAAGTTGGCTGGCGCGGGGGATGTGGACGGGGATGGATTCGCCGACATGCTGATCGGGGCGAGCAGCAACGACGATGGGGGACACGCCGCGGGCGCGGCCTGGTGGGTGTACGGCGGGTCGGCGCCGGTTTCTGTCTCGCTTGCGGCGGCCGATGCACAGTTCACGGGCGAGGCGGCGCTCGATGGTGCGGGTACGTCGGTGGCGGGGCCGGGTGATGTAGATGGGGATGGCTACGCCGACATGCTG
>CANKNP010000401.1 GCA_947483545.1 Deltaproteobacteria bacterium | reverse complement strand
CGGAGCCAGAGGCCGGGCCGTCCAGCCGGGCCTCAAAACGCCGCTGATCACCCGGCGGGTGGGGGCCCCCCCCGATGCCCAGTGACGTTCCCCGGCCCGCCTCTACGGCGCGGCGATGGCGCCAAGTCACCCCGCCCCCCGCGCCAACGGGCTACAGAAGCTCACGTCAACCTGACGGAGCCCCTCTCCCAGATGCCCCTCCTCGCGATCCTCCTGGCCCTGCACACGGGCTCCGCCGCCACGGCCGAGGACCCCGCGCTGGCAAGCGGCATTGAACCCGCGGAGTCGGTCCCCGTGGAGCAGGTCCCCGCCGCGCCGATGACCGCGCCAAGCGGGCAGTACGAGATCGGCCAGGGCGACACCATCGTGGTCCAGGTGTTCGGCGACCCCTCGCTTTCGGGCCCCTTCGTAGTGGACGACAGTGGCGCCATCGACTTTCCGCTGATCGGGCGGGTGTCCGTCGCCGGGCTGACCCCCGCCGGTGTGACGACCGCGCTTCGGGACCGCCTCATGCCCGACTTCTTGCTGAACCCCAGCATCACCGTGTCGGTCTCGGCGTACCGCAGCCAGCCGGTTCAGGTGCTCGGCGCCGTCGGCAAGCCGGGGGTCTACTACTTGCGCGGTCCGACCTCGCTTTTGCAGATCCTCGGCGAGGCGGGGGGGGTCAGCCACGGCGGGGTGGCAGAGATCCGCGTCACGCATGGCAGCCTCGAGACCGTGATCCCCTACGATCAGCTCCTGGCGCAGCAGGGGAACAGCCTGGCCGTGACCAAGGGCGACATCATCACGGTGCCCCAGAGCCTGGTGTCGGTGATGGGCCAGGTCGGCAAGCCCGGCGAGATCGGGTTCCGTGAGGGGCTCACGCTGTCGCAGTGTCTGGCCGCTGCGGGCGGCGCCTTGCCCACCGCCGACCTGGGTCACGTCTACATCTTGCGGGGCGAGCGACGCATCCGGGTGAGCCTCCGGCGCATCCTCTCCGGCAAGCAGGCCGACGTGATCGTGCAGCCTGGCGACCGCATCTTCGTCCCGGAGTCGGTGGTTTGAGTCGCCTCTTGTTGACCGGAGGTTCTGGCTACATCGGCTCCCAGCTCCTCGTGGATCTGCTGGAAGCAGGCCACGACGTCGTGGTGGTGGACGACCTGTGTACCGGTCACCAGGCGGCGGTTGAGCGGGCCCAAGCGCTCGCCGGCCGATCCTGCAGGCTGGTCGTGGGCGGCATCGCAGACGCGGCGTTGCTCCGGGAGGCATTGGGCGGCGTACACGCGGTCTTCCACCTCGCAGCGTCGAAGTACGTCGGCGAGTCGATGGACGCGCCCGAGAGGTACCTGCGCAACAACATCGGTGGCATGACGGTCCTGCTGGAGGCGATGCAAGAAGCCGGGGTTCACCGCATGGTGTTCTCGTCCAGCGCCGCGGTGTACGGCGCCCACAGCCCGATGCCGGTGCAAGAGCGGACGCGGCTGCAGCCCGAGAGCGTCTACGGCTTTACGAAGGTTCAAGGCGAGCAGATGCTCGATTGGATGGCGCGTCAGCGGGGCTGGTCGGTGATCTCGCTGCGCTACTTCAATCCGGTCGGTGCCCACCCCTCTGGTCGGATCGGCCAGCCGGTCGAGGCCGCCGGCAGCCTGATGGCCCGCGCCCTGCTCGCCCTGAGCCGCGGCCACGCCGCCCCGCTCACCGTTTTCGGGACGGACTACGAGACCCCGGATGGCACCTGCCTCCGCGACTACATCCACATTCGGGACCTCTCCCGCGCACATCTCGTCGCGCTCACCGGGCTCCAGGAGCCGGGCCACCACATCTACAACGTCGGCTCGGGGCGCGCGCATAGCGTCCGCCAGGTGCTCGCCACCTGCTCCCGGGTCACCGGCCGGCCCATCGCGCACGAGGATGGTCCCCGGCGCCCCGGCGACATGCCCATCGCCGTCGCCGATCCCACCGCCTTCGCGGACGACCTCGGCTTTCGCACCGAGCTTGGCCTCGACGAGATGGTCGCCTCCGCCTGGAGATGGTGGACGTTGAACCCTGAGGGGTATCCATGAGATCGGGGCGGCTCGCTGCCCGGGACCGGCCATCCAGACCGCCGTGGAACGCCGCTTCAAACCTGGCGGGTTCCCGCCCCATGATCCCGATCCGGTGGACTCACTTCGGGATCATCGCCCTCGCCGCCTGTGCCCCCGTCCCCGCGGAGACCCGCGACGATCCGGATGGCATCTGCGTGGCCAGCGCCGCCGCGCCCGTGACCGCCAGCTTGAGCCCCCCCTCCGGCGGGCTCGCCGAGGCGCCCAACCTCGGCCCCCCGCCCCTCTACGGCTTCTGGGGCTTGAACGGCTACGTCTCGGCCACCGGTTTTACCGACGTGATCCAGCGCTTCGGCATCTCCGTTTTCCAGGTCGCCTCGTCCGAACCCACCTACGCGGTCGGGACCTTGCTCCCCACGGCCCGGTCGGTCGGCCTCAAGGTCACCCTCCGCATGACGACAGACCACCCCGGCTACACCACCGACGGCGACTTTGACCTCGGCCTCTGGAAGGCCCAGCTCGCGCCTTGGATCGGCTCCGGCGTGCAGCCCTTCATCGACGACGGCACCCTCGTCGGCCACATGCTCCTCGACGACATCACCAACTTCGAGGGGCGAGACCCCGACGCCGCTGATCTCGACGAGATGGCGCGGTGCAGCAAGCAGCTCTTCCCTGGGCTCATGACCTACGTCCGCCAGCGCGCCTCGCGGATGCCCTCCCCGGCGCCCGGCCGCTACGAGTACGTGGACGCCGCCGTGAACCAGTATGATTTCCTCGACGGCGAGGTCAACCGGTACGCCAAACACGAGCAGCTCTTTGCTGCGCGGCGGGGCCTTGGGGTCATCAACGGGCTCAACATCGCCGACGGCGGCGATGGCTCGAGCGGTCAACCCGGCTGGCGCGCCGGGCATTGGGCGATGTCAGCCGAGGAGATCACCCGCTACGGTGCCGTGCTGGCGGCCGTCCCCACGTGTGGCATGTTCTTGAACTGGGAGTACGACGGTCAGGAAGCGTGGTCCGACGGAACGATCGGCGACGATTATTTTGACCAGCCCGAGCTGCGCGCCGCGCTCACAGATTTGGGGGTGCTCGTGGGCCAACATCGCCACGTCACCCTACTCAAGCCTGACTGAACGGTGCGCATCCTCGGCCTCTCGACGGACCCCTCGGCGGACTTTCGAGCATGGCCCGGCGGAAAAAACGCCGGCCTGTTCGCCGCGTTGGATCGTCGATACGGCGTGATCGGCGTAATCCGACCCACCCTGTCGCGACGGATCCAGGCGTGGTGTCAATCCCTCACCTTTCGGCCCGATGTGGACGCGTGGCGACGCAATTTCAATTTGCACCCGCGAACCTTTGAGCAGCGCACGCTCGCCGCGGAGCGTCAACTCCAGGCGTTGGATGACCAGTTCGACCTGATCGTGCAGCTCCACACGCTGGTTGCGCCGGGGCTTCGGCATCGCCCCTACGTTCTGCACACGGACAACACCTACCTGCTCTCCGAGCGTCACCACCCAGCCTGGACCCCGCTGCGTGGGGCGACACGCGCCCGGCGCGTTGCATTGGAGCGCGACGTCTACCAACGGGCGGACTGGCTTTTCCCCCGCAGCGAATGGCTCCGGCGCTCGTTCATCGAGGATTACGGTTGTGACCCTGCCCGGATCGTGGTGGTCGGCGGCGGCGCCAATTTTCGGGTCGGCGCGCTGGATGGCAGGCGCTACGATCAAGCCGTGGCCTTGTTCGTCGGGTTCGAGTTTGAGCGCAAAGGCGGTGGCGACCTGCTGGCGGCGTGGGAACAGGTCCACCGAAGCCTGCCCGCTGCCCGGCTCCGGATTGTCGGTCCGCCCCCGGGGCGACCGCTCCCAGGTGTCGAGTGGCTCGGTCCCGTCGGCGACCGCGAGGCGCTCGCCCGCATCTACGCCGACGCCACCGTGTTCGTCATGCCCTCCCGGTTTGAGCCCTGGGGCCATGTGTTCCTGGAGGCGATGGGCTCCGGGCTCGCATGCATCGGCGCGAACGTCTGCGCGATGCCCGAGATCATCGGCGAGGACGGCATCCTGGTGCCCCCCGGGGATGTGCCCGCCCTGGCCGCGGCCTTGGAGACGGTGCTCAGCCAGCCGGCGCTGGCGGCCAGGCTGGGCGCGTCAGCCTACGCGCGGGTGAAGGCGTGGGGGAGCTGGGATCACGTGGTGGAGCGGATGGGGCTAGCCCCGACGCGGGAGT
>CANKNP010000400.1 GCA_947483545.1 Deltaproteobacteria bacterium | reverse complement strand
TGGAGCCGGGCTGGCCCCAACCCGCACCGTTACAGGTGGAAGGCGACGGGCTCGGCGTCTTCGACGAACCGTCGCATTCCGCCGGTAGGAACGGTGCAAAAGAACCGTCGATCCGGGCGCGAGGTTCGCCGAGCGCACGGATCGGCGGCGCGGAGGGGTTCGAGCCTGCGTTACGATGACCGTGACCCGGAGGTTCCATGGCCCGCACCCTCGTTGCCTGTCCCGCTTGTGCCGCGCTCGTGTTCAACGGAGCGTGTGCGTGTGAGCACTGTGGGTGGAAGCACCCGTGCGCGTCGAAAAGCCCGTCGCGGATGCTCCTGGTGATGGGGCTCGGCCTGACGCTGGCCGGGTGCCCCGACACCCACGTGCAGTCAGACTACAGCGGCGGGGTGACCGACGAGGACGAAGACGGCTACGGCGCTGGCCGGGACTGCGATGACGAGGACCCAAACATCCACCCCGACGCAGAGGAGATCCCCGACGATGGGGTGGACTCCAACTGCGACGGGGAGGACAATACGTAGTGGTCTTGCCGCGAAGTTCCTCGCCCCCGAAGTTCCTCGCTGCACCCGCAGGTGGTCACGCGCACCCGGGCCGGGGAACACCGAGGGACCGATCCTGCGGGGAGCCCTCATCCGCCGCCGAGTACGGCGGCACCTTCTCCCGGAGGGAGAAGGGTAGGACAGGATCAGATCGTCCGGGGTCTGGAGAATAGCGCGCATGCCCAGCCGCCGCTCCGTCCCCGCTGGCGCCCCCTACGCGCCCCTGCACGTCGTCTGGGAGCTGACGATGCGGTGCGATCACGCCTGCGCGCACTGTGGCTCCCGCGCGGCGAAGCCCCGGCCCGACGAGCTCGACACCCCTGAGCTTCTCGATGTCGCCGCCGCCCTCGTGAAGCTCGGGGTTCGCGAGGTGGCGCTCATCGGCGGGGAAGCCTACCTGCACCCCGGGGTCTTCGAGCTCACCCGGTTCTTCTCCGAGCGGGACGTTCGCGTCATCATGCAGACCGGCGGCCGAGGACTGACACCCGCGTTGGCCAAGCGACTCGCGGCGGACGGGATGGCGTCGGTCGGCGTGAGCGTAGACGGACCGGAGGCCGCGCACGACGAGCTGCGCGCCTCGCATGGCAGTCACAAGGCGGCCATTTCGGCGCTGTACGCGGCGAAGGAGGCGGGGATGTTGACCTCGTCCAACACGCAGGTGAACCGGCTGAACGCGCACCTGCTGTGGGAGACCCTGGCGGCGCTGCGACCCACGGGGATCGTGGCCTGGCGCGCACAGTTGACCGCCCCGATGGGCCGCGCGGCGGATCGACCGGAGTGGATCCTTGAGCCCTGGCGCATCCTGGAGGTCATCGACACGTTGGGCGCCATGCAGTTGGAAATCGCCGAGGACGCGCACGCGCGGGGCATTCCCCCGAAGCGGATGCTCGACATCCAGCTTGGCAACAACCTCGGGTATTACGGCCCGCACGAGCAGATCCTGAGGAGCCGGCCCGGCACGAGGGTCACCTGGTACCAAGGGTGCACCGCCGGTCGCTATGTGCTGAGCATCGAGTCGGATGGCACGATCAAAGCGTGCCCTTCGCTTCCGACAGCGCCCTACGTGGGCGGGAACGTGCGGACCACCGATCTATCGAGGGCCTGGGACGAATCCCCGGCGCTCACCTTCGCGCGGGATCGTGGTGTCGACGAGCTGTGGGGCTTCTGCAAGGGCTGTATGTACGCGGAGATTTGCAAGGGCGGATGCACGTTCACCGCCCACACGACGCTCGGAAAACGGGGCAACAACCCATTCTGCTACCACCGCGCGGCGACGTTCAAGAAGCAGGGGTTGCGCGAGCGGCTGATCCAGAAGGAGCGCGCCGCCGGAGACCCCTACGACTTCGGCAGGTTCGAGATCGTCGAGGAGCCGTGGGGTGGCGCCCCTGGCCAGGATGGATGAGCGCGACGCCGTCGCCGCCCGCGTGGTGGAGAACGCCGCCGGGCCGGGCGGCGGCCCCTGGACGTTGGAGGTTTACCCGACGCTGCGGTGCAACCTCTCCTGCCAGTTCTGCGACACGACGGATCGGCATCGCCCGCCGCAAAACGAGCTCTCGGCCGCCCGGTGGGAGAGGATCGTCAACGAGGCCGCAGACCTGGGGGCACGGCGGATCATGGTGCTCGGCGGCGGGGAACCGCTGCTCGCGGAGGCCACGGCCACGATCCTGCGCACCGCTGGTCACCGAGGCCTGCAGGGTTTCCTGACGACGAACGGCACGCGCCTCGCCCGGTTCGCGCCCTTGCTGGCGGAGATCTCCTGGGACGAGGTGCACGTCTCCATCGACGGCGCCAGCGCCCAGACCCACGACAGGCTGAGGGGCCAACGGGGCGCGTTCCGTCAGAGCGTGCGGGGCCTGTGCGCCCTTCGACAGCAAGCGCCGGGGACCCGCCGGGGGCTTCACACGGTGGTGACCCGCGAGAACATCGACGAACTCGCGGAGATCGTGCGGCTGGGGGCTTCGCTGGGGTGTACCCGCGTGGAGTTCGACCACCTGATCGCGTATCGGCCGGAGCAGGTGCGGTTGGCGTTGTCCGAGGTTCAACGCGCCTCGTTGCCCGAGCGCATCGCGGAGATCGAGGGGGTCGCCCTCTCGTTGGGGGTCGAGACGACCGCCGCGGGCCTGCTCTCCCGGAGGGGTCTGGCGCCCCCGCCGCCATCGACCCAGCGGGGGCTCGCGGGCGCGCCGTGTTTGAAGGCCTGGCACCACCTGGTCATCCAGGCCGACGGCAAGGTCTCGCCCTGCTGCGTGCTCGCCGGGGAGGGGGAGATCGTGACCTCCGTCGCGGACAGTTGGGAGCGGGACCCGTTCCTCTCCCGCGTGCGAACGGCCATGCTGACCCAAGCCCCGATGCAGCGCTGTCGCGAGTGCTCGCAGAACATCCTCGTCCACGAGCGCGCCATCCGTGACAGACTGATCTCACCCCCATGAACGTCAACCTCGAGCTCACCGACCACTGCAACATCCGCTGCCGGATGTGCAGCCAGAGCCTGCGCGACGAGGCCCACGGGGCCCCGATGCGCTTCATGGATTTTGCCACCTGGAGGCGGGGTTTGCAGGGGCTCGAAGGCCTCCCGGACGTTCATCTCTGTCCACATTGGCTCGGGGAGCCGACGCTGCACCCCGAGTTTGAAGCGTTCGTGGAGTATGCGTTCGCGGTGAACGGCGGAAATCGCCTGTTCAAACGCTTCAAGTTGCACACCAACGCGGTGATCCTCCCCGTCGAGCGCTCCCGGCTCTTGCTTCGGCTGGCCGGGGATCCCTCGGTGGAACCTGGCACGTTCGAAGCCATCCACTTTTCCATCGACGCGCTCTCGCCGGAGTCGTACCGTTTTGTGAAGGGCGCGGACCACGGCGCGAGGGTGATGCGCAACGTGCAGCGGTTCATCGAGCTGCGGGGCGCGGCGAAATACCCCGTCGTGCACTTGACGATGGTGGTGCAGGAGGGAAATCGACAGGAAGCGGGAGGGTTTGTCGCGCACTGGTCGAAGGTGCTGGGCCCGCGGGTGTTCCGGGTGACGGCCGACTGGCCCCCGTTCGACGCCGATGCGATCTACCTGCGGCGGCTCAACACGGGGGATCAGCCGACCGCGGATGCCTGGCATGCACAGGCGTGCGTGGACGCCGGGATCCCGGCGCAAGCGAGGTTGGCGGGGAGTTTTTAGCCGGCAAACTTGATCAACGCCTTCGGATGCGCCCGAATGATCCCCTCGAACGCGTCCTTCTCCCACGTTCCGATGTCCGCCATCGTGCCGACACCGCCGTTGAGGATGGTCTCGTACACCGCCTGCTGGATGCCGTTTGAGCGGTCCTCCAAGAGCGCCTTGGTGATCTCCCACGTCGCGAAGATCTGGCGCCCGACGATGGCGTGCAATTGGATGCCGTCCATGACGACGCGGTGCAGATCCTCGATGATGCCATCGCCGTTCTTCACGCCAAAGAGCACGACATGGCCGCCGCGCCGGGTGATCTTGATCGCGTTGTTCAACGAGGCGTTGAACCCGGCCATCTCCATCGCGACGTCCACGCCCACGCCCCCGGTCAAATCCCGGATCTGCTCGCGTAGGACAGGGTCGCTGGCGTGGCTGCGGTCGGCGGGGGGGACCGTAGGGGTCAGCACAACGTCGCAGCCGAGCTTCCGCGCGAGGTCGGCGTGGTGCGGGTCCACCTCGATGCCGATGACCTGGCGGGCGCCCATGCCGCGCGCGATGAGGATCG
>CANKNP010000399.1 GCA_947483545.1 Deltaproteobacteria bacterium | reverse complement strand
TCTTCGACGGGTCGACCGTCTTCCACCGGTTGGAATGGTGCAAAAGAACCGTCGATCCGGGCGCGAGGTTCGCCGAGCGCACGGATCGGCGGCCTGACCGATCCTGACACGCGCCTCGGTGATTCGTCCGCCGCGGTGCGCCGGGACACTCACCCCCAAAACGCGCCGGCGACGACCACGCCCAACCCGACCACCGCCCCGACCGCACGGTAGCCCCACAGTGTGGGCGCCGCGGCGGTGGCCGAGGAGTGGGTCACGATGTGCAGGATCGAGCCCGCGACCACGCACTGCACCGCCGCGAGCACCGGCCCTACCACCTCCGCCCGCGCCATCCCCCAATGGCCGACCAGCCCGCCCGCGAGCGTCCCCGCCAGCGCGAGGCCCAATGCGACCTTCGCGTGGACGCCGGCTGCCCGCCAGACCGCAACGCCCGCGGGCACGTTGTGCGCCGCCACGGCCACGCCGACCCCTGCCGACGCAGTCCCAGTGATCGCCACTCCGTCCATCGCAGAGTGCGCGCTCAGGCCGATCAGCGCGGCGATCCCGACCCACCGGTCTCCTCCCCCGTCGTGTGCGATCCGGGCGAACCATGCGCCGCCAGCGGCGATCCCCAGCGCCATCACCCCGAGCGCCTCGAACGCCTCGGGTAGGACGTCGAACAGCACAACGCCCACCGCGATCACGGCGACCCAGGCGTCCAACGCCACGACCGCACCTTGCGCCGAGCCGCCCTTCGCGATCGCCCAGCGGATCCCCTCGCTCAAAAGCGGGGCGAGGGCCAGTGTCGCCATCGCGAGCGCGAGCATCATCGCGCCGGGCTAACCGCTTACGGAGTGCAAAGGCAACACAGTTACAAGAATAACGGAGATGCGGGGCGGGTCTCGTGAGAGTAAAGGCGGGCCGCTGGTCCTCTCATGAGAGCAAAGGCGGGCCGCTGGTCCTCTCGTGAGAGTAAAGGCGGGCCGCTGGTCCTCTCGTGAGAGCAAAGGCACTGCCCCCCCTTGATACCTGCCCCCGTGCCGAACATTGACCGCCTGCTGATCCGCTACTCCTCCCTCGGCGACATCGTCCTGCTCGGCGCGGTCACCACCGCGTTCGGCGGCGGCACGGGGATTTTGACGCTTCCCAGGTACGTCGATCTCGCCCGCCGGCTCCACGGCGTCGCGGCGGTCTACACCCCCGACGATCCGCTCCCTGACGTGCCGATCATCGACCTCCACGGATCGCTCCGCAGCCGCCGGGCAACCCTGGGCCGGAGCGTTCGGCGGCTGGATCGTCAGGACCTCCGCCGCCGTGCCCGCGTGGCATTCAAGACTGCCCCCCCCGAGCGCGTGGTCGATCGTTATGCCCGGGCGGCCGGCATCGCCCCCGCCCCCGCGCCCTGGCTCCCCGTCGCCGAGCGCGGGGACACCTTGCTCCTCGCGCCCGGCGCTGCCCACGCTACCAAGCGTTGGCCCCGCTGGATGGCCCTTGCCCAGGCCTGGCCCGGCCCCGTTCGGGCGCTCGGCGGCCCCGGTGACGACGCGATCGTCGCCCGTATTGGCGGGGTCTGCGAGCACGGTTTTGAGCGAACCCTCGCCGCCATGAACGGGGCCTGTGCGTTGGTCGCCGGTGACACGGGCCTCCTGCACCTCGCCGCGGCGGCCGGGCTCCCGGTGGTCGGCATCTTCGGGCCTACGACCTCGCAAGATGGGTTCTGGTGCCATCGGGGAGCGGTGGTCGAGCGGCCGCTCGCTTGTCGCCCCTGCTCCCGCTTCGGCGGTCCGGTCTGTCCCGTTGGAGACCACGCGTGCATGCGTGACATCGGCGTTCCCGAGGTGATCGCGGCGATCCACGGGGCGCTCTCCGCGTGACGTGGCACCTCGTCACGACCGACTACCCGCCGCTCGACGGGGGGATCGCCTCGTGGGCGGCGAACACGGCGGCGGCGCTCAAAGCTGCTGGAGAGCACGTGGTGGTCTACGTTCCGCGGCGGGTGGGGGCGCGGGATGCTGTCGGCCTGTGGGGCCGCTCGTGGGCGAGGTGGGCGCATCTCTGGGTCACGGGGCAGGTGCTGCCGCGCGTTCGTTCCGGGGACCGCGTGCTCTGCGCCACCTGGCCATTGGCAACTGCGCTGCTTGGTCGGGCCGATGTCTCGGTCGCGTTCCACGGCTCGGACCTGACGCGACCGCCCCTGGTCGGCGGGCTCGATGCGATCAAAGCGGGGGCACGGTTGTACCCGGTGTCGGCGTTCCTGGGCGGGTTGTTGGGAGCGCCGCACACCGTGCTCCCCGCTGCGATTGGCCCGGAGCCGATGGCGGCCTCGGGGTCCCACCTGCTGGTGATCGCGCGCCTCGGCCCGCTGAAGGGGGTTGACCGCGCCTTGCGCATCGCGGCGTCCTGCGGGCGCGGGGTCACGATCGTCGGGGACGGGCCGGAGCGGGAGGCCCTGGAGCGGCTCGTGGGGGATCTGGGTGTTCGGGCCCAGTTCACCGGCCGCCTGGCCCGCGCGGACATCCCTTGGGACGGTCACCACGCGGCGTTGCTCCTCTCACGCGCGGATCCCGATGGATCCGGCGCGGAAGGCCTGGGCCTTGTGCTGTTGGAAGCGGCGGCCCGAGGAATCCCCACCGTCGGTTCGACGACCGGCGGGATCCCGGAGGCCGCGATGCGCGTTCTGCCGGACGGGGTGGACGAACTGCCGGGGTTTGATGCGGAGGACCGTGAACGGGCGGTCGCGTTTGTGCGGGCGAGGCATGGGCCGGAGCGGACGGTGGGGGTGCTTCGGGCTGACCTGACTGGTCAACGTGCTACCGGCGTTGAACCTGCGTAGAGGCGGCCCTCCGTGAGGGCGGGCTCCGGCTCTGGGTTCGCGTAGGGGCGGCCCTCCGTGGGTCCGCACCCGGGAGGGCCCCCCGTGGCCGCCCGCGGTCAGCGCCACGCCTCGGCGGAAAGAGTAGGACGAACCACGGAGACACGGAGACGCGGAGGGGACGATGAGGAGGCAGGCGGTGAAGGGGCGCCCCGGCGCGCCGCGTTGGTTCCGCGGGGCTCAAGTGCGTTCTCCGATTGTTGCCCAGCCTCCGTGGCCGCCCTGGTGAAATGCTGCCCGCATGGACGTTTTCCCGTCCCCCGTCCCCCGTAGCCCGTGCCCCGTAGCCTCCGGCCGGGGCCGGATTCTTGCCCATGCTCCGTGGCCGCCCTCGTCAAAGCGACCGCGAGGCCCTTCACGGCGGCGGCCCGCTCCCGGCCTACACGGCCTACACCTCGATCACCCCCTGCACCGCCGGCTCCCGATACTCCGCCCCCCCGGTCCGAACGAGCAGGTTCGGGGCGATCTGGGCTTCGCCCGCTCCGTGGGTGTGCCCGCACAGGACTGTCATCGTTCGTCCTGGGTTTGCGGCCGCCGACGCGGCGAGCACCTCGCCGATGACGCGGCTCGAAAAATGCGGCAGCCAATCGTCCCCGGAGATCGCGCCCTCGTGCCAACACGCCTCGCGGAACGGTGGGACGTGCGTGGCCACGAGCACTTGGGGGTGGGTCGCCATCGCCGTTGGGATGACCTCGGCGAGGTAGCCAGCAGCTTCGGCAGCGAGCGCCTGGATCCGGCAAAGCAGCTCATCCTTTCCGCACTTTGGACGGGCCAAGTCGGCGATGTGGATGTAGTCGTTGAGCATCACGCGGGATCCCTGCCAGTCGCCACAGCGACCATCCGCCCAGCCGTCGTGCCCGACCAACGCGGTCGTTTCGCTCAAGGGCACAACCCCGGTCGCGGGGAGCCAACGCAGCCGGTGGTCCTTGGCGGTCAGGCTGCGGGCAACCGCGCGGACTTCAGCGACGCCGGAGCCGTAAAAGTCGTGGTTTCCAAGCACGAAGTAGACCGGGACGGCCACCGCTGCGGCGAGCTCCAAGAGCATCGGCTCCAACGACTTCGCGTCGGCGATGTCCCCGGTCAGCACGACGGCGTCCGGGTCGTCTTCCCCCAGCCGCGCGTAGAACGCCCGCCGCACCGTCGGGGTGCAGAAGTCCAGGTGGATGTCGGTGGCCCAGACGAGGCGCATCGAAGGCGGGTATCCTGGGGGGTTGGGGACCGGGGGCATCCTACGGCAATGAGGGCGGCGCCGGTCCCGGGGGCCCAGCCGCCACCCCCACCGTGGTGCCGCCGCTGCACATCCAGGCGGTGCGCGAAGCAAGCCTCTTTCGTGTCCCTCGGCGCGGTCACCCCGAAGTGTTCGCCACTGGCGTCGTCTTTGACCCTGGTGGCGGTCACCACCCCCGAAGTGTTCGCGACTGGCGTCGTCTTTGAC
>CANKNP010000398.1 GCA_947483545.1 Deltaproteobacteria bacterium | reverse complement strand
GGCGTGCGGCCCGGGCTGATCCGGGTGACTTCGGTTTCGACCGCCGCCTGGAGCTCATTCCGGAGCCCCCTCTTTCTGCCGCCGAGGGGGCGGTCTTGACCTCGGGGATGCCTGTCACTCGGGGGGGGGGCACGACGCCGACGCGAGCCGACCATCGGCTACCCGAGTAGGAGTGCGGCAGGGTCCCCGCTGGTCGTCGCAGCCAACCCCGGCGAGCTCGTCATCGACATCCTCCCGGCGGGACGAGCGGATCCGCAGGGAGGGACGCATTGAACGCCTGGGCGGCACCTCTGTCCGCGAGCCGTCCTCGCCTGGATGGCCCATTGCGCCGCCATGACCCGCCTCTCGAGCGCACACACCCGCCGCTCGAGGTAGGCCGTTCCGCCCTCTGCCGACAGGGTTCGGTGAGCCAGCGTGCCGCTCGCCGCCCTCGCAAAGTCGAGCCGTACCTGGGGCGTCTGGCGAGGCGGCCTGGTATGCGGACATCGACGGGGACACGTTCGGTGACCCAGGTGTCTCCACGCTCTCCTGCACCCAGCCCGAGCACACGACCAGCGACGCGAGCGACTGTGACGACGCCGCTCCGGCGGTCAACCCGGATGGTGTCGAGGTCTGCGACGGCATCGACAACAACTGCGACAGCGTCGCGGACGAGTCCACGGCCTCCGACGCGCTCCTGTGGTACACCGATGGCGACGGGGACGGCTACGGGGTCTCCTCGCCAACCACCATGAGCTGCGTCGAGCCCGTCGGCTTTGCCAGCGTCGACGGCGATTGCGACGACACCGATCTCAGCGTCCACCCCGCCGCGGCCGAGGCGGCCGACGGCGTGGACTCGGATTGCGATGGGCTCGACGTGCCCTGTCCGGTGGATCCCATCGGCGTTCCTGGCGATTATCCCACCATTCAGGGTGCGATCGACGCAGCGTGCGACGGCTCCACCATCGAGGTCGCCGGCGGGACCTGGGTCGAGACGATCGACCTGGGGACGAAGACGCTCTGGGTGACCGGCCTCGCCGGCTCCGCGGGCACCACCATCGATGGCGACCTGAGCGGGGACCCCGTGGTCACGCTCGCGGCCGGCGGCGTCGAAGGGTTCACCGTCACGAACGGGCTGGCGGTGGATGGCGGTGGGGTCTACGTCGCAAGGAGCGTCGGGGTCGAGCTGACGGATCTGCGGGTGACCGGCAACGTCGCCGCCTCGGATGGGGGCGGGCTGTATGCCGCAGACGCCGAGGATCTCACCGTCACCGACTGCAGCTTCGACACCAACGAGGCGGGGTCGGACGGAGGGGGCGTGTACCTGCAGGGAGGGTCGGTCCAGATGGTCGACTCGGAGATCAGCGGGAACACCGCCCCGGGCTACGGCGGCGGCATCGCCGGGGAGAGCACCGGGGGCTCGTCCGGGCATCCGACGACCTTCACGGAGGTGAGCGTGACCGACAACGTGATGGCGTGCTGCTCCGGCTGGGGCGGCGGGGCCTACCTCAACGGGAGCTTCGAGTGGACCGGCGGAGAGGTCAGCGGCAACTCATCGGAGTACCGGGGCGGCCTGTTGGCGCGCGGGTCCTTCGTGATCTCGGACATCGACATCTCAGGGAATTCAGCCGGTTCCTACTCGGCATTCGATGGGAGCGGGAGCGGGGCCTCCTCCGTCGACGGGATGCGCGTGACGGACAACGTGTCCACCTGGGGTATCGTCGCCTGGTTCTCGGCGATCACCGTCACGGATCTCACCGTGACGGACAGCGTCGCGGGGGGCGAGATCCTGTGGGTGCGCTCGGGGAGCCTCGATGGGCTCGAGATGCGAGGCAACGATGCTGGGTCGAACGCGCTCCTGACCTCCGATGGCTCGGACGCCTCGATCTCGAACGTCGTGATCGCCGGGAACACCGGCTACGGCATGTCGCTGCGGCCGAGCAGCACCACGACCTACGCGTACTCCGTGCTGAACAGCACCGTCACAGGCAACACCGGTGACGGCATCTACGTCACGCCCAGTTGGGTGAACCAGGTGGACATCCGCAACGTCATCGTGACCGGCAACGGGGGGCGTGGCGTCGTCGACACGTCGAGCGTCTACCAGCTGACACTGCAGTACAACGACGTCTACGGCAACGTGGGGGCGGGCTATTCCGGGATGACGGACCCTACCGGGACGAACGGAAACGTCTCGGTCGACCCCGGTTTCGTCTCCTGCGCCTAAGGCATGGCCGCTGACACCTGGGATCTCCACCTGGCAGCGAGCTCTCCCCTCGTCGACGCCGGCGACCCCGCCATCCTCGACCCCGACGCATCCACGAGCGACGTGGGCGCATACGGTGGCCCGGGTGCGGCGTTCTCCTACTACTACGACGACGACGGAGACGGCATGTTCGACGGCTGGGAGTCATCGTGGGGCCTCGACGCCACCGTGGACGACTCGGCCTCCGACGCGGATGGGGACGGGCTGGTCAACTCCGACGAGCTTGTCGCGGGCACCTGGCCGACGTCCGCCGACACGGATGGAGACGGCAGCGACGACGGGGCCGAGGTCGCCGCAGCCACGGACCCGCTGGACGCGACCAGCTTCTGAGCGTCTGTTGCCGGCCTACGGGGGCTCGCGAGGCCTGCCCAGTCAGGCCCCGCGCCCCGCGGCTGCGGGAGGAGGGGAAGGCGGAGGCTCTGGGGCCCTCAGGGCTGGTAGAGTGCCTGCTGTTTCCTCGACAAGTCCAGCAATCGCACGGCGCTCGAGCCCCCGGACTGCTTGTACTTCAGCGCCTCGGCGCACGAGGATGGTCCGCGGGGACGGCGAGGCGGTCGCCAGCGCGCCGAGGCCCTGCTTGCCGAGCGGGGCGTTCCCCCTTCCAGTCGACGGAGGTCAGCGCGGGCGCGGAGGGGGGCGCAGCTCAGGTGGATCGTCAGCCGGGGCACGAGCGCGCTACCCACCGACCAGATCTCCAAGCGCTGCGTCCAGCCCTCCGAACCGAAACGCAAAGCCCTCCTCGCGAAGCCTCTGCGACACGAGGTAACGCCCATAGAGCGCGAGATCCGGATCGGTGCGCATCAGCAAGGGCGCGCCGATTCGAACCATCCACTCGAACGCCGGCAATCCGATGGGCATGCCCGTGGCTTTGCGCAGCGCCCGCATGAAGTCGCGCTGAGAGACTGGGTTCGGCGCACTGGCGATGTACGCACCTTGCATCGCGGCGTTCCGAAGGCCCCGCTCGAACAGCGCATTCATGTCGGCTTCGTGAATCCAACTCATGCCTTGCTCTCCGGATCCCACCGTGCCGCCGAGCCCGAATTTCACCAGGGTCGTCAAGCGACTCAGTGCGCCGCCGCCTGCGCCCCGATCTCGGCCGACGACAAAGCTCGTGCGGAGGACCACTCCCCGCTGTGACGGCAATACGCTGGCATGAAACGCCTCCTCCCACGCACGACCGACGAAGGGCGCGAGCCCGATGCCGAACGGTGAGTCTTCGCTGCAGGTCACCCGGGGCGGGTCGCCATAGATGTGCGCCGTGCTCATCTGCACCCACACGGGCGGAGGTGCTGCGACGCTGCGCATAGCCTTCCCCAGGACACACGTGGCCTCCACGCGGGAGCGCAGGATCTCGTCCTGGTGATCCGGTGTTTTGATGCAGTCCACTGTGCGCCCCACCAGGTTGACGAGACCCGCCGCGCCATCCAACTCGCGATGCCAGTCCCCGAGCGTGCGTGCGTCCCAGCTCACATGGCGCCAGGGTCCGGCGACTCGTGGCGCCGTGCGCGAGAGCAGGATGACGGGCGTGCCCGAACTCGCGAGGTGCGTGGCAAGGGAGACGCCAAGAAAGCCACTCCCCCCTGCAATAACGACAGGACCGTTCAGGGGAGTCACTAGCATTCGGGTGGGCTAACCCAACGCGTGCGTTTTTGGGCGGCTTGATACCCGGGTTGAGCCGTCCACCCTGGCCGGGAACGCCGCTGATCACCGGACTGGCGATAGGTGCATCAACGCTCTCCTGATACATGTCGGGCTGGCCGGTGTATCAGCGTTGGTGACGGGTTTGAATCATGCGGTGATGCATCGGTGTATTGATGTATCGATGTATCGATCGGGCGGGGCGCCCACAAGCAGGTCGTCACACCCGTCTCCGTCGAGGTCACTGGTGCCATCCAGCCTTGTCCCTGCCTCCCCATAGTCCATGTCCCCCTCCCAGCTCGCGCTCGCGTCGTCCGCGGATGCGATCGTTGAGCTGAGGGGCCCGTCGAACTGGTACACGATCCCGGCGGCATGGGCCGAATAGTCCGAGAGACCCGGGGCGCCTACGAACAGGTCGGGAAATCCGTCGCCGTTTGCGTCGCCACCGCT
>CANKNP010000397.1 GCA_947483545.1 Deltaproteobacteria bacterium | reverse complement strand
GCCGGCCCCCCCCTACCCCCGCCGCCCCACCCGCCAGATCACCCCGATCCCCACGATCAGCCACCCCACCCCCCACACCACCGACGGCACCCCGGTCAACTCGGCCAGCATAGTAGCGTCCGTCACCGCCCCCGCGGGCGCCCCGAAAACATCCGCGTGAATATCCCCCAGCGCGTACAGGATGCTGAAAACCCCGTAGACACGCAGCAGCAGGGCCGCAAGCCATGGCGGGGCGCGCAACCCCACGGCGATCAGCCCGGCCGCATAGAGCATCACCCACAAAAACCCAAACGAGATCCAGGGCATCCACCCGAGAGCGACGATGCCGCTGACCAACCCGACAGTGACACACATCCCGCGCGGCCGTGCCGCCCCCTTGAGTAGGACGATTCCGGACACCAGCGAGCCCAGATATCCGGCGTTCAGCACCAGGAAGGGGATCCCACCCGTGCTCCAGGTCGCCCCGCTCTGGTTCCACGCCAGCTCGATCGAAGCGACCGTGCCCCCGGTCGCGACCGCCATCAACGCGTGGCTGCACTCATGCGCGAACACCACCGCGATGGCGAGCGGCCAAAGCAACGGGGAGCCCCAGAACACGACCAACACCGCGACGACCGCGGCGACGGCCCAGGCCTCTCGCCGTTTCGCTGGGACCGCGGGTTGTCGTCGCGCCGGGACGTCTGGCATTAGCGGCCGAAACCCTCTGGCCTGCGCCGCCGCGCGCCGAACACCGCAACACCCCCCAGCCAGAGCGCCGCGGCAGGATCACCCCCGCCACACGCGCAGTCCGGAGCGCCAAGGTACGCGCCAGGGCGATCGATCTCGGCCGTGTCGTCGGGGGTGTCGGCGTCGGCCAGCGCGGTCTCACACGCATCGACGGCTGCTGTGGACAGCTCCAGCCGGTCGTCGGTCAGGACCCAGAGATCGGGGTCGAGGAGCACGTCCTCCACCTCAAATCCTGGTAGCAAGAGCGCGCAGGCGGTACCCGAGGTCAGGGTGACGCGCGTGTCCAGATCCTGGTCGGCGCCGACGATGCGCAGCGGGATCGGCAGCGGCATTGCGGTGTCGCTCTCGATCACGACGATCACGCCGTCGGTCGTGCTGCGGTACGCAAACTGCAACGTAGGCTCGCCCGTTCCGTAGACATAGCCGTCAAAGAACCAGGAGAGCTCCACGCCGGTCGATTGTTCGACGCTCTCCTCGAATTCGGCGGTGCTCGCGTTGCTGTAGGCATATTCGGAGAGGTATTCCTGAAGGGCGTAGAAAAAGACTTCGTCGCCCAACATGCCGCGGAGCATGTGCACAACCCAGGAACCCTTGTCGTAGACGGTGCCACCGAACAGGGAATCCGGGTCATAGAGGGGAAACTCGCCCTCCTGCGCCTGCAGCAGGTAGTACACCGAGCGTTGCCAATCCAGGTACTCCGTGAGCCCCTCCTGCCCGTAGAGCGACTCGTACCAGAGCGCCTCCGAGTAGCTCGCGAACCCCTCGTTGAGCCAGATGTCGCGCCAGTCGGCGAGGGTCACGTCGTCGCCAAACCAGTGGTGCGCGATCTCATGGCTGTTCACCAGATCCGCGTCCAAGCCTGTGTAGCCCTCGCCGAAGCTCGTGACCGTCGTGTGCTCCATCGCCCCGCCGAACGGCACGGTCACGATGCCGTAGCGGGTCCAGGGGTAAGGACCGTAGCGGTCGGCGAAGAACGCCAGGATGTCGGGCGTGGCCCCGAACGTGTCCGCGACCGCGGTGCCGCTCTGTGTGCTCCAGACCGTCACTGGGATGTCTTCGCTCAGGTCGTAGACCGAAAAATCGGCGATGTGCAGCGCGACAAGGTAGGTCGCGATCGGTTGGTCAAACACCCATTTCCAGGTATCCCACGCGCGCCCGTCGTCTTCCGGTTCACCCGCGGAGACCGAGATCAGCTCGCCGTTGGCCGCGACGGTCAACCCTGCTGGCGCCTCGATCTCCCAGGTCCAAGTGGCCTTGTCCCAAGGCTCATCGTACACCGGCATCCAATTTCGGGCGCCGTCGGGCTCGTCCACAGACCAGGTGATCCCGTCGTCGAACTGAATTCCGAGGCCGTCGGAATTGCCCGTGCGGCTCCAGGTAATAGCCACCTCGGCGGCCAAGGTCTCCGCGGGGACATGCCAAACGCCATCCTCGTAGGTGGCATCGACCGCCTCCCCGTTTAGGGTCACGAGACTGGGGGCGCCGCCCTCGTAGTGAAAAAGAAAATCGCCGCTTGGTACATCTGTGCGCCGTATCGCCGTGATGGTCATGGTCCCGCGCACGACCTGCTCGTCGGGATCGATGCGCAGGTTGGCGACGTAGCCGAGGATATCGAAGGCGCTCTCGACGCCTGGCTCGAAGGGCGGGGGGCCAGCCCCTTCGCTGGACAAACAAGACCGTCCTAAGTCCCAGGAAGGACTTAACTTGGAGCCGGGCTGGCCCATCCCCGCACCGTTCCAGGTGGAAGGCGGCGGGCCCGGCGTCTTCGACGGACCGTCGCATTCCACCGGTAGGAACGGTGCAAAGAGACCGCCGAGCCGCGAGCGAGGTTCGCCGAGCGCGGGGTTCGGCGGCGCCCCGTGGGCACCGAATGCGTGCAGGTCGCCGGGATACACCCCAGGTTGAGGCAGGGCAAACCCCATCCCCACCCCGACCAGCCACATCACGGCTCAGCGTCCCAGGGACACCAGGCGAGCACCTCGCCCGCGGCGAACGCGCGAACCAAACCTTCCACGTCGTCCACCGTCGCGGCCAGACGCGTCAAAACCCCGAGCTCAGCGCCCAGGGCGCGGCGAACCAACCGGGACAGGAGGGGGATCCTCGGCCGCATATGCACATCGATGCGCTGCACGGCGTGCGAGGCGGTGAGCACCCGGACCCGCGCGACAGCCTCTTCGATCCCACCGATCCGATCGACCAGCCCCCGCTCCAACGCGGCGTGCCCGGTCCAAACGCGCCCGCGCGCGTGGCGCTCCACGGACTCGAACGGCGCTCGACGCCCGGCCGAGACCCGAGACACGAAGGTGGCATAGAAACGGTCCAGGCTCGCCCGAAACCGCTCCCGCTGCTTCGGGGAGAACGGACGGAGCAAGCTGAACATGTCGGCCGTCTCGCGCTCCGTCACCACCTCGACGCTCACGCCCAAAAGGTCAAATGCCCCCCCAATCACCGGTTTCCCACCCACCACGCCGATCGAGCCCGTAATCGTGCCCCCCCGCGCCACGATCTCATTGCAGGCCACCCCGATGTAGTACCCACCCGACGCCGCCACATCCCCAAAGGCCGCGACCACCGGCTTTTTCCCGACCAGGCGCCGCACGCTGCGCCAGATCGCGTCACTGGCCGTCGCGCTCCCGCCGGGGGAACGGATCGCCAGCACCACCCCCGCCACCCCGTCCAGATCTCGCAGCTCTTCGAGCGCTCGGCACACCGGCCCCGACGCGATCGCCAGGCTCCCGCCGGCCTCCCCATCGATGACGTTGCCCACCAGGTGCAGCACGACCACCCGGGGGCGCCCTTCGATCCAGCCCTCCAGCCCCCGCCGCACCGCATCCGCGCGGATCCACCGCCCTAACGACACACGCCTCGCCGGAGGACCTGTACCCGCCGACCCGTAGAGCTCGTCCAACTGCGCTTCCACCTCGTCGCGGTACAGGATCCCATCGATCAGCCCGGCGGCGAGCGCTTCCTCTGCGGAGAGCGGCGCCGACGCCAACGCCTCGCGCACCTGCGCGACGGGCAGCCGCCGGCCCGCCGCGATCGTCTCATCCAAACCTCGCTGCAGGTCCGCCACCAGCGCGGCCGTGGCTTCCCGGTTCTCGGGGCTCGCGAAGGCCCGCGTGAAGGTCTCCCCGAAGGCTTTGTACGCGCCAGCGGCCTCCACATCGAACCGAAGCCCGAACCGCTCCAACAGGCGCCCGCCGAACATCATCGTCGCCGCCACGCCGAGAACCGCGACCTCCCCGGTTGGGCGCAGCCAGATCCGGTCGGCGATCGAGCCCAGGTACAGCTCCGCGTTACCGCACCGCCCGACTTCCACGGTGATCAGCTTTCCGGCGGTGCGCGCGCGCTCCAACGCAGCGCGAAGCCCCTCCAAGGTCGCCCAGCCCCCGCCTACGCCGCCGTCCAAAATCAGATGGACCCCTCGAGCGTCAGACTGCGCGAAGGCGTCAATCTGCTCGGGCGTGACCTGCGGCCCCGGCCCGCCGAACCGATGCTCCAACACCGGCCGACGCCGTTCGACATACCGTTGCCGAAGCCACGCAAGCCCCCACGCTGGCGTAGCCACGAGCCGGAGCGAGAGCGGGAAGGAGGGCAAGGGGTGCGGTTATCCCGGTGGGGGG
>CANKNP010000396.1 GCA_947483545.1 Deltaproteobacteria bacterium | reverse complement strand
TCGCCAACCACATCTACGCAGCGTGGGGTTCAGAGGCCCAAGGCGGCACGCCCTACGTAGTGTTCACCGGCGGCGAGCCCCTCCTACAGTTGGACAAGGCGCTGATCGACGCGTGTCACGTCCTTGGGCTGGAGGTGGCGATCGAGACCAACGGCACCGTCCCCGTGCCGGACGGCGTCGATTGGATCTGCGTCAGCCCCAAGCCACGTTCACAGCTCGTCGTGCGGGCGGGGAACGAGCTCAAGCTGGTCTACCCCCAGCCGGAGCTGGCGCCCGAGGAATTTTCAGATCTCCGATTCGACCATTATTTCCTCCAGCCGATGGATAGCCACGCGCGGAATGCCAACACTGCGGCGGCGGTCGCCTATTGCCGCGCGCACCCCCAATGGCGATTGTCGCTGCAGACACACAAGTTGGTCGGGATTCCCTAGTCACCGCGGAATACCCACGCGCTCCCGTCGCCCGCCGATCCCCCGACGATCACGACGCCACCGCCTGCCTTGACCTGTGCGTACCCCAGATCGCCGCTCGGGCTTTGCAGGGACGTGGAGGCCCCGAACGTGGCGCCGCCATCCGCGCTCACCGCCAGGAGCGACCCTTCGCCGATCTCGGTGGTGACGACCACCGCACCCTCGGTGGTCGCGATGGTCGGGCTGCTGGTCCCCGCGTCCCCGAACGCGAGGCGCTCGCCGGACCAACTCCGGCCGATGTCCGCGCTGTCCGCGATCCAGGTCCGTCCCTCCATCGAAGCGTCGGCCCACACCGAGAGCACCGAACTGTCCATTTTGGCGAGCCGCGGGCCCTCCATCGGGCAGATCATCAGCACGCCCTCTGTCGTCGATACTTGCCCCGCGTCTCCGCTGGGGAGCGACGTGATCCAGTGCTCGCGCACATTCTCGTCATTGTTTCGATAGGCGACGAGGAGCTCGTCGTTCCCGGCCGCGAGGATGTCCAAGGGGCAGCACTCACACGGCAGTCCCGGCGCCTTTTCATCCGCGGATTGCTGCACCCACCCGCTGGACTCGCGCGCGACGACCATGGCTCCGGTTGGATCGTAGGTCTGCCAAGCCACCGCGAGGTCGCCGCCGGAGAAACTTCCCTTCGCGAAATCGTTCATCGCCCCCGTTCCCAAGCTGGCGAGAGGCTGAAACCCCAGCACATCGGCGGGCGAGACATACACCCGCACCAGCTGGGCGACCAAGTCTACAAATACCACGGCGACGCGATCTCCGTCTGTCGTTACATAGGGCCGCCGGGCCATCGTCACGCTCGCAGCGCTGCCGTCGTCGTTCACTTGGGCCGGGTCCCCCCACGTTGCCCCGCCGTCGGCCGATCCGCGTACCCAGGCGATATCGTCCGCGTCCACCCAAGATGCAAACACGCTGCCATCGGGCGCGACCGCGACGTCCACGCTGCGCTCCAAGACGCCCCCGTCCAGGTCCACCCGGGTCCATCCGGTGGGATCCGGCGCGGGGCCGGTGTCGGTGTCAGCGTCCGAGTCGGCGTCCGTGTCGGTGTCTGCATCGGTGTCGGTGTCGGCATCCCCGACGGTGGCGGGGCTATCGGCGGGATCGGCCGTGGTACACGCGAGCAGGAAGAGCATGGGGGGAGTCTACACCCGCTGGGGCGGCTTCAGGTCGTGTTGTTTGTCCCGCGCCCGGGCCGGCCCGCCGATCCGCGCGCTCGGCAAACCGCGCGCGCGGATCGGCGGTCTCTTTGCACCGTTCCTACCGGTGGAATGCGACGGTCCGTCGAAGACGCCGGGCCCGCCGCCTTCCACCTGGAACGGTGCGGTTCGGGGCCAGCCCGGCTCCGAGTCACGTCCTTCCAGGGACTTGCGGCCGTCCTGTTTGCGTAGCGCACGGGCTGGCCCCGGGCCGGGTACGTTCCCATGATGCTCCTCCTGGCCCTCCTCGCCTGCGATCTCACGTCTCCGCCCACCCTGTCGGGGGAGGAATTCCTGTTCGAGGTCGCGCCGGGCACGACCGCGCGGGGCTTGGGGCCGACGTTGCAAACAGCGGGGCTGATCCAGGACAGTTGGCGGTGGGAGTGGTTCCTGCGAACCCAGACCGAGGGCGACCAGGAGGGCGGGAAGTGCCTGAAGGCCGGCCCGCACAAGGTCCGGCCGGGGATGGATGCCCCGACGCTGTTGACCGCGCTGTGCGGTGCTCCGGTGCCGAAGGACGAGCCGTTCACCGTCGTCGAGGGGTGGCGGATTCGGGAGATCGACGCGGCGCTCACCGCGAAGGGTTGGCTGGACGCGGGCGAATTCACCACTGCCGCGACCAGCGATCTGAGCGCGTACAAGGTGACGTTTCCAATTCCCAACGACACGCTCGAGGGTTTTCTCTACCCGGAGACCTACCGCGTCGAGCCGGCCGCGTTCGCAAAGGACGATGGCGCCCGGCAATTCGTACAGCGGCTGCTGGACACCTTTGGGGAGCGGTTCGGGGAGGAGGCCGCGGCGGCGGAGGAGGCCGGCACGCTCCCCCGGGCGTTTCATGATCTGGTCGTGATGGCGAGCATGATCGAGCGCGAGGAGCCGAAACCTGAGAACCGACCGATCATCGCTGGGATCTTGTGGAAGCGCATCGACGCGAACTGGAACCTGGGGGTGGACGCGACCAGCCGCTACACCATCGAAGATTGGAACGACCGATCGGCGTTCATGGTCAAGCTGCGGGACGCCAAGGACCCGTGGAATACCCGCCTGCGGCCAGGGCTTCCGCCTACGCCGATCGGCAGCCCGGGCGAAGTAGCGTTACGCGCCGCGATGTCGCCGGTGCCGAGCGAATATTGGTATTACCTGCATGACAGCACGCAGACGTTTCATGGCGGAAAGGACGTTCGCGAGCACGAGGCGAATCGGCGGAAATACAATGTTTATTGAGGGGTTTGTTGGGCGGACCTCCGGCGCGACCCGCCGATGTGAAGCGGCGTCCCCCGGCCCGCGGCGTCCCTGCGGCCCCGGGGAGCGAGCCGCCCACTGCGCCTGCCCCCCAGCCGGTCCCTTCCGCCGCCCGCCGTGCTATGGTCACCGCGAATCCGATGCTCCTCGCCCTGCTTCTCGCCGTTGCCCCCGCGCACGCCGGCTGCCCTGCAGCGCCGAGTCAGCTCCGCGCCGATCTCGACGCCGCCTATGCCTCCTACGTGACGGATGACCAGGCGTGGGACGCGCACGTCGCGGAGGTCGAGGGGGACCTGGGCTGCCTGACCGGGCGCGTGGACAGCGCAACGGCGGCGCAATTGCACCTGGTCAGGGCGCTGAGCGCATTTCTGGCCCGAGATGCCGCGCAGATGCAACGCGCGTTTGCCGGGGTTTTGGCCGCGGAGCCAGGGTTTGTACTCTCGACAGAGGTCGCGCCCGCCGGCAATGATGTGCGCAAGGCCTTCGAAGCGGCGAGGAGCGCGGGCCCGGGCGGATCGCAGCGGGTTCAGTCCGGCGTTGGCGTGACACTCACGGTGGACGGGCGACCGGCCGCGGAGCTGCCAATCGAACGGGCAGCGTTGGCACAAGTGACCGGCGCGAGCGGGTCGGTGCAGTCGTGGTATTTGACAGGCGCAAGCCTGCCCGATGCGTTGGTCCAGGCCGTGGAAGGGCCCGCCCGGAGCGCCTCGACGGTGAAGAAGGAGGGGCACCCCTCGCGGACGCTTTTGGTTTCGGGGCTCGCGGTGGGGTTGGCTTCGGGGGCGTCGTTGGCGGTCGCGGCCATGGACAAAGGCGCCTTCGTCGCGTCAGGCTCTCAGGGGGATGCCGACGCCATCTACAACCGAAACCGCGCCTTCGGCTTCACCGGCTACGGCCTCGGCATCGCCGCCGTCGGTCTGGGCGCCACCGCCGTCATCGTGGGAAACTGGTGACCGCCCAAACGGTTGGGCGCTAAGGAATCCACGGAATGCTGGAGATTGGCCGCGAGGTCGAGCGCTACACGGTCGAGGCCGAGCTTGGGGAAGGCGGCATGGCGCACGTATTTCGGGTGCGTCACCGGTTGTTGGGCACGCTGCACGCGCTGAAAGTTTTGAAGATTGGGGGGCCGGCGATCCGGGCGCGGTTGGTTCGGGAGGGCCAACTTTAGGCTGCGCTGCGGCACGTCAACATTGTGGCGGTGACCGACGTGATCGACGTGGACAACGCCCCGGGGTTGTTGATGGAGTATGTCTCCGGCGGGTCTTTGGATGCGTGGCTCGGGGAGCGAAAACCAAGTCTGGCGGACGTCGAGCGGATTTTTCGAGGCATCGCGGCCGGCGTGGGGCGGGCACACGCGCACGGGATGATCCATCGGGATCTGAAGCCCGGAAATGTGTTGTTGGAGCACGCGGAGGAAGGGTTGGTCGCGAAGGTGGCCGATTTTGGGCTC
>CANKNP010000395.1 GCA_947483545.1 Deltaproteobacteria bacterium | reverse complement strand
GCTTCGGTCAGAGCGTCCAGATAGTCGTCCGGGACGGTCCACACCGGCGCGAAGAAGGGCTCGACCCCGATCAGCCCGGCAGCCTGAAGCTCCGCGTACAAAGCGGCCAGCTCCTCATCGGTCAGATCCGACGTGTCCCCCGTCAAGCCTGCGAGCAGCTCCTCATCGATCGAACACCCGTAGGAATCGGCGGAGGAGCAGGTGAGCCACGTGGTGATGCCGACCGGGGTGACTGGCGACACCACGAGGGACGTAAACGTGACCGTGTCGCCGGGCTGGGGCTCGGCCGGCTCCGCCGCGACCGCGAGGATGCGGAGCCGATCGATCTGCCAGGCCTGCGAGAGGTTGAACGCATCGCACCCAAAGAGCCCGAGGGCTGTGAGCGCCAGGAGACGAGAACGTGGCAGCTTAGAACTCAAATTTCGCCTCAAACCCGGGGCTTGGGATGAAGGGGAACGAGGAGATGTACGCGCTCTCCGTGTAGTCGTAATTGTATAGTTCAAACTCTGGATTTTCGCCGTGCAGCACGTTGATGAAGTCCAGGAAGAGGTCCAGGCTCCACACCTTGAAGGTAAAGACCTTGTCAATCCGTGCGCTGGCGGCCCAATACGGCGGCAGGCGCTCGGAGTTGTACGGTGCGGTCGAGTACCCGGAGTAACTGTCCTGGTCGATGTCGTAGACCCCGAGGCTGTAGGGCGTGGTCGGGTTTCCCGTCGTGTACTGGAACCTGGCCGAGACCTCCACCTGCCATGGCAGCTTGTACCCAGCCACCCCGACGAGGTTGTGCGTCTGGTCGTAGTCGTAATTGTACCAGTCGTCACCGGGGTAATCCCTGCGCTCGCTCTTGGACAGCGTGTAGCTGATCCAGCCGAACAGCTTGCCCACGGGGTCGTGCCGCACCATGACCTCGACCCCGTACGCCCGCCCAACGCCGTCGTTGACGAAGAACGGATCGTCGAGGCTCACAAAATCGGGGTTTCCAACGATCAGATCGGAGAACCCCTTGTAGAACACTTCCACGTCGCCGCGGATCGCCTGGCCGATGTCCAGCTCCCAGCCGACGGCGCTCGACACGCACTGCTCCATCGTCAGGTTCACCGGCTCGTCGTCGGTCCGGTACATCTGAAACGCCTGCGGAGGCTGGTGGTAGAGGCCAACTGAGCCCTTCACACGCATCGTTTCCGTGATGCTGAACTTGGTCGCGAGGCGGGGGTCGAAGGAAACGGTGTTCAACTCCCCCGGGATCCAGGCGACCGTCGCGCGGAAGCCGGGGGTGATGAGCCAGCGATCGGTGTCGGCGAGCGGGCGGAAGTTGATGAAAAGGTAGGGATCGGGCCCCCAACCGGTCTGTTCGTCCGTGAGCGTGAACGGCTCGCGCTCCGCCAGGGGGTCGGTCTCGGCGAAGTCGGCGGGGTCGAAGGGCAGCGAGATCTCGAACGGGGACCAGCCCCCGATGAAGTCGATGCCCGGCACCACCTTGACGTGCTCGTTGATCGTCCAAGGAAGCTCGGTCCGAACCTCGGCCAGCCACTGCTCTTGCACGAGCCGCCAGGAATCGCCGACGACGAGGCTCGCGTAATCCCGGCCGAACGACGGAACGAAGCGCAGGGAGAGGTGCTCGTTGAACGGGTGCTCCCAGTTCACGAGCAGCCGGTGTGTCGAATACGTGGTGCCGAAGCTGCCTTGAGTGTCCTGGTCGGTGCCTTGGGCCGTGCCCTCGGGGCTCTGGGCCGTCAGCACATCCTCAAACCCGAAGATGAGCACGCTGAACTTATCTTTTCCGCCCAGATACTCGTACTTTGCCTGGTAGTCGTACCAGACCGGGCTGATCGTGTAGCCGGCGGCCGCGCCCGACGCCTCCAAGAGCGGGGGAAGGATCAGATCGATGTAGGACCGCCGCCCCGCGAGGCCGATGGCGTGCTGCTTCTTCTTACCGAAGCGGCCCTTGATCATCGCCCCCGAGTCGAGCACGTCCGTGTTCCAGGTGATCTTGTTCCGATCGGGCCACTTGGTGACCGTGGAGACGTCCACGACCCCGCCCATGCCCCGCCCGTACTGCACGCCAAAACCGCCGGGAAGGTAGTCAACCGCGCTGACGAGGTCGGGGTTGATGACGGACTCGAAGCCGCCCAGGTGGTAGATGTACGGGATCCGGATGCCGTCGATGTAGACGCCCGAATCCTCGGGGTTGGACCCGCGGATGATGAGCAGCCCTGACCCGAAGGGCGCCCGGGCCGCACCAGGCAGGCTCTGGATGACGCGGATCGGATCCCCGAAGGTGCCCGGCACCCGCTTGATCGTCTCCATCGAGATCGTCCGCTGCGTGACCTCGTTCTTGTCCTTGTCGTAGTACGCGTACAGCGTGTCGTCGGCGGCGACCGTGCGCATCCAGAGCTTGGCCTCCAACGCCTGGCCCGCCACCACGGTGATCTCCTGCTCCACACTGCCAAGTCCGGGATCTGCGGCGCGGAGCAGCCAATCGCCCTCGGCCACCCCGCGCAGGGCGAACGCCCCGGCCTCGTCCGTCTCGGTCGCCCAGGCGCCCGCCGAGGCAGTCGCCTTCTGCGCGTCGGTCGCGTCCTTTCGCGCGATCACGGACACCGCGACGGCTGGCAACAAACGCCGCGATCCCATCTCACGGAGCGCACCGCTGACGTTGACCCCGATCTCGACCGGGGTGGTCTCCACTGGCACTTCGACTGGCTTGAAGACAAAGCCATATTCGAACTGGATGATCACCGGAACCGGGCCCGTCGCGTCTTCGGCGGGGGAGAAGACGAACTGCATCGCCGCGGCCACCGCGGCCTCGTCGAAGCCGTGCCCCGCCGACCCTGACACCGTGACGTTCACCACCTTACCGGCCGCGTCGATCTCGATGTCGAGCACCACGATGCCCTCGACCCCGGCCGCCTGGGCCTCAGGGGGGTAGGGTGCGTCCACGAAGGTGAGCAGCTCCGGATTCTTCAGCAGCGGGGGCGGCTCCTCCACTGCGGGAATGGGCGCCTCCTCCCCCGCGAACGCCGGTGTAAGCAGCCCCAACAAAGCGAGGATCATCATAGGTTTGGCGCCACGACGCAGTATTGAGGCATGCCGGTGACCGCGACGGGCTGGCCGTCTTGCATCGCGGGCTTCCATTTGGACGATCTCCACGCCGCAGCGCACGCTTCATCGACGCCGTATCCGAGCGGCGCGGACACCACCTTCACGCTCGTGACCACGCCGGTGTCGCTGATGTCCAGACGTACCTGGACGGTGCCATCGACCCCCGCCTTTCGCGCCTCCTCCGTCTCCTTGAACTCGGGCTTGAAGCTCATCTTCGGTCGCGTCGTGACCGCTGCCCAGGCGCGGGGCGCGGGCTCGTCCAGCGCGAGTCCTTTGCCGTCTGCTGGCGCCTGGGTCGTGTTGCCCGCGCGCACGGAGAGGCCGGATGTGCCGCTCGCCGAGAAGCTGTTCGCGGAGAGGCCCTGAACCCTCCGAGGGGGGGCGGGCGTCGGAGCGACATCCGGCGGGGGCGGCGTCGGCACCGGCGGGATGTCCTGGAACTTGACGGGTTTGGGCTTCTCTTTCGGAGGCTCCGGCGCGGGCGGCGGGGGCGGGGGGGGCTCGGGCGCCTTTTGCTGAACCTGGACTTGCACCCACTCCGCGGCCTTCTTTGCCGGCTCTGGGTTCACCGCAAAGAACAGGGCCAGGAGCGCGTGGAATCCGATGGAGGCCACCCCCGCGCCGCTCTGCAACGCGCGTTGCCAAGGCGGCGCGGTGTGGAACGGCGAGAGCGAGCTCATTGGCTCTCTGTCGGGTCGATGTTGATCGCGAACTTGGTCACGCCAAGGGACTTGACGACGTCGATCATGTGGGTCACCGCGCCGTGCTTCGCGTCTTTGTCACCCGAGATGAGGCACACGACGTTCTTGTCCTTGGCATACTCCTCAGACACCCGACGGCGCAATTCCGCCTCCGTTGTCTCCTCGCCGTCGAGCATCAGCCGGCCGTCCGCCGCGACGCTGATCCCCAAGGATGTCGGCTCCAAGTTCTCGCCCGTCGCCGCATCCGGCAGGTCGATCTTGATCGCGGGCTTCACGATGTACGTCGCGGTCACCATGAAGATGATCAGGACGACGAGGATGATGTCCACGAGCGGCACGATGTTGATGTCCGTGATCGGCTCTTCACCGCCGCCGCGTAGCTTTCCGGCCATCTAAAGACTCTTCCGTGGCAGCTTTCGCCCGTGCTGGCTTCCAAACCCGCCCTGCTTTGTGGGGGGCACGCCCCCCACGCCCCCCGCTCGCCGGGGTGCGCTCGAGTACGAGCGCATACCCGGCTTCGGCGGGAGTACCCGGCGAAGCCGGGACCCGGCTCGGGTGCGGTTG
>CANKNP010000394.1 GCA_947483545.1 Deltaproteobacteria bacterium | reverse complement strand
GGGGTTCGTGGAGGGAAAAGGTCGCACCGGGTGCGCGAGCCAGCGCAGGTCGGAGGGCGAGGGGGTGGCCGAGAGGGCGTTCATCGTTCCTATCCTCTCCTCTCCTCTCCTCGGATCTGGCGGGCAGGTCCATAAACCGTAAATTACGATAATTCTCTCCTGTTCCTCCGCAGGCCGACACCCGCGAGCGCCAACAGAAACACCGCACCCTTCGCCCCGTCCTGACACCCGCATGCCGGCTCGCGGTCTTGCGTTGTATCGGACCCATCCACCCCATCACAATCCTGGTCGATGCCGTCCAACGTGGTGTCAGCGGCCTCGGGGGAGAGCGCGGGGTCGAGGTCGTCACAGTCCTGGGTACGCATGGTGCCGTCGGCGTCGAGGTCGTTGGTGCCGAAGACAAGGGTATAGCTGCCATAGTCTTCCTCATCGGTGTCGGCGTCGAGGTCACCGAACATGAGCACGAGATCGTCCCAGCCGTCGGCGTCGAGGTCGCCGGCAAGGCCGGAGGATACATACGAACGCCCGTTCGTGCTGACGAGGCGGACGTCGGCTTCGGCGCCGGGGCCCGCGGCCGAGCCGTAGAAGATGTCCAGACCGCGGCGCGCGTCTTCGGTGTCCCACTCGCCCTGGCCCCAGTTCAAGGCAAGGTCGGCAAAGCCGTCGCCGTCGAAGTCGGCGGGACCCTTCACCAAGGCCGCAAAGTGGGCGTCAGCTTCGAGCGGGATCAGCTCGTGGAAGGTCTCGTCGAGCCCGGTGGCGGAACCAAGGAACAGCCAGAGCTCGATGTCGCCCGACAGCGGGAGCGTCTCGGCCATCGCGTCCGGGTGACCATCGCCGTTGATGTCGCCGATCACCTCCTCGACGAGGACCAGCGTGAGGCGCGGGTCCGGGCCAATCACCTGGTCGGGGGACGCTCCGAGACCCGCCGGGGCCCCAAAAAACAGGGTGAGCGCCGCCGGATCACCCCCTTCCGGACCCCACATGTCGGACAACAGGAGGTCATCCATGCCGTCCCCGTTGATGTCACCGGGTACCACGAGGCTCGCGCCTGTGTACGCCTCTTCCGGCCCTTCGTAGATCCAGTCGGGGAAGACGTAGCCCTCCGCGGCGCCGTACCAGGCGATCAGCGTGCCGGCGGACGTCGTGGAATCCCGCCTCGCACCAACCACATCGGGCCACCCATCGCCGTTGACGTCCCCCGAGACGACCTCGTCTAAGGACGTGTACGGGACGCCAATCGCGAGGCCGTCGATACGCCCGGAGGTGGAGAGCCCGTCGGGGCTCCCGAACACCACCGTCGCGCCGGCTTGCCAATCATGCGCGATGACCAGATCATCGTAGCCATCCTGGTCGGCGTCGGGGACCACGGCGAGCACTGCAGCCCGGATGATCTCTCCGTCCGAGTCTTCGCAGAGCACCAGCGCCGGGGCAGACAATGCGCCGCTGCCATCCGGATCGGCCACGTACACACAGGCATCTCCGCCATCCTCGGGGACGACCATGAACACCGGGTCCGCTCGCCCGTCACCATTAAAGTCACCGCGGGCAGTCGCGGCATAGAGCTGCCGCGGCTCGTCGAACAGGTTGCCTGTCGGACCGGGAGGGAGCTTGAACTCCGATGGAGAGGCCCATGCCGTAGGCACGAGGACGAGGGCGGCCAGCGTCGCGCAGACCGACCGCACGGCCCGGTGTCGGGTCACGCGCATTGTGATTTTGTCCGGGGTGTCGGGCCCTCGCTTCCGTTGAAACAACTGTAGAAGCAGAGCTTGTAGTGGCACGGGTCGCAGTCGATCAGGTTGCACACCACCTCAGGCACGTCGGTGTCAAGCTGCTCCGCGCACGCCGCACAGTCCGCACCCCCCAGGTTATCGTTGACCCGAACGATGTAGCCTTCGATACACCACTCCTCCAACGTCTTCCCTCCGATCAGGATGTCGGGCGGCCAAATCCCCCCACCACTGCGGGGCCCCCAGTAGTCCCCAGGTGGGGGCTCATCAACCCCGCCACCACCGCCACCTCCGCCACCTCCGCCACCACCGCCACCTCCGCCACCTCCGCCACCTCCGCCACCTCCGCCTCCCGCGCCATAGTCGTAGTCCTCCGGCCTACACGGCGCGGCGTAGCCGCTGAAGTGGGGAGTTTCTGCATACGCCGGAAAGGTGTCGAGGTCCAGACTGGCGTCGCTTCGGTAGCCCTCACACGGATAGCCCGCCTGCTCACTCGAGGCGACGAAGGTCACGCCCCCGCCTTCGCTCGGCCGGCATGGCACATGAGGCACGCAGCGGCCGGTGTCGCGATCAAAGGAGTAGTAAGTCTCGATCGAAGGGTCATAGACGTACTCTCCCGGAGCCCCTATCTCCTGATCGCAAACGTCCCTTCCGTGTACGTAGTCCATCGAATTCGCCGCGCAGTCACAGATCGCCGACTGATCCACACACTGCGTGTCGCGTTTACACCAGTCGCCGTCCAGGACCCACGCATCCGAGCTCACCACCGCGTCCACGCCCTCTTCCGCCCACGGGCAGGGGTCCCCGATGGCGTAGGTGTCGTGACACGCACAGTCTGCGCCCAACGCAAACCGGTTCGCCGGTGTGGTCATCCGAGTCGGGGTGCTCCGCTCGGGCACCCCACGTGCACGAGCCCCGCCGGGCGCGCTCCGGCGTTTTCTCGGCGGTCCTCCTTCCTCGAACTCCTGCTTCCACATTCCCTGTTCCGGACGCAGCTCCCACGTCACCGACAGCGCTTCTTGCTCCCGGGCCTGACAGCCCGCGGGCGATCCGCAGCCGCCCTGTTTCAGAATATCAAGCATCTGTTCCGGCCGACCGTCATAGGGCGTGAAACCCGCCACCCGGCCGGCGCCCTCCGCGATCTCCCCGAGGGTCATTTCACGCGGCGACGACGTTCGTTGGGCGAGCAGGACAGCGCTGAGACTGTCCTCGTACATCCGCCGATGTTCGGGTGGAAGGTCACGAAACATCAGGCCCGCCGCGCGCCGAGGGTGGTGGTGATGGTGAGCTGCGCCGGGGTGCTGCCCGAGGACAGGGACAGCTCGATGCCCGGCTGCACGTACATGTCGTTGGTGATCGCCGTCGCGACTTCACCGGTGTTGACCACGGTGTTCGACGTGCTGCGGTAGCTCTCGGTCGTGGTCCAGGCGTTGGGCACCTCCATGCTCGTGGTGGCCGACCGCCAACAGAGACGCCACTGGGCGTTGCCCGTGAGGCCCGAGATCACTGCGCCCAACTTCCACTTCGCCACCTCGAGCGCCGGGAGGAAGCCCCCGATCGGATAGACCACCGAGCTGGTGCTCGTCGTGACCAGCGTCTGGGTGCTGGTGCCGACGATCCGCCCGCACGCGACGCTGCCCACTTCAAACTCGACGTCGGCCGAGCCGAGCGCGCTCCCCGAGGAGAGGCCGTGGGCTACCCCGAACCGGATGAACATCTTGTCATCGGTGTCCGTTGAAACGTTGGCCTCGCCGGTACACGACTCGCCGGCGCCCATCGGAGAGCCGACCGCGACAGGGGCGTCGGGCATGTCCGTGCGCACAGATGCCACCTGAAATGCGGGTTGAGCCTGAAAGTTTCCAACCACATTACGGACACGAATCACAGCCTTGACGGTATCCATTCCCACGCACGGCACCCAACCCGTGTACCACGTGTAGCTGAGCGTGGTGGTCAGGGTCGAGAGGGTGTGTTGGGCGGGACCGAACTTGCTGACGCAGGCCATGGAGGCTCAAATAAAGGGAAATTGGCCGCGCGGAAGAGACCCGCGCGGAAGAGACCCGCGCGTTGTCAACACAATAGCCAACTCCATCTGGCTGGTCTACGCCATGACTTGATTTTTCTCGAACATTTCCGGGCGACGCACCCAACACAACGTCGCCATCGGCGAGATCGACGGAAATTCGACGCCCTGCCGTCCCGCGCTGGCCGCGTCGTCGCCGCGCGCCGCCCAGGTCCGCGCTCCTGCTCCCGTGCCGCTCGCCCCCCCGGGCGATAGCGGTCGGGCCCATGCCTTCTGTCACCCGACGTGAGCTGATCGGGCTCGCCGTGCCTGCCGCGGCTTCCGCTCTTCTCAACAACGCTTTTCGGGTGATTGATCAGCACGCCGCCGGCTCGATCGGCCCCACCGCCCAAGCGGCGATTGGCTCCTGCACCTTCGTCTTCATCGCGATCTACGGCCTTCAGGTCCTCGTCGCCTCGGGTGCCGGGCCGCTCCTCGCCCGCGCGACCGGCGCCCAGGATCCCAAGCTGCGGCGAGAGGCCTGGGCCAACGCCCTGATCCTGTCGGTGGTGCTGATGGCCGCGATCCTGGAGATGCACAAGCACGGCGTAAGCATCCGCGGGATCGCCGACGCGCTCGACACGTCCCGCATCACGGTGCGAGACGTGATC
>CANKNP010000393.1 GCA_947483545.1 Deltaproteobacteria bacterium | reverse complement strand
GCGCCTACCACGAGGTCGGGGATGCCGTCCCCGGTCGCGTCCCCGGCCGCCCCAATCGCCCAGCCGAAGCGGCCGCCGGTGGCCGTGCCTTGGATCTCAAGGTCCGCGTCCACCGACGCGTCGATGGTGCCGGAGAACCGCCCGGTGGACCCCAGGAAAACGTAGACCACCCCAACCCGCGGCGGCGCCAGGGTATCGGGCCGCTTCGCTGTCGTCGCAGTCGGTGGCGTCGGGGACGTAGGAATCGGGCGCGTCACACGCGATGGTGGATGTCGCCGCATCGCCGAAGCCGTCGCGGTCACTGTCGGTGTACCAGATCACCCCATCGACCGGGTCCTCGTCGATCACGTCGTCGCAGTCGTTGTCGGCGTCGTCGCAATATTCGTCGGCGTAGGGAAACGTGAGCGCGTCCTCGTCGTCGCAATCGGTCGCATCGTCGACGTAGCCCTCGGGCATCGCGCACTCGGTCGAGGTATCGTCCACGTTCCCAAATCCGTCGCCATCGGTGTCGGCGTACCAGAGGCCCACGAGGCCGTCGTCCACGGCGTCGTCACAGTCGTTGTCGAGGTCGTCGCAGATCTCCTCGGCGCCGGGGGCAATGTCGGCGTTGGTGTCGTCACAGTCGCTGGCATCCAGGACGGTGTCGGCGGGCATGTCGCAGGCCACCACGGCGGCGTCGGCATCCCCGTAGGTGTCGGCGTCGATGTCGGCGTACCAGGTGGTCGCGTCGGTCGGGTCCTCGTCGGTCGTGTCGTCGCAATCGTTGTCGAGGTCGTCACACACTTCGTCCGCGCCAGGGTGCACGGTGTTGAGGGTGTCATCACAGTCGGTGGTGTCGGCGACGTAGTTGGGCGGCGCATCGCAGGCGATCGTCGCTACGGTAGGGTCGCCGAAGCTGTCGGCATCGGTGTCGGCATACCACGTGGGTGCGTCGGGTACGTCGTCGTCTGCGGTCCCGGTGCAATCGGTGTCCACGCCGTCGCACACCTCCGTTCCCCCAGGAAACGCAGTGGCGTCGCCATCGTCGCAGTCGATGCACGCCGTGCTCCCATCGCCGTCCGCGTCGTCATACCCGGTGCTGCCGTCGCAATTGTAATCGTTCGGATCGGTGCAATCGGATTCGTCCGCGCCGGGGTGAAAGTCGGCGTTGGTGTCGTCGCAGTCTTGATCGTTGTCGGCGGTGTCGGCGGGTTGGGTGCAACCGGTGGTGGCGACCGTGGGATCGCCGTAACCATCGCCGTCGGTGTCGGCGTACCAATCGGCCTCATCGGTCGCACCGACGTCCGTCGTTCCATCACAGTCATTGTCCACGCCGTCGCAGACCTCGATGGCGCCAGGGTAGGAGGCCGCGCTGGTATCGTCACACTCTTCGCAGGCCAATACACCATCGCCGTCCGCATCTGCGTAACCGGTGCTGCCGTCGCAATTGTAGTCGGCCGGATCGGTGCAGTCGGTCTCCTCAGCGGCGGGGTTGAACGCGGTGTCTTCGTCGTCGCAATCGTCCGCGCCGTAACCGTCCGCGGGGTAGCCATAGCCGTCGATGCAATAGCCATCGCCGTCCTGGTCGCAGTCGTTCCCATCGCAGTTCTCGTCCAAGCCGTTGTACCAGATCTCGGCAGCGTCCGGGTTTACGCTGGTGTCGGTGTCGTCGCAGTCCTCGGCCACGAGGAACCCGTCGCCGTCCTGATCGTCGTCCGCGCCGTCGCAGTCCTGATCGACGCCGTCGTACCAGATCTCACCGGCGCCCGGATTGATCTCTGCGTTGCTGTCATTGCAGTCCGTGCCATCGGTCACGTAGTCGTCGGGCACCTCGCCGCCAGGGCAGACCGTCACGGTCGCGGCGTTGCCATCCCCGTACAGGTCGGTGTCGAGATCCAGGTACCAGGGCTCGCCCGTGGTGACGGAAGCATCGTTGTCATCGCAGTCGTCGCCCCCGGTATTGGCTGGCGAGGAAGCCATCGCCATCGTAGTCCTGGTGGGCCGCCAGCTCGGCGGGGGAAATGAAGGCGCAACCGGAGAGGGCGAGGGCGAATAGGAGCATTCGGCCGACGTAACGCGGTCCGCCCCATTTTCGGCGAGGCAGGGCGCGGGGGCGGGGCCCGCGGATCTGCCGCGGCGTCCCCCGGCCCGAGGTGGAGCTGCGGCCCCAGGCGGTGAGCCGCCCTGCTCCCTCCCCCCCGGGATACGCCGCCCCATGGTCTCCGCCGCGATCCTCGCGCTCCTGCTCCCCGCTTGCACCCCCGACGTGACCCGACTGTACGCCGAGGAGCGGTTGACCGCCTTGGCTGTGGCGACCGGCACGCCAAGCCAGTGGCGGCCCGACGCGGCGCTGGCCATCGCGGCCCCGGATCTTTCGGAAGCGATGAAGACCGTCGTTCGCACCGCGGTGACGCACGGCAAGCCCTCCATTCAGATCCCGCTCCCGCTGGGCATCCAAGCGGTGGTGCGCCCCGATCTGAACGTCCGGAGCATCAAGGTTCGGGCCACGACCGATTGTAGCGCCTGCTTCGCCGTGCACATTTCGCTGGACGGTCAGGCACGTTGGGAGGCCGGGCCCGCCAGCGGCACCGTGCCGTTGGGGGCCACGGCCGACGCGATCCTCGCCGTGTCGGTTCGCGAGGCCAGCATCGTGGAGATTCGTCCGAAGCGCATCGAAGGCCTGTCGGTCGAGGTGCCCTCGCTCGGAAACCTGCGGGTGAACGCCTCCGGGCCGATCCAGGAGTGGCTGCGGCAGACCCTGGCGGAGGCGATACCGCCCATTCGAATCGCCACGTTGGACACCTCCGCGCTACCCGTGCGGGAGCTGCGGCTCTCGACGGCGGGCGAGCGCCTCATGATCGAGGTGCTGACGGACTTGCCGGGGTCGTCGGCGCTCCGTGCGTTGCCTGCGCCTGCGACGGGTGTCGAGGTCGCGATCTCTGAGTCGGCGGTGACCGGCCTCGCGCGACGCGCGGCGTTCAAGGCGGGCGTGTTGGACATGGACGTTGCGGCGGATCCGCGCGGGATCGTGATCGACGGCGCCACCTTCACGATGGACCTTCGGCTGTGGCGGCTGGTCGGGCGAGGCTGGTATCGGGACTATGACGTGACCGGCGATATCGCTGTGAGTAAGGGCCCGAAGCCCCGGCTGGAGTTTGTGGCCCGCAACGCCGTGGAGACGGACAAGAGCCCGGGTGCTTTGCTGGTGGACCCGTTGGCGGCGGTGTTTCAGTCGCGCATCCTCGACGCGATCGTGACCGCGATGGATCGCAGCTTGCCGGCGCAGACCTCGCAGAGGGTGGTGGGGGCGGTGCTGCAGGCGAAGTCTACGGACGCCCGCGGGATTGACGATGCGCTGCACTTGTACGGCACGCTTGAGGTCGCAGAGCCTTGAGTGTTCGACGGCGTCTCGGTGGGATCGTCCTGGGTTTTGGAGCACTGGCGCTCCTGGAGGTCCTCTGCCGGGTCTGGGCATCGCCCGATCCGACCGTGCCTACCGGAACGCCCGCTGCGGAGACCATCACGCTGGAGGGCGACCCCTGGCTGCTCTGGCAGCTACGGCCCGGTGATCGCGTCGAGCATGGCAAGCCGGTTCACGTGAACGCACAGGGATTTCGGGACCGAGAGCGGACCGAAAAAGCCGGTCCGCGGGTGATGACGCTGGGCGATTCGAGCGTGTACGGTTTTGGGGTCGGGGACGAGGAGGTATTTTCGAGTCGGTTGGAGGCCGCGATCCCGGGAATCGAGGTGGTGAACGGGGCGACGCCGGGATGGTCCACCTTCCAAACGCGAAACATGCTCGACATGCGCGGCTGGGCGCTCGATCCGGACCTGCTGATCGTCGGAAACCTGTGGTCGGACAATAACTTCGATGATTTTGTGGACAAGGATCTTCTGGCCTCCTACGCGGGGTTTGGAAGCTCGGCGGGGCGAAGGGCGCGGGAGATTCTTTCGGGGTCCGCCCTTTTTCGTCGCCTGGATTGGGAGCTGCGCGTGGCACCCCAAGGCGAGCAGGCGCGAAAAGTCGGCTGGACGATGGGCGGCGAGGGCCCCAAGAGCGGCCACCGCCGGGTCGCGATCCAAGACTACGCGAACAACCTCGACGCGATGTGTGTGCAGATGCACGCGCGTGGCGGCGGCGTGATGTTTGTGATCCTCGCGAACCGCGAGGATGTGAACCCGCGGTCGCACGACCCCGCGTGGGGGCCCTACCGCGAGGTGATGCGCGAGACGGCCGCGCGGTACGGGGCGCCGATCCTGGACTTTGCGGCGTCGGTCCGGACCAGCGGGCGGGGGCAGGACTACCTGTTCATGGATCAGATGCACCCAACCGCGGAGGGGCACGCGCTCCTGGCGGAGGAGGTGAAGCGTACGTTGGAAGCGGAAGGTTGGCCGGCGAAGGCGTTGACCCTGGGGGAGGGGGGCCCGGTGCCTGCGTATGTCG
>CANKNP010000392.1 GCA_947483545.1 Deltaproteobacteria bacterium | reverse complement strand
GGGGCTAGCAGCGTTCGGGGAAACGTGGTTAGCGGCATTTGACCTCCCTCCCCAGCGGCGGATTTCGGGGGTTCTCCCCTTCTCCCGGTTGCGGGAGAAGGTGCCCGTGTACTCGCGGGCGGATGAGGGCCGCTCAACATCCGCGGGGAGCCCGGCGCCGAAGACGGCGCCACCTTCTCCCGGGGGGAGAAGGGGAGAAGCGTACTTCTCGTCGCGGGGGAGCACGGGTCCGCTCGGAAGGGAGAAACGCCGAACGGTCCTATGACTCCGCAGGGCCTACCCCGGGAGCGCCGCCCGCGAGGCTCGCAGCGGGCGCCGCGGCTGCTCCCGGAGCCCCAGAATCCAAGGTCGCCCGGGCACCCGGCGCGGGTACCCCTGCGTCGGGGCGAGCGGACCTCGCTGCGAGCAGCACCGACACTGTCGAGAGCGCGGCGCAGCACTGAAAGATCGCCGCAGTCCCCCACAGTTCACGCACGACCCCGGCCCCGGCCGCACCCACAAGCGCACCGGCCCCGTAGGTGGCTGCCGACCAGAGGCTCTGCCCCGAAGCGCTCACGCCCGCGCTTCGCCGGCTGATCTCCTGGACACCGGCGATCCAGAACAGCGCGAAGCTTGTGCCGTGGAGCGCCTGTGTGGCGACGAGCGCGACGGGGTCGGTCAGCCACGCCGTCAGCAACCAGCGTGGGACCCCGGAGATCGCAGCAAGGAGGAGCGCTGTGCGGGTCCCGAGGCGCGCGAGGATCGGCTGGCCCAGGGCCATCACGGCGATCTCGGCCGCGACACCCACCGCCACGGCGTACCCCGTGGTCGAGGCCGGGAGTCCGAGCGCGGCGACGTGGACGGAGAAGAAAGTGTCGTACACGCTGACCGTCAGCGCCTGGCAAAACCCGAAGGCGAGCAGCGCCCAGAGCCCCGGTTGGTCCGCCATCGCGCGCAAGGCAGGCCAGATCGGCGCCGCGCGTGCGCGACCGGCCAGCGGAAACCCGAGCGACTGCACAGCGCAGAGCCCGGTCAGCGCCACCGCCACGACCATCGGGTCGCCGCCAGTGGCCGCGACCCAGCCCGCAACGAGCGCAGCCACCAGGAAACCCACCGAGCCCCACAGTCGGGTCCTGCCGTAGTCGCGGGAATCGCCCCCCGCGTCGGTGAGGGCGCGGAGGGTGAACGCGTCGAGCAGGGGGCCCAGCGGAGTGCGGCCGACCGAGAAAAGCATGAGCCCGAAGGCTGCGCCGAGCGAGCTGGAAGCGCGCCAGACGACGATGGTGCCGAGCAGCGCGAGGGCAGCGCCCACGCGAAGCAGGAGGCCGCCCAGCGCGAGGCGATCCGCGGCGATGCCCCACAGCGGCGCAGAGAGCAGGCGGACCATGGGCACGAGCGCGAGCAGGACGCCGAGCTCGGTGCCCGTCAGCCCGAGGGTCTCCAGCCGGCGGCCGAGCAGCGGTACGAACGCGCCCAGCGATGCCAACGAGAGCGTGAAGAATACGCGAAGGAAGAGGATGGACAAACGCAGCCGGAGAGGGGTGAAGATCGGGCCCTACGCGGAACGGAGGTGCGCCGAAAATTCGATGAAGTTTCGCGGGGCGGGCCACGGGGGGCCCGCCCCTACGCACCCGGTTGGATCGGCGTAGGGGCGGCCCCCCGTAAGGCCGATTGTTGCCCACCCTCCGTGGCCGCCCTGGTCAACCTCTCCGGAAGGTTAGAACACTCCAGCCACGCTCGCCCTCGCCCCCGTGAGGGCGCCCTTCGAGACCACGGGCGAGGCGGTCGCGACGACACCCGAAGCGAGCGAGCGGTTGCAAACGACGGAAGTGACCCACCACGTCGCCGCGCCGATGCCGATCACGCCCCAGGGCTGCTCGGATGCGCTGCCAGCGAGGAACACCGCGGCGGCCGTCACCGGGACGGTGATCGCGATGGCCGCCAGCCCCCGACCGGTGTCCCCAGCGCGGAACGCCGGGAGGCCCGGGATAGGGGACAGGGACAGCGGGCTTACGCCGGACCGCAACCTACCGGGCGCCTCCTCGGATGCCGGCTTGGTCTCCACCGGCTTGGTCTCCGCCGGCTTGGTCTCCACCGGCTTGGTCTCCGCCGGCCTGGTGACCGGCGTCGGCTCCTCGGCGGCCTTTGCAGCCTCCTCCGCGGCCTTTGCAGCCTCCTCCGCTGCGGCCTTGTCCGCTGCGGCCTTCTTCACGGCGGCCTTGTTGGCCCGCCCTGCCTTCTCCTCGGCCACCTGGGCGGCGGGAACTGCGATCGTCGGGGCCACAGCGAGGTCAAGCCTGAGCAGCTCGTAGACCACCGACCGAACGCTCGCCCCGACCGGGAACCCCCCGTTCGCGTCCGGCGCTCCGGGGAACACGGCGCGCAGCCAGCGGCCCGCTTCATCGCCCGTGGTCAAGAACACCACGTCTACGTCCAGCACATGGGCAGCCTTGGCCACACACCCGGCGTCCTCCTTGCAGGCCAAAAGCGCAGGCAGGAGGTTGGCCGACTGTCCGCTGACATCCGAGCGATCTTGAACCCGGGTGAACGGGATGGCCTCCAATTCGGTCCGCACCTTTGCGTCGAAAGCGTCCGCCTCGGCACCCGATGCGGGGAGCTGGAGAATGCGCATCGGGGGCTGCTGATCGAACAGGCTCTGATCCACGGGGTCGATCCGCTGCACCTCGTCGAACCGGATCGCCACGACCCCTTGGGGCGTGCGCAAATCCAGCCCGTCCGAGCGCGTGGCCGCGATCTCGGCGAGCAATACGCGACCGCTCGACAGTTCCACGCGGCGATGCTCCCCGGCCGACGCCATCGCGGGCCAGCATAGGACCGCAAAGCAGGCCCAGCGCGCCAGGATTTTCATGGCGTCCCCGGCAGGCTGGGGCACGACTCGCCGGCGGCGACGAGGGCGATGCCCCAGTCATAGACGGCCACGTCGTCCGCGACCGGGGCCCAGCCGGCGGCGACTACGCCAATCTGCTCGTACGCCGCGGTCGGTTCGACGGGGAAAGACCAGGCGTTCACCTGCTCGTCCACGCGCCAGCCCAGCGGGCTCCCGTCCGACAAGACGGCGTTGAACGGGTAGTCACACTTATCAAGCGTGTAGAGTAGAACATCCGCCCGCACGCCGTCATCCCGAGCCTCGAAAACGCTGCACAGCGTGCCCGCCTCGGTCACTTCGACCCTTCGCCAGTCCACATCCCCGGTCCAATCCCCCTCTGGGACGGGGGGGAAATCGACCCGATCGTGGCAGCTGCTGCCGCTGTCGTCACCCCCGCCGGTCTCGGCAAGCGTGTCAAAGTCGGCCAGCAGCGAATCATCCCAGCCCGTGCCTGTAAACCGGCTCGTCGTGCGGGTGCCATGCCCGAGCGACAGGGCCTCCTCCGCCACGCTCCCCGGCACGTCGTCGACATCCTCTTGGGCCGGCACCTCGGTCCAAGCGAACTCGGGAGCGACATCGCCCACAGCTGCGGCTTCGGCGCTCCCGTCGGGCCAGTGGGCGAACACCGGCCAGGGGGAGCAAGCCACCCCACCCAGGCACATCGCGGCGACAGCCGGGCGGAGACTTTCTACGAAGGCGGCGCACATTCAGTCAGACGTAGCCCGGCACGGTTAGCTGCGCCGTCAAGCTTTGAGCGAGGTCTCGTGCAACACGCCATCGTCGTCGAACTGACGCCCTTTTTGCAGGGGCCGAGCGGTCTCGGCGTGCGCGCCTTCTCCGGTCGGCTGCCGCAAGTCCAAGAGGCCATGCGATGGATGGCGGCCCAGCCGGGCGCTTCGCCGCTCCAAGCGCGCCTTGGGGATGTGGACACCGCCGCGTTGGTGGTCCTGCAGCGGGCGCGGCGACTGCGTGTTCTGGGCCAGCCGGGCGCGGTGGCGGCGCTGCGCAGCGTGTTGGCCGCACTGGCGCCAGACGCGAGCGTCGCCTGGCAGATGTCGGCAGGCCCGGTTGTGCCGCTCGCCGCGACGGAGGCCATGATCTGCCTCGAAGGCCCGCGCTGGGTCGAAGAGGCCGCCGAAGCCGCCGTAGCCGCGAAGGGGAGGGTGGTCATGGCGGCCCCCGGGGTTCACAGTGCGCCGCCCAAGGGCGCGTGGGTGGACGATCCTGTGGCGTCGGACGGTCGTTTTGTCGCGTTGGGCACGACCGCGGCAACGCTGGTGGCCTGGGCCGGAGCGGACATCGAAGCGTGGCGCGCCGGGCTGTTGGAAGGGCAGGGGACCTGTGCCCGACCGGCCCTCTTCGAGAATCCCGGCTGGTCCCTTGCCAACGCGCTGAGCCTCGTTCCAGACGCGGTGCCCGTGCTGATCGCGACGAGCCCGGAGATCGAGGGGGTCGTGCGCTCCATCGCGCGAACCTGGATCTCCCTCGTTCGGGGGTTGCCTCGCCGCGGCGAGCCGACCGCCCGTATCGGCCTCACTGTGCTTGACGGCGTCGCCGGCG
>CANKNP010000391.1 GCA_947483545.1 Deltaproteobacteria bacterium | reverse complement strand
GGTGACACGCCATCGGGCTCGGCGTCGAGGAGGACACAGCTGTTTTCATAGGGCCGAACAAGGTGTTTGAGGTCGTCGGGCGTGGGGCCATCACGGTTCAGCATTCGAACGAGTCTGAGTCGTCGAGCGGCAGAGACCCCTTTCGAGCGATGCGACGCGGCCACCGGGTCCGGTGCAACCGTCATGAGCAGCCAATCGCGGGACAACGCTACGCTGGCTCGACCTCGTCCGGGCAGAACTTGTGATCGTCGCCCCAGCCCCAGTCATCGGGCCAGGCCACGACGCACCCATCGGTGTCGATCGCAAACGCGCGGTCGTGGGTTGCCGAAACCTGAGTGAACGTGCCCGGGGGAACGTCGCTGATCACCCCGGAAGGGCAGCCATACTCGCAGTAGGTGGTCTCGTACTCCCAGCACATCAGCTCGCCGTTGACCTGGACACCGCAAATCACATTGACCCCGAGGGACAGGTCGCTGAACAAGACCCCGTCAGGAGGTTGGACGTAGTAGTCGCCATCCTTGGGCCAACAGTCAAGCGCGCCCTCGGAGAGACCACAAATCGTATCCCCGTATCCGTGCGCCATGCGCTCGTAGGTGCCATCGAGGACCGGCTTTTCGAGTGTTCCGGGCGACGAACACTCTACGCCGCCGGAGCCGAGGAGCCCGCAAACTGAATGGTAGGTCCCGATCTGAATGTACGGCCCGCCAGCCAGCGCGAGGTTGCCTTCCTCCCCGAAACACTCCGCCTCGCCATCGTGGTGGATCGCGCAGGTGCTCCAGTCGGACATCGCGATCGCGGTGTAGCGACCGGGGCCGAACTCGGGCTGTCGTCCCCAACAATCGACGCCCGAGTTTCCAGCGGTGCAGTGGTCGTGGTAGGTGCTGGCGAAGTCCAGGGCGGGCGGGAAATCCATCCACTGCAACGCGTCCCTGAAGGTGTTGAAACAGGCCACCCGCCCGGTCGACGTGAGCGCGCATGGGCCCTGGTAGGTCACCTTCACAAACCTCCCAGGTTCCCGGCATCCGAGTAGGATGAGGAAGAACACTCAGGCCACCGACACGACGGGCGCGTATGTGAGGACGCAGATCGGTGCTGCGACGACCGTGGGGTCCGCTTGGAGGAGTATTCCCACCTGGGAGTCGCCGTCCATCGTGAACCCAACGGCGTTCTCCCATCCCGACCAGTCCCAATCCGCTTCTGAACCAGGCAGGGCGTAGCCGTTCGCGTCGGTGTCTGACGCGAGCACAGTCAGCGGATACTCAGTTTCGACAACCCGGGGAATGAGCCTGAGTAGCACAACGTCGGACGAAACGTCGGCGGCTGGGACGCCGACCAGCGTCACCCAAGCGTACGGCAACGTGCGGTCATCACGGTCCGGGTGTACGACCTGGTTCGTGGCATACTGATCCAACCACATGAACTGCGCGTAGGGGTAAGGTGCGATGCCATCGTCCAACGTAAACCGGATGACCATGCATCCCTTCCCGGCGTGAACAACATCCGCCCGGGTACAGTGCGACATGAAATTGGCCCAGTTCTGCCACGCATACCAGGCTGGGCGGGGAAACGCGATCTCGTCCCGCCCGTACTTCCCGTCGATCACACAGTCGTTGCGGAGGCCCATCGCGTCGAACTCGTCCCAATCGTACGCGGACCCGGAGAAGTCCGAGGGGGCGCGCATCCCCGTGAACCAGCACGCATAGTCCACCCCCGCCGCCCGCAGCGTGGCAAACCAGCGGATCAGCATGGCCGCCTGGTAGATCGGCGTGGTTCGCGCGAACCAAGGGTTGGATCCCACGTCCGGCTTCGGTGGGTACAGCGCCGGGAAGCCCATCGCGTTCACGCAGATTCCCATCTGGAAGCCTGCGGCCTCCAGCGGGTCGATCACGGTCGCGCGAAACAAGTCCACAGTTTCGAGGAGGGCGAGCTCGTCCTGGTAGCCTGTAACGGGCGTCACGATGACCCCGTCGGTGTCATGATCGGTGTCCGCCGCATGAAACCAGTGAAACCCCGCCCGATGGGCGAGGTCTTTCTCGGAAAATGCAATCAACTCGGCATCCGCCGCCGCCCGCTTCGGCCACCAATACCCCGCCGCTTCACAGCATTCGCTCCACTCGGCGTATTCTTCCCGGATGTCCACGCCCAAGCGATCCGCATCCAGCCTTCGGCTCTGCCGTTCTACCCACAACGCCACTTCAACCCGCATGCCCTCGGCAATCACGTCGTGCATGAATGCGGCGCGTATCGCGAGATCCTTGTAAGGCTGACTGTAGCACTCTCCGACGTGAAATCGCATCCCAGGGAGGCGATCCCGAAACGGGCCGCTCATCAGCGCGCAGTATCGACCAAGCTCCCGCGCGGCGTACTCAGCGACCAACTCTTCGCCGACCACGACGGAATCCGCGGTCAAACCCTCCTGCACCCAGTGCTCGGACTCCTTTGGCGAAAAATGCCCGTCCAGCTCGTTGGCGAACTCGACCTCTTCGACCACGTCGAACAGGCTGTGCCCCAACATGAGGAACACGAACTGCAGGCGTTCGAGGTACTCGGCGAGCGCGTCCGCCAGGGCAGCAAGCCCGAGCGCCTTTCTGCGTGCACACCGCATCATGTAGTCGCTCAAGTAGCCATCGACGGCGTCGCCGGCCTGGCTCGGCCAGACGTTCACCGCGAACTGCTGGTAGTGACGCTCGTCGGAGGTGCCTGCGCCAGAAAGGTCCATCCAGTACCAGGGGTCCCAACCCGCCGTGGTCGCTACCATGAAGCCGCGCTGGTGCGGAGGGCGAGCCGCCGCCACCGTTGCCCGGGTCGCCGGCGTGCCGTCATGGCAGTACGCCTCCTCTTCGCCCGACCGGATGTTGTCCTCGTCGCCGGTCTCATTGAAGTTGACCATCAACGGCGAGCCACCGCAGGAGTGGAACGGCGTGACGGTGAGCTTGATCCCATGTCGCCAACACGCGAGCACCATGCGCTGGAACGGGAGCAGCGCCGCCCAATCGTCCCCGCGCAGCTTCGCGCCCACCTCGGCCGGTGGCGGGAACATCACGCCGTCCTGGTACGAGCCCTCTGTGGCGTAGCCCTGACGCGGGAACAACGACCCCCAATACAGGTCACAGCGCTTGGCCCGCCGGATGCGTCCCGCGCCCATCGCCGCAAGGTCCGCCACCATGTCGGAGTAGATCCCAAATTGGCTGGCCTCCGAAGGGCAAAGCAGCGGGTCGCCGGGGCCGCGCCTGCTCCACACGTCCGGATTATCCGCGAGGCTGAACGTCCCCTCCGCGATCCCCATCGTCTGGTCCACAGTGCTGCCGCCCTTCAGCGCATAGCCCGTGATCTCCAGCCCGTCTTTTGAGCCCGGGTTCTGCCCGGCAGCCCCGCGCGGAGCGCCATCCGGCCCAACCGCAGCCGACCCAGCGGGTCCCGTCGCGTCCGGTCGGAACAGCGGCCGGTAGTGCCGGGCGGCGTCTTCGTCGTCGCCCTCGGGGTGGGTCCCGATACCCTGGGCGCGAAGGGCGTCGAACCACTGCTTGAGCGTGAACGTCGGGCCCGAGCGCACAGGGATGGGGTGGTTCAACCAGTCCAGTTCATCAACGTCCTGGGCGCTGGAACCCGGGCGGGGCGCGGGCGAGCCGCCCCGGAGCGCACCATCCTCGCCCACCCGCACCGCGGAATCCGTTCCCCCCGGCAGCAAGGGCGGGTCGTACGTGACGCGGTTGCCAGGCCGGAGCACCTCGTCGGGCCCGACGCGCACGGCGGTGTCGGCCCTGCCCGGCATCCAAGCAGGCCCGCGGTCGATGCCGTTGCCGGGCCGGAGCGCGCCGTCGTCCCCCACCTGGACGGCCGTGTCCGTCCCGCCCGGCATCAGAGCTGGCCCGCCAGGCATCAGCGGCGGGCCACCATCGACGTGGTTGCCGGGCAGCAACACGGCATCCTCAGCAGGCGTGGCGGGGCCCCGACGGTGAGCCCCAAGCGGCGAGCCGCCACCGCCTCGAAGCCCCTCGGAGCCACGCCGTGCCACGTTCAGTTGAGCCGCGCCATGCCGCGGATCGCGAACGAGACGGCCGTGGCGCCCGTGAAGGGGGGCACGCTCCAACGGCCGTACTTGAACAGCCGCGGCACGTTGAGGACGCCGGCTGTGTTGGCGGCCGTAAGCGCACCGAACGTGCCCAAGGTCACCCAACAGTTCTCCGTCTCCCGCTGCATCCCGCCGATGATCACGGGTGTAAAGCCGCTCGGGGCGCTGCCTTCGTACCCGACGAGGACCAGCATCAGGTCGAGCTGGTCGTACGCCGAGACGTCGATCGCCTGCGCGATGAGCTGAGTGGTACCCGCAGCGAGCACGCGGATGACGCCGTCGGTGAAGTTGACTTCCTTGGCCATGAGACTCCCGTAGATGAACGTGGTGAACCTGCCGGGAGCGGAGGCGCCTGGGCAATGTTCTCACGC
>CANKNP010000390.1 GCA_947483545.1 Deltaproteobacteria bacterium | reverse complement strand
CGGTGTCGGTGTCGGTGTCGGTGTCGGCGTCGGACGTGCAGTCGCCGGTGTCGCACTCCTTGTCACCGCAGCCGGTGGCGGCGAAGAGCGCGATGGGGGCAGAGTAAAGGCAGATCTTGAGAAGGTTCATGAGGTCTCCTGAGGGTTGACGGTGCGGAGGGGTGCTGGACAGCGGCCGCACCTTACACGGTCATGAAACGTCATGCAAGCGGCGGTCGGGGGTCTTTGCGCTTTCCTGGCAGGCCTGCTTTGTGGCGGGGGGCAAGCCCCCCGTTTCGGGGGCGGCGAATCGAGGTGAGGTAGCGACGAACTTCGGGGCGCTCTGCGGAGCGAAGGCGGGGTCGGGTGGCAACGATCTTCGAGCGGCCACGTGCCGCTGCGTTAGTCGCCGCCGTGCGTCTCGCCGTCACCAGTGACATCCACATCGACCTGAACGGCCCCGCCGTGCTCGACGCCCTCTGTGCCCGGATTCGCGAGGTCCGGCCGGACGTGTTGATCGTCGCCGGGGACATCGCCACGGGCGCCACCACGTTCCTCTCGACCCTGCTCGCGCTTCGGCCCTGCGCGCCTGAGATGCTCGTTGTCGCAGGGAACCACGATGTTTGGACCAGCCAGGAGGCAAAGGCCCGCGGCATCGACAGTTGGACCTGGCTGGACAAGCTTCTCCCCGCGTTGTGCGTCGAGGCTGGCGCCAAACTGCTGGACGCGGGACCCGTGAAGCTCGGCAACATCGGCTTCGCCGGCTCGCTCGGCTGGTTTGACTTCACGATGCGTGAGCACCTGCTGGATGCCCCGATGGACGCCTACCGAAAGGGTCTTTACGCGGGGGTCCGCTGGAACGACCATCGGTACGCGCATTTTCCCGATGCTCAGGGGGAGACCCTGCCGAGCGAGACCATCGCCGCCCTGCTCCGGGACCGCCTGTCCGCTCATCTCGCGGCGCTGGACTGCAACCGCGTCGTGGTCGCCACCCACATGCTGGCCTTTGATCGCCAGGTGTTCAAGAAGGATCACCCTGCCTGGCGGTTCGTGAACGCGTTCATGGGCTCCCTGCGGATGGGTGAGCTTTTGCAGGCCGATCGGCGCATCGAGCTCGCCATCGCCGGCCACACCCATGTGGCCAGTGACCACCGCATCGGCAAGATCCGCGCGCTCGTCAGCCCGCTCGGCTACCAAAAGGAGTGGCGGGCGCCCACGCTGGTCGGCGCCATCGACAAGGCTGTCGCCGTCGTGGATCTATGAGTCGGCCTGTGCTCATCACCTGCGGGGGGACCCGAAACCCCGTGGACGCGATCCGCTACCTGTCGGCCGCCGCGACCGGGTTGACGGGCATCGGCATGGCCAAGGCCTTGCGAGAGCAAGGCCGCGAAGTCCACATGCTGGCCAGCGTGGAGGCCAGCCTCCGGGCCCCTGAGTTGACCGCGGAGGTCTACGGCTCCACACGGGATCTGCTCGCGCGGATGCGGACATGGTGCGAGGCGCACCTGGACGGCGTGGTCATCCACTCCGCGGCGGTCGGGGACTATGAGTTTGCGGGCGCTGTGGGCAAGATCCCGTCGGGACAGGGAGAGCTGGTCTTGCGCCTGACGCCCACGCCCAAGATCGTGGACGAGATCTTGAAATGGGCGCCGGGAACCTGGCTGGTCAGCTTCAAGGCGGGGCGGCCGGGGATCCCCGCGGCGGAGTTGGAGGCGGTGGCCAGGGCCCAGGCGGTGCGAACAGGCTCTGCGTGGGTGTTCGCGAACGCCCTGGACCACACTCGCACGGACGTTCTGCTGGTGGGGGCGGAGCGGAGCGAGCGCTTTGGGGATCGGCGGGAGGCCGTGGCGTCCCTGCTTGAACGGGTGCCTTGACCCGAACGGCGATACGCTCTCAGCATGGCCTCTTTCCGCGACCTCGCCCGCCGTGCCGTTTCGCGTGCGCTGGGTGTCAACGCAGACCCCGCAAAACCACCTGGTGTCGCGTTCGCGCGCGTCTCCCCCTCTGTTCAGCGGGTGAACAACGAGCGGAAGCTGACGCCGGCGCGGCCCGAGCCCGTGGCCGCCGATGCCGCGGTGAATCGTGCTCCGGCGGCCGGATACGACGGCCCCAAGTCCGACGAGCAGCTCGCTGAGGCCCTCGCTACCGTCTCCTGCGGCGCTCAAGAGCTGCGGGAGCGGATCGGCGCCGGAGAGCCCGTCACCGTGATCGACGTGCGCGAGCCGTTCGAGACGCTTTCGGGGACGCTGCCGGACGCGCTTCGAATCCCGCTCGGGGAGCTTCCGGCGCGGTGGCGAGAGCTGGAGAACGCGGACGAAGTCGTATGCTACTGCGCGTCTGGTCAGCGCTCGTTGGAGGCCGCGCGTCTCCTGCGGGAGAACGGCCTCTTCAACGCGACCTCGCTCGACGGGGGCATGGCGGCCTGGCTGGCGGTCGGCGGCGCCGTGGTGCGGCCCGGGAGCGCAGCGTGAACCTCTCCAGGGACCGCCTCCTCCGAAAGGGGGACTACATCCTCGGCTCGTTCCTCAAGCCCGAGCACGTGGACGGCTACATCAACGCCGTGAACCCCGGGGACCGGTCCGATCTGCTCGGGCGCTTCCCCTTCTCCGCGCGCTCTGTCGACGATGCGCTGGAGGCCGCCACCATTGGGGCCATGCGCTGGCGCCGCCTGGGCCTGATGGACCGCGCCGCCGCGGTTCGTCGCTTCCGGGACCAGCTCCAGACCCACAGCGAGACCCTCGCCCGGCTCGTCACCCGCGAGAACGGCAAGCCCCTTTGGGAGGCCCGCCAGGAGGTCGCAGCCGCCATCCGCACGATCGATCTGTACCTGGACGATGGGCTGGGCCTCATCGCCCCTCGCGTGCTCGACGAGATCGGCGCCCGGACCGATCACCTCCCGCGCGGTGTCGTTGGCCTCGTCTGCCCCTACAACCTGCCGGTGCAGTTGGCCGTCGCGACATCGGTGGCCGCCGTGCTGTGCGGCAACGCCGTCGTGCTGAAGCCGAGCAAATTCACCCCCGCGATCGGGCAGGCCATCGCGGAGCTTTGGGATCGCTGCAAGCTCCCCCGCGGGGTGTTCAACCTGGTTCAGGGGTCCGGCAGCGTGGTCGGCACCCGGCTGGTCTCGCACCCCGGGCTCGACGCGCTGGTTTTCGTGGGCGGGTATGAGAGCGCGCGCGAGGTTCGTCGTGCGACGGTCGATCGGCCCGAACTTCCCGCTTTGTTCCTGACGGGTGGCAAGGGTATCGCGCTGGTCCTCGACGATGCCGAGATCGACCGCGCGGTGTATGAGATCCTCGTGGGCGCCTGCCTGACGTCGGGGCAGCGTCACAACTCGACCGCGCGAGTCATCATCACGGACAAGGCCTGGGTTTCGGTGGTCCCCGAGCTTGTACGCCGGGCCAGCCGTTTGCAGATCGGGTACGGCTTGTCGCCCGACACGTTCATGGGTCCGGTCATCTCCGAGAACTTTCGGTCCCGGTACAAGAAGTACGGTAGGGCGATCCTCCAGAAGGGCCACCGCGCGCTTGTTGAGGCCGACAGCGTGGACGTCTCCGGGATCCGTGGCAACTACGTAAAGCCCGCGATCTACGAGATGGACTGGCGCTCCGGCAACGGGTTCTTGAACGAGGAGCCGCCGGGCCCGACGATGCTGCTGTACCGCGTGTCCGATTGGCAAGAGGCCGTCCACCTGCACAATCAGGCGCTCTACAGGCTGTGCGCGAGCGTGTTCACCAAGCTCGACAACCCGCACCTCGGCGAGATCAAAGAGGGGCTGCGCACGGGCGCGCTCAACATCAACCGGTCGACGATCGGGACCAGCTTGCGGCTGCCGTCGGTGGGCCTGGGGCGCTCCGGAAATGGCGTGGTTGGCGGCATGGAGATGCTCCGGGTGCTCACCTACCCGCGCGCCGGCATCACCGATTCGCGCCCGTTCGACGCCTCGCACCTCGTCCCTGGTGTCGGCTGGTCGGACGCCGCCCATCCGGCTGAGCCGACAACCCACGATGAAGACGGGGATCTCGGCGGTGCGTTGGAGCTTTCGGGGGAGTAGGGGTGGCGAGGGGCCTAGCCCTTCAGCTCCACCCACACGCCCCCGGGGATCGCTCGGATCTCGCCCAGCGTGACCTGATCGCCCTCTTCAAGCCCGCAGCCCACCGGGCTTGCCAGCTTCCAATGGGTTTTTGCGCTGGGGACCGCGCTGCGGACGTTTGCACCCCGGCGGAGGGTGATGGTCTCCCCGGCGGCGCCCGGCGCTTGGGTGCCCGCGTACCACCAGCCCACGGTCTGGCCAGCCGGCCCATGGCACCCTCCGCGCGGCATCCGCGTCGAAGGCCCAAGATCCGCCACACCGGTCCGCCTCGCGGCGGTCTCCTCAATGCCCAGTTCCGCATCACTCACTTTTGTTACATCACCGGACAGATCTGAGGGGGTCAGTTTTGTTACATGACCGGACAGATCTGAGGG
>CANKNP010000389.1 GCA_947483545.1 Deltaproteobacteria bacterium | reverse complement strand
CGAGGGTGGTCTGGCGGACGGCGGGGAACATCAGGCCGGCAGGATCCAGCCTCCGCACCCCGTACACCGGTGCGCCTCCCGCCCGGCCTCCGTGTCCAACCACACTTGCGGCGGCACGAACGTCGAGCACGCGCTGCACGTCTTGTCGATCACCAACACCAGGGCCTTTCGCTTCTTGCGTCGCTGGTCCAGATAGGTCGGCTTGAGCGCTGGGTCCACCTCTCCCCAGGCCGCCTCCCGGCGCGGCAGGATCTCGCCGAGTTCCTTCCGAATCGGCCCGTCCTTGCAGGCAAGCGCGGCCTTGGCGTCCGCGAGCGTGACCTCCGCCCCCCGCTTCGCCGCCTCGGCTTGGGCGAGCGTCGCCTGGGCGGCGTCCACCGCGTCCAGCAGCTCAATCCCGGAGGTCTCCAGCACGTCGATGCGTACGCCGACGCTGGCCAACTGGCGCTCGGCGGCGGCATAGTCAGGCGCGGTTCCCGTGTTGATCATCTGGCGCGTCGCCGTCCGCTTCTCGACGTAGCCGTCCAGCTCCCGGCTATTGGCCCGCTCCGCCGCTTTTGCCGTGGTCAGCCCCTGCGTCGCGGCCGCCAACGCCGTCACGGTCTCGGCCAGCCTCGCCTCCGCGGCTTTGATCGCCCGGTTGAGCCCCTCGTGCTCCGCCTTCAGCGCATCGATACGGACATCACACTGCCAGACATTGGAAATCTCGACCAGATCACGGTGCATCCGGCCCTCGTAGCACGCCTGAGCCGGGCGAAAGGCGCTGCAGCGTCGCCAGGAACCCTGGATAGCTGGTGTCCACGCAGTCCACGTCGTGGATCTCCATGCCACAGGCGAGCCCTGCGATGGCGAAGGCCATGGCGATGCGATGGTCCCCAGCGCTCTCGATCGCGGCGGCGTGAACCCCCGCCCCGCCCCGCCCGACGATCCGCATGCCGTCAGGGTTTGCGTGAGCCTCTACCCCCATGGCGGTGAGGCCCTCGACCACCTTCGCGATGCGGTCCGACTCCTTGACGCGCAGCTCCTTCGCGTCGGCGAACACCGTCTCGCCGTTGCAGAAGGCCGCCGCGATGGCGAGCACCGGGATCTCGTCGATCAGCCGGGGGATCCAGGCGCCGTCGATGCGAACGCCCCGGAGCGGCCCCGGGGTGACACACACGTCGCCGGCTTCTTCCCAGCCGCCATCGGCCTGAAGGTACACGCTCGCGCCCATGCGGAACAGCGCGCCGAGGCAGCCCGTCCGCGTGGGGTTGATGCCCGTGTTCACAACCAGCGGGCGCCCGAGCACGCAGGCGGCGACGAACCAGAACGCCGCGCTGGAGATGTCGCCCGGCACGGTCAGATCGAGCGGGGTCAACGCGCCTGGACTGAGCGTTGTGGTGGTGCCGTCCACGGTCAGGTGGGCGCCCATCCGGGTGAGCATCCGCTCGGTGTGATCACGCGAAAGCGTCGGCTCGGTGAAAATCGTCGGGGAGCTGGCCGACAAGCCGGCGAGCAACACCGCGGACTTCACCTGTGCGCTGGCAACGTCGGAGGACCAGGCGATACCATGGAGCGGCGAGGGGTAAACCGTGAGCGGCAGGGTATCAGCACCCGCCGAAAAGCCAGCGCCCATCGCCCTGAGCGGGTCGATCACGCGCCGCATCGGCCGACGCGAGAGGGAGGGATCCCCCATGAGCGTGGCCACCCGATCCCCGCCGGCCAACACCCCGCAAAGGAGCCTCGCGGTGGTGCCGGAATTCCCGCACGGGATTGTCAGCGGAGATCCTTTGTTTGTCTCAAATGGAATTTTCTGAGGCCCTCCGGTTGTTCCATCGCCGATCCACCAGTCCCCATCCCCCCGGGTGATCCGCGCCCCAAGCTGTTCACACGCGCGGATCGTCCCGATCACGTCTTCGGATTCGAGCAGCCCGCGAACCCGCGCGACACCGCCGGATGTCCTGACCGCCAGCGTATTGAACAACACGGCCCGGTGGGAGATCGACTTGTCGCCGGGCACATCGAGTCGCTGCACATCTACTGGCAGGTCGCCGCCCGACGACCAAGTGGGGGTCGCGTTCCCCGGTGGCTGCCCGCGTACCCCCGGAGCGATCCGCCAGGTGGTCACCTGGCCATCTCGAACGCGCCCAGCGCCCGGAACCGCTCATATCGCTGCGTGACCAGCCCCTCGGGACCCAGCGCGGCCAGCTCCAACAGGTGCCGCTCGACGGCATCCCCGAGCCGCCCGACGGCATCCACCGCCGCACGGTGTGCACCAGCGACCGGCTCGGCCACGACCTCGTCCGCGACGCCGAACCGGAGACAGTCCGACGCCGTGATCTTCAGCGCCTCCGCGGCCCTCGGCCCCTCCGACCGGTCATGCCAAAGGATGGCGGCGCAGCCTTCGGGCGAGATCACCGAGTAGACCGCGTGCTCCATCATCAGCACCCGGTTTCCGCAGCCAAGCGCGAGCGCGCCGCCGCTCCCGCCTTCGCCGATCACGCACACGACGATGGGCACCCTGAACGTGAACATTTCAAGCAAGTTACGAGCAATAGCCTCGGCTTGTCCCCGAGCTTCCGCGTCGAGCCCTGGGTACGCCCCCGGCGTGTCGATCAACGTGATGATCGGCATCTGGAAGCGGTTCGCGAGGTTCATCAACCGCAGTGCCTTCCGATAGCCGTCCGGCAGCGCCATCCCGAAGTTGCACGCCACGTTCTCGCGCGTGGTCCGCCCCTTGCGATGCCCGATGAGCAGGACCCGTTGACCGCGAAACATCGCGACGCCCCCGCCGATCGCCTGGTCATCGTGCCCCGCGCGATCGCCGTGCAGCTCGACCCAATCGGTGGTCCAGCCGCGCACATACTCATCGAAGTTTGGACGGCCCGGGTGCCGCGAGAGCAGCGTGCGCTGCCAAGGCGACAGGTTCGCGAAGATCTGTTCTTGGAGCCTCGTCGCCTGCTTTTCCAGCTCCCCAATGGAGAGCGCCATCGCTGCCGAGGGGGTCCCCGACTCCAGGCTGCGCAAGCCGTCAATCCGACGGCGCAGCTCGACGAGCGGGCGCTCGAAGTCCAACACCACGTCCATGGCCTACTCCCGGATCTGCTGCGCGAGGTAGTTCGGCAGGCCCACTTGGCGGATCGTCTCCAGCTGCGTCTCGAGCCAGTCCAAGTGCTCCTCTTCGCTCACGAGGATGCGCTCCAGCAGCTCGCGCGTGCCATGATCCCCGAGCCCGCGGGCCACCTCGATGCCCTTGTTCAGCCGCTCGATCGCGATGACCTCCAGCGCCAGATCGCTCTCAAACTGCTCCTGCACGTTCTGCCCGATGTTCAGCTTGTACAGTCGCTGAAAGTTTGGCAGCGCCTCCAAGAACAGGATGCGCTCCGAGATCAGCTCGGCGTGCTTCATCTCGTCGATGCTCTCTTTCCGCACATAGCTGTGAAGCGCTTGGAACCCCCAGTTCTTGCACATCTTCGCGTGCAGGAAGTATTGGTTGATCGCGGTCAGCTCGGCCGACAGCACGTCGTTGAGGATCTCAAGCAACTCGGGGGACTTGGCTTTCATGGAGACTCCGAAACAGGGGGTGGGCCGAAGATGCCGACAGTCGTGGGATCCGCCTTTCCAAGCTGCCCACAGGCGGCGGAGATGTCCTTGCCGCGGGTGCTGCGGATGCTGCACTGCACGCCGCGGGTGACCAGATAGTGTTGGAACGCCTTGGCGACCTCTTGCCCCGGGCGCTTGATGTCCCGCGACGGGTTCTCATTGTACGGGATGAGGTTCACCTTCGATCGGATGCCCCGCAGCAGCTTCGAGAGCCGGGCGGCGTCCTCCAGCGAATCGTTGAACCCCGCCATCATCACGTACTCAAAAGTGATGCGCTTGTGATGGTGAATGGGCAATTCTCGACAGGTTTCGAGCAGCTCGGCCATCGAATATTTTTTGGTGATCGGCATCACCTGTCGGCGTTGTTCCTCGGTCGAGGCGTTCAGGCTCACCGCGAGGTTCACCAGCAGCTCGTCTGTCAGCTTTTTCATGGCCGGGACCAACCCAACGGTCGAGACCGTGATCCGGCGATGGCTCATGCCAAGGCCATTTTCGTCCAGGTACACACGCAGCGCCGCCACGAGATTGTCGTAGTTGTGGAGCGGCTCGCCCATGCCCATCATCACGATATTGGTGATGCGCTGGCCTTCCGGCAGGATTCGCAGGATTTGAAGCGGCTGGTTGATGATCTCCCCGGGCTTCAGGTGGCGCTTGAGCCCCAAGTCCCCGGTGAGACAGAACGTACACGCCATCGCGCAGCCGACCTGCGTCGATACACACAACGTCAGGCGATCTTCCTCGGGGATCAGCACGCTTTCGATCTGTTGCCCCTCAGCCGTGTGCCACAGGAACTTGCGGGTGCCGTCGGTGCTCGTCAACACCCCGACAGGCGTCAACTCCTGGATCACAAAGTGCGCCGGCAATCGCTCGCGCCACTCCTTCGAAATGT
>CANKNP010000388.1 GCA_947483545.1 Deltaproteobacteria bacterium | reverse complement strand
GGTAGGAACGGTGCAAAGAGACCGTCGAGCCGCGAGCGAGGCTCGCCGAGCGCGCGGATCGGCCCCCACCCGCACCGTTCCAGGTGGAAGGCGGCGGCCCGGCGTCTTCGCCGGACCGTCGCGTTCCGCCGGTAGGAACGGTGCAAAGAGACCGTCGAGCCGCGAGCGAGGCTCGCCGAGCGCGCGGATCGGCGGCCGCCACTTTCCCTGCGGGTTACCCACCCCGCATGAAGATCTTCATCGACACGGCAAACCTCTCCGAGATCCGCGAAGCCCACAGCTGGGGCATCATCGACGGGGTCACGACGAACCCCTCGTTGATCGCCAAGGAGGGGCGCGACTTCATCGAGACGATCTACGAGATCACCGAGATCGTGAACGGACCGGTCTCCGCAGAGGTGGTCGCGCAGGACGCGCCGACGATGATCGTCGAGGGCAAGCTGCTCGCGCGGGTCAGCCCGCACGTCGTCGTCAAGATCCCGCTCACGCTGGAGGGCCTGAAGGCCTGCTCGGCGCTCACGAGCGAGGGCATCCACACCAACGTCACGCTCTGCTTCCAGGCCGGGCAGGCGTTGATGGCCGCAAAGGCCGGCGCGACCTACATCTCCCCGTTCATCGGCCGGCTCGATGACATCGGCATCGATGGCATGCAGCTCATCTCCAGCATCGTGAAGGTGTACAAGAACGATCCGGCGCTCACGACCCAGGTCCTGGCCGCCAGCATCCGCGATCCGCTGCATGTCGTTCAGGCGGCCGAGCTGGGCGCGCACGTGGCGACGATCCCGTTCAAGGTGCTCAAGCAGCTTGTCCTGCACCCGCTCACGGACAAGGGCAACGCCCAGTTCCTCGCGGACTGGAAGGGCGTGCCGGACACCGACATCGTCGGGCAGACCACGCGGTGGTTGGAGAAGCGCGGGCGCTAGGAGTCCGTAGTTCATACGCCGGGAGCGCCGCCCGCGAGGGCTCGCAGCGGGCGCCGCGGCTGCTCCCGGAGCCGCAGAATTCAACGTCGCGCGGGCCCCCGGCGCGGGTACTCCCGCGTCGGGGCTAGCCCCCTGCTCGCGTTCCGCTCCTCGCTCCGCGTTCAACCTTCCCAGACCCGCCCCAACCGCTCCATCGCGGCCTGCAGGCTCGGGATGCTCACAGCACCCACCGAGATGCGGAACCAGCCCGTGTCCTCGGCCATCTCGAAGGCTTGGAAGGGCACAACGGCGATGCCCGCTGCGCTGAGGAGCCAGCGGCGGATGTCCTCGTTGGTCTTCATCGGGGCGCCGTCCACGCCGGGCCGCCCGAACACGTCGAAGCGCACCGACAGGTAGATCGCGCCGGCGGGGGCGATGTGCGGGATGCCAAGGGCCGTGAGTGCTTTGTGGAGCAGGTTGAGCCGCGCCTGGATGGCGGCGTGGAAGTCGCGGCGGAAGGCGGCGATGGCGTCGGGCTGGGAGAGCCAGGCCGCAGTGGCGATCTGCTCGGGGCGCGGGGCCCAGGCGCCAATATGCCCGATCAACGCCTTCATTGCGTTGGCGAGCGGCGGCGGGAGCACGGCCCAGCCGACGCGCAATCCGGTGGCGGCAAAGGCTTTGGAGATGGCGTCCACGGTCACGACGTAGGGTGCGACCTCGGGCACGAGCGCGCAGGGGTGGGCGTGCTGCACCTCGCCGAAGCAAAGCTGCCAATAGACCTGATCCCACATCCACATGACGGGACGGCGGCCCTCTGCCCGGCGGAGGTTGTTCTCGCCGACGATGGCGCGGGCGATCGCGGACAGGCGCGCGGGGGCGATGACCGTGCCGGTGGGGTTGAGCGGGCTGTTGAGGCTGAAGAGCTGTGCCGTTCGGAGCGAGGTTTTCAGCGCTTCGGGGTCCGGGAAGAAGCCGTCCTCGGCGCGGGTGGGTAGCGGCGTGGCCTTCGCCCCGGTGATCTGACCGTAGTAGCTGGCGTTCCACGACGGCGCAGGGAAGAGCTGCTCGTCGCCGGGCTCGAGGAAGAGCCGGTAGATCGCGTACATGACCGGGCGGGCGCCACTGGCGACGACCACCCAGTCGGGCGTGATCGCGATACCGAGGTCTCGGGCATACCAGTCACAGATCGCCCGGCGAAGCTCAGGAACGCCCTCGGCAGGCGGGTAGTTGGTCTGGCCGGCGTCGTAGGCGGCGACCGTCGCGTCCCGAAGCGCTGTGGGGATGGGGAACTGGGCGGGGTCGAAGTCCCCGACGGTCAAGTTGCAGATCTCCTGGCCGGCCGCGATGGCGGCCCGCACCTGCCCCGATATCCCGAGGATCATCGAGTGTTGCATGCCCAACGATGTGGCGTTGAGCGCGCGGGCGACGTCGATCCCGACGAGGGTTTCGGCGAGCACGGCGGGCGGACGAGGGGGATTTGTCATCGGCGCGGGACTACCCCGCATTCACCCGTGCCGCACGCTGCCCTCCACACGCCGGATCACCACCACCCGGCCGATCAGCTCCGGGTCGATCGTCAACGCCCCCGGGTCTACCAGCTCCAGCCGTCGCCCCACGCCCTGCACGATGCGCACGCCCTGGTCGGTCGCCACGAAGCCCTTGACGCGAAGCGCGCCAAGCTCCCCGAGCCGGGCCTCGACGGCCGCGATGGAGAGGCCCTCGGGAATATGCAGCTCCTCGCTCGTGAACATGTCGTGCGTGTGCGGGCGATGCGTGAAGTTGCGGGGGCGGGGACCCGATGGGAACAGCACCTCGGCGGGGAGGTCCCCTTGGATCGCGGGCAGCACGGCGGTGCCGGGGGCGAGCGCGCCGAGCCGGGCGATCATCGCGTCGGGGTCAACGAGATCGACCTTGGAGAGCACGAGCAGGTCGGCGCTCTGCACCTGCTGGTCGAAGGTGCCGTTGGGGGTCGCTTCGCCGTCGGGATCCACGAAGCGGTCGAACGCGCTCCCGGTGGCGTCCACAACGACAACGCAGGCTTCATCCCCGATCCAATCGCGCACGGCGGGGCGGTAGAGGTGCATCTGGGTCTCGAAGGGGAGCGCCACGCCGCTGGTCTCGATCACGATGCGGTCGGGGTTCACTGTGTCGTGCAGGCGAACCAGCGTGTCCACCAGCGCGTCCGAGAGCTGACAACACACGCAGCCACCGGCCAACTCGACAAACTCCTCCCGTCCACCGCCCAGAAGCGCCTCGTCGATGCCCAGCGCGCCCAGCTCATTGGAGATCACGGCGGTCCGGATCCCTGCGGCCTGGCTCTGCTCCAGAAGACGCCGAACGAGCGTCGTTTTTCCGCTTCCCAGGAACCCGGAGACGATCAGGACAGGCGTGCGCATCGCGTGTTCACCTTGGGCCAGGGGAGGGCGGGCTTCGCCCCTTGGTCGCTCGGTTCGACGTGGCCGGGAAACGCCCGTGCGAATCGGGGGGGTGTCGGGGTCGGTTGGACACCGGCGGGGAGCCCTCCTCCGGCGCCGAAGACGGCGCCACCTTCTCCCAGGGGGAGAAGGGTAGGAACATCCCCGGTGAGGCGACGATTCTGGTCCTCGCGTTCTCCCCGCGGGCGACGCCACTGGTTCCAGCCTTCTCCCGGCGGGCGACGCCTCTGGTTCTCCCCTTCTCCCGCCCGGCGGGAGAAGGTGCCCGCGTACTCGCGGGCGGATGAGGGCCGCTCAACATCTCCAGGGCCGTCACCGTCCGGCTGCCGGGCCCGACAGATAGGGCGTGATCAGCGCCTCCGTGAGCCGCGTCGGGTGCCCACGCCAGACGATCACACCGTCTTTGACCAGGGCCGCTGCCGGGATGCCGTACACGCCGAAGGCGGTGCTCATCGAGCCCCCGAGCTCCCGGCCGACCGGGAACGTGAGCTTGTGCTTTGCGATGAACGCCCGCACGGTCTCGTCCGTAGCGGTCTGCGAGACCTTGGTGAACGCGACGATCCCGAGGCCGCGGGGCGCATACATCGCCTGCAACGCGACCACGTCCGGCATCTCCGGGCCGCAGTGCTGACACCAGGTCTCAAAGAAGAGCACGAGGGTCAGCGGGTTCGCCGCCCAGTCGCCCACGCCTTGGTACCACTGCGAGACGGCGATCACGGGGGCTGCCGTTCCCACCGACGCGACCTCGTCATACCGCCGGCCCGCCTTGGCGCCCGCGGCGGTGTCGGCGAAGTCGTCACGCAACCTCGCATACACCGCCTTCGCGGTTTGAAAGTCGCCCGCCTTCGCCGCTTCGGCGGCGGCTGTGTTCATCGTGTTGGCGAGCGACTCCCGCTGGGCATCGACCGGGGAGTGAACCGCGGAGACGCCGGGTACATCCTCGTTCACGTCCTCGACCGTCGGCGGGCGGTGGGCAGCGCAGGCCAGCAAAAGAAGGAGGGTGCTCAAGGCTTGAGCTTCTTCATCTCGTCTTCCATCTCTTTGATCGGCTTGAACCAGTAGTTCCAGAACCCGAAGCCGCCGGCCTCCCCGCACTCCCGGCTCTCGGCGCGAATCGCCCGGCTGTCGATGTCGAAG
>CANKNP010000387.1 GCA_947483545.1 Deltaproteobacteria bacterium | reverse complement strand
CCGCGAGGCCGCGTTCACCACGAACCCGACAGCGCGATCACCCTGGTGACTCGCCCCGGCCTCACCCCCACGTCCGCCGCCGTTGGCCGCCGCCTGCTCGAGGGCGCTTCTCCCGGTGTTCCTGTCACCCTCGTCCAGGACCGGGACCTCCTCCACCTCGCCCGGGCGGCCCCCGGCATGGTCTACCTGTCCGACCACACGTTCCGCTTGCTCTGGCTCTTTCGACCGTACCACCAACGCGCCGTCCGACAGGCCATGATCGAGGCGACAACGCCGTTGCCCTCGGGCTGGGATCGCGCCTTTGTCGCGGACGCCACCGCCCGCGCCCTCCCCGCCCCCGACCTCCGCCGCACCTTGGGCTGGCTCACATGGAACCCGGTCGTAGATGCGCTCCTCAACGATGGAACGCTCCCCTTCTACGGGGACATTTTCAGCGAGGCCTTCCCGGAGGATCCGCCCCTGCTCGACCTCTTCGAGGGGCGCATTCCCGCCCGCGCCGCCAGCCGGCAGCTCGACGACCTGCTCGGCCCCGGCGCCGCCCTCGCCGAATCCCGCCGGCTGTTGACCGATGTAACAAAAGTGAGGAGCTCAGTATTGTTCGGTTCCGAAGATCCGGTCCCGGGGGCAGTGCGGGACGGGTGGCTCGCACGCTACGATGTGGACCAGGACTACGCGATCGTGACCGAGCGAGGGGATCCGACCGGCGTTGCGCGCACCGCCCAGGTGAACGCCCCGACGGAGGTCGTGCTCGTCACCGCCGACGGCGTCACCACGCCCTGGGTCACCGGCGAGGGCAGCGTGAACCTGCCGCTCTCAGACACGCGCGCGGTGAGCATCGCCTCCTCCAACATCGCGGAGTCTCAGGGCGCCAACAACCGCTGGCCTTCGCGCTGGGACGTGCTTCTGGCGGGCGGGGCCGACGGGTTCTCCCCGACGCAGGGCAACGTCGATCTCTGGGGCAGCCTGCTCCTCCGGCCCCACGGCGACACGCACCACCGGGCGATCGGCATCCTCGCGCACGATGAGCAGGACATCGCCAGCGTGAGCGTCGGCTACATCCTGGCCTTCGGACCGCTGGTGAACCGACAGTCCCGCGCGTTGCGGCTCGTTGTGTTGGGGGAATCGGCGTACCTCGACCCCAACTTCCGCCCCACGGATACCGGCGCGATCGCGGTTGGTGGCTACCTGAGCTGGGCGTGGGAGACGCGAAGTGAGGCCTCCTTGTCCGGCCATCGTTACGGCGCGCAGGTCAGCGGCGGCTTTGTGCCTGGCAGCGAAAATCGTTGGTCTGCAGCGGGGATCTCCGCGACGCAGCTTGTGCCCCTGCACCCTCGGCATATCCTTGCGCTCCGCGCCAAGGCCGGCTGGGCCTCCGGTGACGTGGAGCATCGCCTGTTGACGCTCGGCGGGCCCGGGGATTTGCGCTCGCTGCCAGCGGACCTCTACCTCGCGAACCAGAAGCTGGTCGCGAACCTGGAGTACCGCTGGGCGGTGTTCCGAAATGCCCAGGTTCCACTTCCGCTCTTGTGGCTCACAGAGCTTCAGATCGTGCCGGGCGTAGAATACGGGTTCGGTCAGACCAACGACAGCACCCAATTCTCCGCCACGGGCGCCACGCTCGCGCTCCACTCGATCACCGACACGCTCGGCGTTCGACCTACACTGTTTGGCGTCACCCTCGCGGCCCCGCTCTGGTCTTTCGGCCGCAACGTGCCGGACGCTGCCCTTGAGTTTCTGCCCGACATGCAGCTCTACATTGACTTCGCTCAGGGGTTTTGAGCGACCGCCGAAGGCTTCCAAAGGCTGCCATACGCCACCCACAATTCCCCCGCCAATCGTCTGGTCTGGGGCCCATCCCGCTTGGAAGAGGCACGCAGGTAGTCGTTGAGCAACGTGCCGGCTTCATCCTTGTGGATCTCTGGATCCCGGAGGTTCATCGTGAGCGTGCGCACGGCGTTGCTGCCAAGGTGCATCATGGTCACCGTTCCCGACGCATCCACAGCAGTCACGACTGCGACGTGGCTGAGCGGATCGTTGACCCTGCCGTCGTCATCGCGATCGTACGTGTCGTCGAAGAACGCGAGATCGCCGATCTCGGGACGGTGGCGCCGATGCAGGACGCCGAGATCCTTCGCGGTGGCGAAAAGATCCCGGGTGCTGCCGGTGTAGACAAACCCGGCCGCGGCCATCGCCGCTTCCACGAACCCCGAGCAATCGTAGCGGTAGGTCTCGCCGGCGACCACGATGGACTTGACGCCTTCGAGGCGGAGAGCTGCGTTGGCGATGGCCTGGCCGGTGCCGGTTCCGCCCGCGCGGGTGGGCGTGGGACGGGTGGGAGCCGACCGGGCGGTCTGAGCGACGGCGGTCGGGCGTTCGGTGTCGTCCCGCATCGAGGCCAATGGCCCGGGGACCCGCATGACCGAGGTGCAAGCCAGCAAGGTGGGCAAGAGGAGGACCACGGGGGGTAGTATAGCCTGGACGTGTCAAGGGTGCAGGGGGGTAGTGCCCGTACCCCGAATTCCGTAGGTTCTACCCTTCTCCCGCCCGGCGGGAGAAGGTGCCCGTGTACGCGCGGGCGGATGAGGGCCGTTCAAGATCGGCGGCAATGGCCCCTACCCCGAACAACTCCACGTCCACTCCCAAATGTACGGATCCCCAAACGACCAATCTTCATACCATTGTTCGTCCCGGTCCCACCGGTCGTAGGTGTAGGAGGTGAACACGTTGTAGTCCTCATCCCCGCGGGCGTCGAACGCCAGGTATTCCAGCGTCGCGAGCAACCCCACCTCGTCGTAGCCATACGTGTAGGCCCAATTCAAGACCCCGTCGCCATCACTGTCCACCTGCTGGTAGGTCAGGCGCTCTTGATTGTCGTAATAGGAGTCGGTCACGCGGTCGGCCTCTTCATCGGCGTCCTCGTCGAGGATCAAGTGGTAGAGCACCTCGCCGTCCTCCAGCTCCGTGATGGTCTGGTAGTAGAGGGTGTCCACAAGGCCGTCTGGGCCTTCGTCGATGGTGAGCATCGTGACGCGGCCCTGCTCATCGCGGGTGTAGACATACTCGGCGTCGATGGTGCCGTCGTCCTCGTCGTCCCGGTCGATGCGGGAGAGGTTGTCGTCACCGTCGTAGGTGTACCGGTAGACCTCCTCGTAGTCCCCGTTCGCTGTGTCGTCGTCGGAGCGTGTGGCGAGCAGTTGGCCCTCGTAGGTGTAGACGGAGAGCGCATCGACGACGCCATCGTTGGCGTCATCAAACGCCGACTGTTGGAGCAAACCCTCGTTCCAGACGTAGCGATAGGCGTAGTCGCCCGCGGAATCCTCGGCATTGTGGTAGGCATCCTCGGTCGAGTTCTCCAGGCTATCGAAGGTGTATTGCCAGGTATCGCCATCCGATCCTTCGCCGTACTGCACACAGTCCGCCTTGGGCAACTCTGTGTTGGACGGGGTCTCGTTGTGGGTGTCAACCGGCTCGGAGGTGTCCCCGCTCTCGTCGGAGTCCGGAGAGTCCTCCTCCGAGTCGCCCGGCTCGGCCGTCTCTGAGTCCACATTCGGCGCCGTGTCGTCCCCGAGCGCAGACTCCTCCGCGGACTTGGGGCAGCCAACGCCGAGGAGCGCCAACAAGAGCAGGTTCGTTCGCATACGCTCCTGCTAACGGATACCGCGGGGCATGCGCACCGTCCGCTTTCACTTCGACCTGCTCTCGCCCTTCGCCTACATCTGCTGGCATCGGCTTCCTGCTTTGCTCGCTCCCACGGGGTCAGCCCTCGTCCCCGTGCCCACGCTGCTCGGGGTCCTGCTGGCAGCCCACGGCACCCGCGGCCCCGCAGAGATCCCGGTTCGGCGAATGTACGCATACAAGGATGCGTTTCGGAAAGCACACGCCGCCGGACTCCCGTTGATTCCACCGCCCACGCACCCGTTCAACCCGCTGCTCGCGATGCGCGTCGCTGGGTTGCCCGATCACGCTCCGGGGGAGCAACAGGCGAGGATCACCGCGTTGTTCGCCGCCGTGTGGCAGACGGGCGAAGGGGTGGAGGACGCCCCGACGATCCAGCACGTGCTCGACCGCGCCGGTCTTGAAGGCGCGCGCTGTCTGGCGGAAGCGGGCGAAGAACCCGCCAAGTCCCGCTTGAAGGCCAACACGGCCGCGGCGCTGGAAGCGGGGGTGTTCGGCGTGCCCACCATGATCGTCGATGGCGAAATGTTCTGGGGCGTGGACAGTCTGGACGCGCTGGCGCTTTTCCTGGACGGACAGGACCCGGTGCCGGCCGAGGGGTTGGAGCGGTGGCGGACGCTGCCGGCTTCGGTGGTGCGGAGGTAGGGCCCTATTTCCGCCGCTCCGCCACCGCCAGAAACCCCACCGCGATCCCAATCACGCCAAGCGCGGCCCAATCCGAATTCGCCGGCGCCCGCCCCCCGAGCCACAGGTGCGAGCACAGCGTCGCCACCGTCCCCGCGACGAGCGAGGTGAGCCGGTTG
>CANKNP010000386.1 GCA_947483545.1 Deltaproteobacteria bacterium | reverse complement strand
TGATGTTCCCCGCCGTCCGCCAGACCACCCTCGCCGAGCGCGCCGCCCGCGTCTGCTCCAACCCCGACTGCCGCCAACGCACGGTGTTGGCGGCCGCTGGACACTTCGAAGTCCAAGGCGAGGTGTGCTCGATCTTGCCGATTCCGATCACTCCCCTCGGACCGGCCGCGCTCGAGGAGTTGGGCTCTCTGGACAACGGCCTGTGGCTCTGCACCCGTTGCGCGGGGGTGGTGAATGAGGAGCGGCCAGCTTTCCGCCCGCGGCTCTTGCGGTCGTGGCGCGAGGAGCATGAGGGCTGGGTTCGGGCGACGGGCGCGCTGCCGGACCTGCCGGAGGTGTGGGTGCGTCCGCTTCGGGGCCTCCCGGGGGTCGAACGAGGAGTGGACCGCGTCCACGAGCTGATCGTGGGGAACCGCTCGCCGCTCCGGTTCGAGCCGCTGGTCATGCGCCTGCAACTTCCGGAGCAGGTGATCAGCCTGCTGGAGCTGCCACCGGGGCTCGCGATTCGGCTGGAAGACGGCGATCCCCTGGGCCTCGGGCGGACCCCCTTCGAGGGGATCCGCGAGGTCCTGGTCGAGGTGCCGGTCCTGCGGTCTCGCGAGCGGCTCCGCGTCGTATTTTCGACCCGGAGCGTAGACGCCGCCGTGGAGATCGTGTTCGCCGATCACGGGGAGGGACGCATGCATTTTGGCACCGGCACCGTTCAGTATTCCCTGCCGCATCAACGCGGGGTGGCAGCAGGCCAGCTTGCCCTGGGGGACGGCCAGCATCCCGCGGACGTGTCGCTCCAACGCACCTGGGTCGTGCCGATAGAGTACGATTTGGCCTCGCGAGAGATCACGTCGGCCGGGGTGGATGACGATGTGGCAAGGTGGAGGTTGCGGGAGCGGTATTCGAGGTGAGGGGGGGCGTCCCCGACCCCACGGCCGTTTTCACGGCGGTTTGGGATCCACGCCGGTGGTCCCAAGGCCGCCCGAATCAGCGGGAATTCAACCGGCCCCGGAGCCCATCGGCGTCGTGGACTGGCAGCGAACACGTCTGACCGCGACAGACCCAGGCGGTGGGCTGATCGGCGGTCCTTCCGCCGGCAGCGGGGTGGTCGGGCGGAAGGGCCTCCAGAGAGAGCACGACGGTGTCGGGATCCGCCAGGGAGAGGGCCACGGTGCGCAGCTCGGGGGCGTTGACGACGACCTCGGTAAACCCGCGATCATAGGCGTCCAACGTGGCGAGCAGCAGGCTGGTGCCGAACGGGTTCTGGTCCATCTGCCCGGCGTGGCCGGCGAGGATGTGTTCGACCTGTCCGAGCCAGCGGATCTCGGAGGTGTGGGCGTGAAGACGCAGGAAGAAGCTGGCGGCGAGGCCGGTGCCGGAGGGGAGCGCGCTGTCTTGGGTGTCGCGTGGCCGGACGAAGAGGGGGTCGGCGCCGTCGGCGGTTTGAAAATAGCCCTCGGGAGTGGAAAAACGGGCATGAATCGCGATGGCGAGGCCAAGCGCGCGGTCCAGCCAGATCGGGCCCTCGCCGGCTTCCACGAGGTGCAAACAGGCGAGTCCGAGCGCTGCGTGATCGTCGAGGAAACCGGCGCCGGCGGTCAAACCCTTGCAGCGGCTGTGGGCCAGGTCGCCGTCCACCATGAGCAGAGAGAAGATCGCGTTGGCGGCCCGTAGTGCGGCAGTCCGATAGCGAGGGTCGTCCGACCGGCGGCTGTAGGAGAGCAGAGCGGTGATCATCAGCGCGTTCCAGGAGACCAGCACCTTGTCGTCCAACATCGGCGGGATGCGCTTGGCGCGGGCGTCGAAGAGGGTTTTCACCATCGGCGCAAGCGCTGAAGGCTCGATCCCCAGGCGCTCACAGCTCTTTTCGATCGGGAGCTTCAGCCGGGCGATGTTTTTCCCCTCCCAATTCCCCCGCGGCGTGATGTCGAAAACCTCGCAAAATGCCGGGGCGTCGGGGCCCAGCAACGAATCGACCTCGGCCTTGGACCAGACGAAGAATTTGCCCTCGATCCCCTCGGAGTCGGCGTCCGTCGCGCAGTAGAACAGGCTTTCGGGGCTGGTCATCTCCCGCAGCACCCAATCGCACGCCCGCCTGGCCGCCGTGGGGAGGGTGGGATCGGGCTGGCCCTGACGCTCACACCACCTGGCGGCGTCCACGTAGATCGGCACGAGCAGGGCTTGGTCGTAGAGCATCTTCTCAAAGTGCGGCGCGAGCCACTCGCCGTCGGTCGAATAGCGGTGCCACCCCCCGCCGATGTGGTCGTAGATTCCCCCGCGGGCCATGCGATCCAGCGTGAGCAGCACAGCGGCGGCCGAGGCCTCGCGCACCTCGATCTGCTCGGCGTCTTCGGGCTCGCCGCCCATCGATCCGCCTCGCCAGAGCAGGCTGAGCGCGGGCACGCTCGGAAACTTGGGGGCCTCGCCGAACCCGCCTTCCTCGGTGTCCATGCGGCCGAGAAGCGCGCGGACCGCCTCGTCCACGAGGGCAGGGGCCAGATCCCCTTCGCCGGGGGTTTGTACACGGACAATCGCGTTCGCGATCGCGCTGCCAGCCTTCTCGACCTCGTCCCGTCGCTCGGTGTACGCACGGTGGACTTGGGTCAGGACCTGACCAAACCCGGGCAGCCCGTGCCTGGGCTCAGGCGGAAAATAGGTCCCGGCGTAGAAGGGGCGCCCGTCGGGCAGGAGAAACACGGTCAAGGGCCAACCACCCGAGCGACGTTGGAGCTGCACCGCGGTCTGGTAGAGGTTGTCCACGTCCGGCCGCTCTTCGCGATCTACCTTGATGCACACGTAAAGACGGTTCATCTCGGCGGCGATCACGTCGTCTTCGAAGCACTCGCGCTCCATGACGTGGCACCAATGGCACGCGGAATACCCGACCGAGAGCAGGATCGGGCGGTCCTCGCGCCGCGACAACTCCAGCGCTTCTGGTCCCCAGGGGTGCCAATCGACCGGATTGTGCTGATGTTGCAAAAGGTACGGCGAGGTCTGGCCCGCGAGCCCGTTCGGACGCTTCACAGCTTGACGCACACAGCGTTTCCGACGATCTGGACCGGGTAGGTGGGCACCTTGGCGTACGCGTTCGTCTTGCACTGACCATCGCGGACGTCGTACTGCCAGCCATGGTAGGGGCAAGCGACGATGCAGCCGTCGAGCGTGCCTTCACCGAGCGGACCATCGGCATGCGCGCAGGTGTTCGAGATCGCGTAGTAGGTGCCGTCCACATTCGCGACGGCGATGGCGGTCCCGCCGATGATGATCTCGATGATGCGGCCCTTGTCGAGCGCGTCCTTGTGCAGGACGACCTCGTAGCCATCGGGCGGCGTGACATCGCGCGGGGGCTCTTTGCGGAGCGCGAGGGACTTCTCGGCGGCCTCGACGGCGGGTCTCTCCGGCCCGCCGGGCGCGCCATTCGCGGGAGCCTTCGCGGCAGCCTCCCCGCCGAAAATCCGGGCGCGGAGCCGGCTGCGGAATCCGTCTGGCCTGCCGAGCAGCAGGCCTTTGAGCATCGTCGACATGAAGGTCTCTGGGCAGGTGTGAGCCGCCGCCATAATCCGTTTGCGACCCTCACCCTTATGGACTGGAATGATGCCCCGACCCACCTTGATCGTCTCGCTCTCGGCTCTCCTCGTCGTCCTGCTCGCCGGATGTGCGCCTCCCCCCTACACCGCCCCAGATACAGGCACCGCCGCATCGACGGAGCCCGGCATCCGGGTCACCTGGCCGCTCCCTGAAGCCACCGTTGTCGGCTGCACCGTCGCGACCGTAGAGGTGACCAACCTCACGCTGACGGACTCCAGCACGAACACCGAGCCGGTCGAAGGGCAAGGGCACTACCATATTTTCACGCCGGCCGGGTATACCGCTGCTTGGACGCCGTACGCGCTCGTCTCGTTTGGGGACATGTTCGAAACCCTCGAGGACGACCCCGTGGGGGATGTGCTGACGGTGCAGCTCGTCAACAACATCCACGAGCTCATGCTGGACGCCGACGGTGATGCCTATGAGTTCGAGGTGCCCCTGGTGTTTACGCCGGGCGAATGCACCGAGTTCGGCGCCACGCCGACGGATACGTCGTACGACACGTCGATGGCGGCGCACTAGTGGACCCAAGGACGAGTGAGGTAGGACGCCGTACGTTCTCGGTCGTGCGCACGCTGGGCGAAGGCGCGTTCGGGAGCGTTTTTCTCGCGGACATGGTGAGCGCGGGCGGATTCCGGAAGCGGGTGGCGTTGAAGCTCCTGAACAGCTCGTGGGATCCGGAGAGCGATGCGGGGCGACGCCTGCGGGATGAGGCGCGCCTGCTTGGCAGGTTGCAGCATCGGAATATCGTCCGGGTGGATGATCTCCTGCAGTTGGGGGGCCGGTGGGGCTTGCTCATGGAGTACATCCCCGGGCTCGACGTGGAGACGCTGTTCATCCGCGCCAAGGAGAACGGCGTGGAGCTGCCGCCGCGGGCCATGCTGCAGATCTGTGCGGCGATAGCAG
>CANKNP010000385.1 GCA_947483545.1 Deltaproteobacteria bacterium | reverse complement strand
CGCCCGCCCCCGGATGGGTGCCTGCGCCTACGAAGTACAGACCGCCGACGTCTTCGCTCTCGTTGTGGTAGCGGAACCACGCGGACTGTTCGAGCCGCGGCTCCGGACCGAAGGCGGCACCGTCCCGCGTGCGGAGGCGCCCCTCGAAGTAGCGCGGGTCCACCGTGTGCCGGGTCGTGATTCGGCCGCGCAAGCCGGGAAGAAGCCGCGACTCGAGGTTCGCGAGGATCTTGTCCTCGTAGCGCGCCTGTTCAGACTCCCAGTCGACCCCGCTAAGCTGGTTCGGAACCGGAGAAAGAACGTAGAAGCACTCCTTTCCGGGAGGGGCGAGCGAGGCGTCCGTGCGGGTGGGGGCGTGAATGTAGAGTGACATGTCGTCGACCAGCTTCCGCTTGTGGAAGATGTCGTCGAGCAGGCTCTGGTAGCGAGGCCCCATCACGATGGTGTGGTGTGCGAGCTCCGGCCAGGTCCCCTCGGTGCCGAAGTAGGTCACCACGAGGCTCATGGACTGGCGGACGCGCGCGACCTTCCGGTCCGTCCAGGTGCGGCGGTGCTCGGGATCGATGAGGTTGGTGTAGGTGAACGAGGGGTCGCCGTTGCACACCACTCCCGCGGCCTCGACCACGCTGCCGTCGGCCAACTCGACGCCTACGGCCTGCCCGCCCTCCACCCGGATGCGGGTCACCGGGGAGTTCGTGCGCACCTCGACGCCGACCTCCTGGAGGAGCTGCACGAGTGCGTTGACCACCGCGCCGGTGCCCCCGCGGGGGAACCACACCCCCCACTTGCGCTCGAGCCAGTGAATCAGGAGGTAGATCGACGGGGCGGTGAAGGGATTTCCACCGATCAGCAGGGGTTCGAAGGTGAGCACCTGCCGGAGCCGCTCGTCCTGGATGTGCTTGGCGACCATGCCGTAGACCGAGCGCCAGCTCCCCAGCTTGACCATGTCGGGGACCACGCGGAGCATGTCGGAGACCCGCGAGAAGGGCTGGTCGGCGAGCCGGGTGTAGCCCACGTCGAAGGTGTCCTGGGCCTGCTTGAGGAGCGCGCGGTACCCGTCGACGTCGCGGGGGGAGATGGCGGCGATCTGGCTGAGGAGTCGCTCGTCGTCGCCCACGTAGTCGAAGTGCCCGCCGTCGTGGAAGAGCACCCGGTAGAAGGGGTCCACGGCGTCCAGCGTGAAGTAGTCGCGGGGATCGCGCCCGAGCGCGGTGAACAGCTCGTCGAGCAGGTAGGGGGCGGTGATCACCGTCGGGCCGGCGTCGAAGGTGAAGCCGTCCTGTCGGAAGACGCTTGCACGCCCGCCCGCCTGCTCGTTGGCCTCCAGTACGAGCACGGGATGTCCCATCGCCCGCAGGCGAACGGCCGCCGCAAGCCCGCCGAATCCGGCGCCAATCACGATGTAAGGCTTCATGTTCAGTTCTCCTTGGGTTTGGCGGACGGGGCGCGGGCGGAGGCCTGGACGGCCGCGATGAGCTCGTCCGCGAGGATGGCGAGGCCCGGCGCGCCGGCAGCGATCGCCCCCTCCCGGACGCCGGCGACCGAGCCCTCGAGGGACCTGTTCACGAAGGCCACCGCTCCGCCGGCGAAGAGGCGACTGACCATCGCCTCCACCGCTTCGGGCTGGCGGCGGATTTCGGGGGACCGCAGGATCTCGAGGGTCTGCGCCCGCTCCTCGGGATGGAGCAACAGGTGCGCGGCCACCAGCGCATTGACCTTGCCCTCCTCGAGGTCCGCGGCACGGCGACCCTTACCCTTGCCGAGTCCCAGGTCCAGGAGGTCGTCCTGCAGCTGGTAGAGCACGCCGATCCGGCCGAAGACGTACGCCAGCTCCAGCGCGATTGGACCGCTCCACCCGGCGAGGATGGCTGCCCCGTGCACGGGAAGGCCGAGGAGCGCACCCGACTTGCCCTCGGCCGCCCAGAGCCAGTCCTCCCAGCCGACATCGTCGCGGTTGGGGAGGTCCATTTCTTCTGCCTGTCCCCTGGCCGTGCGGCATGCGGCGTCCGCGACCGCCGCGAACAGGAGTGACCGGACCGTGGCCGTCGCCGCGACCTCGCCGACGGCGAGGAAGGGGAGCATCAGCATGAGATCACCCGCGTTGATGGCCTGCCCCACGCCGTGGTTCGCCCAAGCGGTCGGCCGCCCACGCCGCTGGCGATCTCCATCCTGGATGTCGTCGTGCACCAGCGTGGCGAGGTGCAGGAGCTCACAGGCTGCGGCCCAGGGAACCAGGCGCCGCCGGTCCACCCCCAGCGCGTCACCCGCGGCCAACGCCAGGCGGGCCCGGAGCCGCTTGCCTCCGCTTTGCAACGACTCGCTCGCGATTTCGCCGGCCTTGTCGCGCCGGCCTCCACGGGCGAGTCGCTCCATCATCGATTCGACGGCGGCGAGGCCGATCGGCGACTCGAGCGGGCCGGGGTTGAGGTCGCTGGGACGTTGGACTGGGTCCATGCTGGCTCCGATGCTTGACGAGTGCTGTTGCAGACTGCATACATGATGCATCGAGAATGCAACCGAAATGATCGAGACCGCGCGTCCCCGACCGCTGCACCTTCCCCCTCGCGGGCCGGGCGCATTTGCGTGGCGCTACCTGGACCTGGTGGACGATGCCGGCTCCGGCGCCGTGCTCATCTGGGGATGGGCTCTTCCCTTTCTACGCCCGGATCCAACCACGGCCGCCATCGACCTGCCCATGCTGAACCTCTCGGTGTACCAGGCCGGGCAGCCCACCTTCTACCACCTCGAGCAATTCGACCCGACGCGGGTGGAACCCGTCGACGGCGGGTGGAGGTTCGGCGAAAGCGTGTTGCGAAGCGAATGCGTCGGTCCGCGCTGGCGAGTGCGCGCCGAGTTGGACCTCCCGATCGCCGGGAGCAAGGGACGCGCCACCGGGGTGTTCGACCTCGACGGGCCCGCCGCCTTCGGGCACCCCGCCCGGGAAGGTCACCACCAGTGGGCGATCCTTTCGGCTGCTGCGCAGGCGGGCCTGCACCTGCGCGCGCCGGGACTCGGCGACCTGACGCTGCACGGGCGCGGCTACCACGACGAAAACAGCTCTGACCGCCCGCTGCGCGAACTGGGCATCTCCGAATGGGCGTGGGGACGGGTGGCGGAGCCCGATCACGAACGGGTCCACTACATGGTCGAGGGTGCCCATCCCCCGGTTCGACTCGACGTGCGGGTGGAACCGTCCGGTCGCCTCCAATTTGACGAGCTCTCGCGCTTCGACACCGAGGGCCGAGCCGGCGGGCGCTGGGGCTACGCGGCCCCCTCCCGCATCCACACCGACGACACGCTCCTCACCGTGGGACCCATCGTGGATGAGAGCAGCTTCTACCTAAGGTTCGGATTGACCAGCCCAACGGGACGCGGCTGGGGCGAACGGGTTCGCCCCGCCGCGATCGACTCGCGTTGGATGCAAACCCTGGTGCAGATGTGCGTCACGCGCCCCGGCAGCGCCTCCCCGCTCCTCCCCTGGTTCACCGGCGCCCGCGCGGACCGGGTCGAGCGCCTGCGCGCGTGGTGGACACGATGAGCGCCTGGCTCTGGGCACCCGCCCTCCTCCCTCTCGCCATGACCGCCGCGAACGTGCTCGCCTGGCCCCGCCCAGGCCGGGGCGCTCGCCTCGCCGGGCGCGTCAGCGCGCTCGTCCCCGCCCGGGATGAAGCGGCGGCCATCGACGGATGCATCGACGCGCTCTTGAGAACCGACGTGGACGAGGTGCTCGTGCTCGACGATGCCTCCTCCGACGACACGGCCAACCGGGTGGCGAAGTGGAGTCGGCGCGACGCCCGCGTCCGGTTGCTGCGCGGTCAAGGCCCGCCCCCCGGCTGGCTGGGCAAGGCCGCCGCCTGCGAAGGGCTCCGGCGCGCCGCAACCGGCGACTGGCTGCTCTTCGTGGACGCCGACGTCCGCGTGGAATCCGACCTGCTCCTTCGGCTCGGCCCGGTCGCCACCGACCTGCTGAGCGCCGTGCCGCGGCAGCTTGCCGTCGGGCCGGTGGAGCGACTCGTGATTCCGCTCCTGCACCTCACCTACACGAGCTGGCTCTTCCTCCCCGCGGTGCGCCGCAGCCGGAGGAGCTCCGTGCTCGCCGCGAACGGGCAGCTCGTCCTCGCGCGGGCCTCCGCGCTGTCGCGCATGGGCGGCTTCGAGGCCGTGCGCGCTTCGGTGGTGGACGACATGGCGCTGGTCCGCGCCGCCCGCCGCGCGGGGCTCGACGTCGACTTCCTGGACGGCAGCGCCCTCGCCACCTGTCGGATGTACAGCTCGGGACGGGCCCTGTTCGACGGCTTCGCCAAGAACCTCTACCCGGGGATCGGGGGCCACCCCGCCGCGCTCCTGACGGTGCTGAGCCTCTACACGGTCACCCTGCTGCTGCCCTGGCTGGCCGCGCCCTGGTCTGCGGCGGCATGGATCGGTCTCGGTGCAAACCTGCTGCAGCGCCTCCTGCTCGCCTGGCGCTTCCGCCAGCCCGCGCTGGACACGCTGGCGCACCCCCTCG